>CAIQQO010000338.1 GCA_903873965.1 uncultured bacterium
ACGGCATCGTGCGTTCGGAAGCGTGGGCATGGAGCACCGGCGACAGCGGGCTGGTCATTCTGAAATACAACAACACCGCGATCGAACTGGCTGTGGCCGGGCCTGAGAAGGGCGCTGAAGAGACACAGTTGCACTTTGGCGGCATTGGCTTTGCCCTCTACGGCGAACCCTCGCAAGCGCGGCTATTCCCACCCAACACCGAGTTTGAATTCGGGCGCACTGTCTACCTGCCTTACACAGGCGGCATCGCGCGTGCTTATGAAACCTACCGCGACTACATTGATGCGCAAGGTCATGGCTTTCCAGCCGACTACCGACCGCATATCAACTGGAACGAACTCTATGACGTGGGCTGGTATCACTCCGATCCGGTGAAGCTGTTGCAGTTCTACACCCGCGACGCGTTGTTGAAAGAGGCTGCCAAGGCGCGCGAAGTCGGTTGCGATATGCTCTACCTCGACCCGGGATGGGAGATCGTCGAGGGCATGACACTGTGGGACGAACTGCGGTTGGGTCGCCCTGCTGATTTCATCAAGACGCTGAAGGACGAGTATGGCCTCGACCTGGCTTATCGCACCATTCTGCGCACCTATAAGGCTCACTGGCCTCATCATTTCATGGTCAAACACCCTGACCGCGAGGTGGGGCCGCTCGAGTATTACTCCATCGTCGGCAAAGACAGTTGGGAGCCATGCCTGCCCAACCCCGAGTTCTGGCGCGAGAAACTGGGACGCATCCTGGCCATCTCATCGCATGGGGTGCGTTTCATGATGTTCGACGAGATGGACTGGCGCGGGCCATGTCACAATGAATCGCATGGCCACGACGTGCCCAGCACGCCGTTCGAACACGTGATGGCCGTGTATTCGTTAACGCGCGCCGTGCGCCGTGCGTGTCCCGGGCTGACTGTCGAGGCGCACGATCCCGTATGGCCGTGGGCGACCTCGATCTATGTGCCCACGTACTTCAAGCAGGGCTTTGGCGACAGCGGCGCCTACGATGAGAACTGGGGCTTCGAGTATATGTGGGACTGCCTCAACGACCTGCGCTCCGGTCGGGCGCTGGCGCTATATTACTACGCGCTGGGCTGCAACATTCCGCTATACCTGCATATCACCATGGCCGCGGATAACGACCAGTGTGTGTTCTTCTGGTGGACGGCATCCACTGTGCGCCATCTGGGCATCGGGGGTAAGGACAGCAACAAGACGATTGAACCCGGCGAAGGATTGCCGCCCTACGACCACGATAAGCGCTTCGCAGCCTACAAGGCTCAGATGGCCACGTACAACAGGCTCAGGGCCTACTTTGGGCGCGGGCGATTCCATGGCATTGCCGAAAACATCCACATGCACACCATACCCGAAAAGGCCGGCGGCGTCATCAATGTCTTCAACATCACCGACCTTGAGCAGACCTACACCTTCGATGTGCCCTGCGACGCGCTTGCTACAACCCAGCCGTTGCCCGTCAGCGGTTCAGAAGCCACATGGTCCGCAGATCATGTGACCCTAAGCCTGACGCTGGCGCCCATGAGCCCCGCGCTGATCGAGATCGGAACGGCGTAGAGGTCGGAAGTCAGAAGTCGGAGGTCAGAGGCAAGAAGCAAGAGGCTAGACGATCAGGTATGCAAGTGCGGGGTGAAGGCGCCAGGGTCCAGTGACCCTGGCGTAGAATTTGCACGCTGTCGGGAGCGTCTGCCAGCGGGCCTAGCATGATCGTTACCTGCGAGTCATTTTGGTCGCAACCATTCTGCCGATCAACCCACCAATGACGCCCAGCACTGTGCCCATGCCGATGCCCAATACAGTCAGGTGCATGAACGCGCCGAGGAATGTCTCGTAGGCGAAGTAAGCCGCTATGCCAGGTGCGCCGCTGGTTGGCCCGCGCGCAGCCCACTCGGCAACATTAAGCGGATCGCGCACGATCAAGCCCATCGCAATCACGATGAACCATAACGCCGTACAGCATGCCACCGCGCCGCTGGCCAGACCGCTCCATGCACCTGCCAGTACGCCGGCGCGAAAGCGCCGCGCGCGATAGGCAAAAACGGCCGCGCAAGACAATGTCGCTACTGCCACCGCCGCCCAGAAAACATTGTCGATGATATCGCGCGCTGGCAATGGCGGTGTGATGATACTGTTGATGCCAATCTCGACCACCCACAGCAGCCCGATCAACAATCCTGCCCGGATATAGCCCCCAATGAGTGTTGCACCAGCTGGATTCCTGGCCATGTACATCCATAACAGCCCCGTCAACACCACCTGAAACACGAACGCGCCCGCCGAATAGACCAGAACCTGTGCGTTATACCCGTAAGCAGCCGCGACAGCCGGTACGAGCGCTGTGTTCACTGCTGAGATGATCAATAGAATGACGAAAGGGGATAGTTTTACTTTTGTCATCAACTCTTGCTCTGGCCGAACCGTTGTGCCGCGCCTACAGCGCATCGCCGAAGTCGGGCACCTCGATCAACACACCGCCGCGCATCGCCGATTCATGCGCCACAATCCCCGGCACGGTGTAACGCGCAGCCTGCCACACGTTATTAGGCGGGTGTATGCCAGTAACGCATGCCGTCACGAAGTCATCCACCAGAAACTGGTGCGAACCCCAGTGGCCGTTCGGCTTGCCAACGAACGCGCGCGGCAACCGCGCCACAGGGTGAACCGATGACACACCTGTCCACATTCCGCCATCCGGTGCGGGTACGCCGCTGATGTCCATGATGCCGTCAAGTCGCTTGACCTCGTCGCGCTGTTTCGTGACCCACGCCACACCCGCCGCGTTGAGTTCAAAGCTACCCTTAGTGCCCCACATCGACATGCGCTCGCCGCCGGGGTGACCGACCCGCCGAAACTCGTTGATGCGCGCGGCGCTGCCATCCGACATCTTGAACAGAGCGCATTCGTTGCTGAATGTGTTGTGCCAGATATTGACGTCAGCTCTGTACAAGCCGTCTTCGTGCTGATCAACCACGCCCTGGCATGAGACATGCGTCATGTGCGCGCCGGTCACCGACACAACCTGGCTGATCGAGTGCGTGGGATAGTACATCGGCGGGCCGCCGGCCAGTTCGCGCCAACGGTCGCCTCCGCGCCACTTGGCCACGTCGTACAACCCGTTATCCATGTCGTGATAATACTCGGCCTCGGCAAACACCACCCGCCCAAACGCGCCGCGCTCGAACTGCTCGCGGCAATAGATCACATTGGGATAGTAATAACTGGTCTCGCCCATCATGTAAATCCTGCCAGTCGCTTTCACCGCATCGACCAGTTCGGCGATTTCCTCGACCGTGATACCCGCGGGCACAGCAGAATAGACATGCTTCCCCGCGCGCAAAGCCTGCATCGCCTGCGGCGCGTGCATCCAGTGCTGAGTGATGATGGCAACGGCATCGACATCGGTTTCCAGCAGCGCGTCAAGCGACGGGCACGTTACGGCAATGCCATGCTCGGCGGCATTGCGCGCCAGCTTGGCCGCATCCAGATCGCACAACACGACCTTATCTACCAACGGATGCGCCTTGAACAACGGAATGAAACACTGCGCAAACGAACCCACACCGACCATGCCGACCTTAATCCCCATGGTTCACCTCGATGGGCTAAATATCTAACGATTTACACACTATCACGCCTTCAACGGTTTTAAGCTGCCGCCTAGTTCATCCACGATGCGTAACTTGTCCTCGACTGTGAGAGTTGCCTCAGTCGCCGATAACAAGACCGACTGCCGCAGATCGCGCAGCAACACCTCCACCAGATCGCGCTTTTCAGCCGCGGTCAGTTGTTTTGCATCTTGAACCACTTGCACGTACGTCATAGTCGTATTTTATTCCAACTAATGAATGGTAAATATGAATTGAGTGTATCGCTTTGCGTGAAATTTCATGGGCGCGTGCCTCAGGAATCGATCATCCTTTTCTGTTCTTCCATTTTTGAACGCAAGTCAGCCAACCGTTTCTCGTAAGCCTTTCTGATCTGTGCAAGCCTGGTTTCCGCGCTGAACATTTCATTGCCAATTGAACTCAGGTGGTAGTTACGGTCTTTGAGAGTCTTTCTTGATAGTTGCAACAGCGCAGCAACCAGTGATACAGCATAAAACG
>CAIQQO010000339.1 GCA_903873965.1 uncultured bacterium
AGCTTTCCTGCCCTATCCCATCGCTGTAGGGTTTTTACGGATACACCGGCCCGAACTGCAAACTCAGAGATGTTATATGTGGCCATAACGCACATTATTTCACACTTTTGGACACCTATCTACTATCTAGGCTGCCCTCCTTAAGGGTTACGTAAAGTAAACGTATAAAAAGCCAGCATGAACGGCCATTGCGTCTCAGGCTCGACCGACAATTGACTGAGCGACTCCAGATGTGCCAGCATTACGAAGTAGCCAAACTTTTTGTTGTCAAGACAATCGAAAACTGCCTTATCCAGCGAGCGCGCTTCTTTGTCTGTGCGCCCATATGACTGAATCTGGATTGAAGGCGACAGGACTTTTCGCGTGTAATCGGGGCTTCCCCCGCGCACGGATGCCTTCAAGGCTGGGCCGTCATTGAGTTCGAAATTCTTCGGAAAATCGCGTGACATATAGATACGCGCCCCGATAATCCCGGCCAGAACACTTGATCCCGCAAGCATCTTCCTGACTTCCGCCTCGCAGTCGATCACTTGACTGCCTCCCGATAGACTCGCTGGCAGATCGCTTCGGCCTGGTTCCGGGCGACTGTTTCGAGTGCCGGATACAGGAATGGTTCTCTCAATTCCTGTACCAGCGTATAGTCTGCGGCGCACCCGACTGCGGCAGCAGAATCGCTGAGTTCGGCTTCCGGTGCGAATTTCATCTTCGGCGGCATTCGCCTGTTTCGCCTGCGGCTGTAGGTATATGCCTCGGCTGCGGATTTGGCCTCTTGATAGCCGGAATAGTTGCGAGTTTTCACGTAGATCGCCTTGCGCATATACCCGGTGTCTACCTGATCGTTCCGGCTGATATTCTTGCGCGCCTCTTCCGCAATGGCTTCTGCAAGATTGCGCGCAACCTGGCTGTTCGCATTGCGAATCAACGCCAGAATATCTTCGGTGTAGAACCGGACTTTCGCCTTTGTCACCTCAGCACCACCGAACGCAGGTTGACAACCCATGCAACAAAACCGGGAACATTCGTGCCCACGATTTCGTATAAAGGCATGGGATTCAGCGTTTCGCCCTGGCGCTTGCTGATCGCCGCCCGGATTATGCCGCGCATATCGACTGTATTTGGCAAGCGCAATGTCGCGTCATAGATCGGGACTTCCGCCTTGCCCATCACGTACCTCACCTGACTAGGGCCAAACCCGCATGGAGAAGTAATCTCTGCCGGCTCACTCATGATCGGCATTCCGTACTCGTCTTCGCCAACCACGGCTTCTTCGCCATACAGAATGCACTCGTCGAAGAAGCTTCTAGCAACATCATCTCTGATGATTCCGAGTTCAAACTGGGTGAAGAATGCCATGGGCTTAAGATAGACGCACGAGTAGTTTCTATGACAAGGAATTACTTCTTTTGCTTTCCCGGCGCCACACCAGTCGGCCCGTACTTCGCGATGCGAGTCGCCCACGCCTTCGCATACGGGTCGCCACCCGCCGCAGCCTTGTTGATTGCGGTCTTGGCTACGGCAGCGGTCACCGTCGCCGAGGCTATCTTTTGCGCCGCTTTCGCCTTCTTGAATACCTTATCCGCCGCCGCCTCGATCTGGTTTTCTCTCTTGGCAACGCTCAAGTATTTCTTTTCCTTCGCGTAATACTCTTCGTTCCTGGCATTCTGGGCGCGCCACTCACCATTCTTGGCGGCAGGAAACCTGCCGTCGGGAAGAAGATACTCTTTTCGCAGTGCCGCAAGTCTCGACTTTTGCAGACGAACTAGTGTCGCGTGGGCGCGGTCGGCTTGAATACTCACCTGTTCAGTCGTTTTGTTTGCCATAGGCCAAACTCCGTAAATCGCATCTACTTCGGTGTGGATAACCACCAGATCGAAGCCGCCGGCGGCCCTTTTGGCTGAATCTCTGCTAGTCGGTCCACGCACTTTTGTATCGGCGCAAACTCAATACACCCCTCGAACCAGCCACGCATATAGCCACTATCCGCCGTGAACACTTCGTCCACCACTACCTCGTCTGGCGCAGCAACAGCCTGATCGTCGACCGACGTGACATTCGCGCCGATCGGCGTCAACACAGTGCCACCGTTCTCGATCGGGGCGGATATGGCCGAATCGTCGATAATTGACTGGTCGCCCAGCTTGGGCTGTTGTGCGTTAATTCGCCCACCGCTGAAAGCGGCAAACAAAACAACAACCGCGATGGCCAGCCCTTTTTGTATACTCAGTTTCATTTTGCTCCTGGTTTCTGAACTTATCTACCGCCTGAATCTCTTCCATGCCTGAGCGACGCAAGTCCACTGGGACTAAGGCCCGACGGGCCATACTTAGCGACCTATTAATTACCCGTGGCCCACAAGGACTTTGAGTCCTCTCGCGCTGAATCCAGCAGTCCCATACTTGGCAATGCGCGTCACCCACGCCTTGGCGTAGCGATCTCCGCCCGCAGCCGCAACATTTAAGAGGCCAATATAGGCGGAATCGATCTTTGTTTGCCGGCTTGCTACCTTCCTTCTCGCCACGACACCCGGATCGAGCTTCGAGTTCCTGCTTTTGATCGCAGCCGTTCGGAGTTTGTCCCAGTTTTTCTCGTTTTTTACGGAAAGCTTGTTGTATTGTTTCGTTATCTGCGCAGTGGTTTTTGTCACAGTCTTTACCTGCCGTAGCCTGACTTAAAGTCTTGCCTACTTCCTGGACTTTCCAGCGCCAGCGGGTCCGTATTTCGCCAGTCTGGTAGCCCACATCCTGGCGTACTTATCGCCGCCCGCAGCCGCCGTCTGGATCGCGCCAACAGTCACCGCCGGGCGCGCGGTTCGTGGCGTTGCCAGTACGGGATTCTTTGCGACATTGCGCTGAACACGATTGGCGTTCTCCTGCGCACGCCGCCCTGCCGCTGTGGCAAGCACGGGATGACTGGTCGGAATGTCGAGTGCTTTCGCGCCTTTCGGGCGAAGCAGGAGTTTTCCGTCCGCGTTGTACTTGCGCCCGGTGTTATCGGTGATGATGCCGCCCGATCCGATTGTGAATTTCCTGCTGGTTGTCGCTGCCATAATCTGGATTTTCCTTCCTGTCGATGACAGGATTTGCTTTCTCTCGGCCAGTATTCCGGCTATCAGGGCTGTCGGGATCGCACCGTTCTACTTCTTCTTTCCCGCTATTCCGTATTTGGCTAATCGTGTCGCCCACGCCTTCGCGTAGCGATCGCCACCATCTGCCGCCTTCTGAATCGCTTCCGCCGTGACTGCGGGTTTTGCGGTTCGCGCTACTGCAATCGCCGGATTCTTTGCAACGGCGCGCTGCACACGGCTGTAATTCGCGGATGACCTGATCAATACCGCAGTTACGGTTACTGGGTGGCTGGCCGGAATCGGTAGTGGCTTTTTGCCTTTTGGCGTGTGCAATAATGCGCCTTCCGCGCTGTACTTGCGCCCGACGTTGTCGGTAATGACGCCGTCCGTTCCGATTTTGAATTTCCTGCTTGTCTTCTTCTCAGCCATAGCAATGCACCAATTTATTCCAAACTTTGCCGAGATTGCGCTTGGCCAGTCTTTGCGCTTTTATTGCACACGAACCACGGTTCGTGTTGCCGCTACTTCTTCTTTAACTTCCCGGCGGAAACGCCCGCTAGACCATACCGAGCCAGCCACGTTTGCCTGTTTCGCAATCCGTCCCAGACATCTTCGCCATCGCCTGCTTTACTGCAGTCTCTTTCCGGCTGTACTCGCCGCAAGCCCTTCTCAGCAGGCGCTGGCCTGATCAATTACCTGCTGAACTGCCGTTGCAGGTCACTTCTTCTTCGGGGTAAAGAATCTCGACTTTGAATACCACCTACTGCCCGCAGATCCATACTTGGCAATGCGGGTCGCCCACGCTTTCGTATAGCGATCGCCGTTTGCCTTTGTTGTTACTGGCTTGCCCGTAGGCGGCAGGAATGTCGTGCGCGGCTTTGGGGGAGGCAGGAGACCTTTGTACGCTCTGTAAATCGTTCCCGCACGGTTAGTGGCGAATTTCTCTCTGGCCGCTCTCGCCGCGTCAGTCGCGTCGCTCCAACCCTTTTTGCTTTCGACGGCATCTATTTTGGCTGTCGCGGCCCAAAGACGATTGTTAGTTGCATTGAGTAGCCTGTCTACCTGTTTCTTCAGTGCTGCTGGTGATTTTTTTGCCATCACGAAATCCTTTTACTTCAAACAGAGATTAATTGCTGCTATAAGAAATCGGTTAGCACTAAACGCTATGTCGGCTTCTTTACTGACTTGCCATTTCCAGTCGGCCCGTACCGAGCCAGCCTCGTTTGCCACGCTTTTGCGTAGGGATCGCCACCGTTTGCCTGTTTCGTAATCTGTCCGACTGAGATCGGATTGAGCTTGCTTAAGGCATTGTTTCGGGCGATGCCGATATTCCACGCGCGCCCGTTGGTTCGATTCCATGCCGGTGTCAGAGCCTTTATCTGCGCCTGGTTTCGCTGATAGTCGGTTCCAGGTATCTTCGCCAGCGCTGTTTTAACCGCCGCTTCTTTAAGGCTATACTCGGCATACGCTTTACCTTGCAAGCGATTGGACTGGTCGATGACCTGCTGAGCGGTCTTGGATCGCGCCATGGTTTATTTCTTTTTTGCCTTTCCGCTGGCAACACCGGTCGGCCCATACTTCGCGATGCGGGTCGCCCATGCTTTCGCGTAGCGATCCCCTGCCGCCGCAGCCTCTTGAATCTTTTCGATGGGAATCGGCGGGTTGATCCTGCTTAGGACATTTGACCGAGCCTGTGCGATCTGATACGCGCGAGATCGCGTAGCTTTCCACGCCGGGCCGAGTGACTTCGCAATCGCCGCATTCGTCTGGGTTTTGGTTAAACCGGGCTGGGTTGCGGCAAGCGTGGCTCGCGCACCTGAATCTTTCTGGCGATAGTTGGCGTATGTCCGCGCCCATAGCCGGGCTGCCTGTTTGACCGCATATCCTGCTGTTTTTGCCTTCGCCACTGGATTACCTCTTTTTGAAAGACTTGCCAGGTAATCCGCTCAGCCCGTATTTCCTTGTTCGTGTCCTTCCTGCTCTGACGTACTGGTTGTTCGCCAGGTAAGCAGGTTCGTTTAGTTTGTTTAGACGGTTGAGGGACAGGTTCCGAGCCGTATTAATGGCTGCGACGTGCTGGTAATTGCGGTTAAACATCGGATCGTCCATACTTAATCCGTTCGTATCATCGACACGCAGTACCGGCTTGGAATTTCTGGCGGCAAGCAGATCGCGCGCCGGCTTATTGAAACCCTTGCCCAGCAGGTTTAACTGCGCATTTCTCAGAGCGGATTCACTGGCGGTGCGGACCTTTGTTGTTGCCATCGTTTACTTCCTTTTCCCTACACTCTTGCCGCTACCAGTCGGCCCATACTTTGCGATGCGAGTCGCCCAGGCCCGGTCGTAACGGAGAGGATAAACGCGCAAGGAGGACTGCGTAAGACCCGCGGGAGTTCGACCCCCAAAGGCAGTGTCCGTCGAGTTGCGAACCAACCGGGTAAACATCGTGCTTAGCATTGTGTTTCTTGGAATCCCCGTCTCTTTAGAGCGGGGAGGATGTCAATGGCTTTCGCCAAATTAACGCCTTGCAATCGCGTATCAACTGATTCAGTCGATTCGCCACCTGCTGGGAGGCTGCACGGTCGCTCAAAACCATCGAGCAGATCCGCTAGTCCCAATGTCATATCAACTCTCCGCCGAATGACTTAACTGCTTCACCCTTGCCTTCAACTCGTCTATCTCCAGTGATTGAGATTCCAGTTGGCGCTGCTGAGAAACCATATCCATCCGAGAATGATCGAGCTGGGACTGTAACTCGATGCGATCCGAATCCCACGCACGCTTCTCTTGCTCGAGCACCGCTACTTTGGTAAGCAGCTCGGCGTTCTTGATGGTTAACTCGTCTATCCGGCGCAACGCTTCGTCAAGTCGGCCATCTGTCTTTGCCTGGCGAATGCGCGATTCCTCAATGAATAATTTCAGTTCCGACCGATCATTCAGCGTCAGAACCACATTGCCTCGACGCCGCACAATCATCCAATCGATAAGCTTGACAACCGCACCGCCAAAGATCGCTGTAATTGCTGCCAGGATTACCTGTGTGGGGTCAGCCACTCGCTGTGAGTCCCATCCTCACAAATGCCCACGCTGAGTAGCCAGCAAGTACATAGAACACATTTCCCAGTGAGTAGGGAACTGAGAGAGTAATCACAATTGCAAGGAACAAGAAGATGACAGTCTCGATCATGGTCGCAATCCGGCGCATCTTCACCATGCCCGCCCCGGTCGCCCACAGTGAGAACACGCCAACGGCGATCAAGCCAGCCGCCAGCACTGTTTCGTCAATCAATCGATCCAGAACTCCATATGAAGCCGCTACATCGAATGTATGAAACGGAGCCACCAGAACGATCCCGCAAACCAGGGCCACCCAGGCTAATAGCCACTCAACCGGGTTTGGTTTGCCCGACAAGACTGCCCTGATGAACCTTGCAATTGCTTCTTTCATGCTGCTCAGCCATCCAACTATGGGATTGCTACTGCAAACACGGTCACTGTCACCGGTACGGTGTTGGCAGAATCAACCTTCATGATGTTCCAGCGCCCAAACGCAGTGACGGTTGCAATGCCCGATGAGTTGCCGCTAGTCGTTACCACGGTGAACACGTTGGTTGCAGTCACCCACCATGGCGACGTAATGACATATGTGAAGTTATTCGCCAGTAACGCAATAGTCAGGGTGTTTGTCCCGGTCGCCGACACGGCATACTGGATGTCGTACTTGGAATAGTCCTTCGCCGACCATGCCGCAGTCGTCTTGAATGTAGTCGCGGTCGTGAGGGCAGTCTGCGGAATCATTACGATCACGCCGCTGACACCAGTTCCTGCACCGAATGCGGGCGATCCGTCAACGCTGGCTGCCAAGCGTTTAGTCCCGCCAAATCCAAGCATGGTCGCCAGGAGCGCCGCAATCAATGCCGGCCCCATGAACCCACGCGCACTCATGCCGGTCGAGGCTTTCGGTGCGCTGATTTCGGTTCGAGCTTCAGCCCACTCCTTATCCTTTTCGCCGAATACCGCACTTGCGATCGGTTTGAAGACGATAAATGTGCCGACGTTGCCCAGAAGAGCGTTGAATACGGCACCGAAGATGAAACCCATGATGCCCTGCTGTGTGCAGGCCAATCCCTGGAAAATGCCGGTGCAGGCACCTACGCCGATGGCGACTGCGGTGCCGAGGATCAAGAGAGCCATGACCGACGCCTTGACTTCGGATGCGAGCGGATCGTAGCGCTTGCGTAAATAAGGAACAAACAGGAACAACAGCGACAGCACCGCGCCTGCAATTTTGAGAATTGAATCAGAAGTGAATACAGCTTCCATATCTTTCCTTTGGCTAATGCCACTTAGATGAATAAAACTGGGTCGGCCGACGATAGAGTTTGGTCCGCCGTGCAAATTCGTCCGTGACGTCGTTGTTTTCCCCTGCTCCATCGAGACTCAGATCGACGGACCCGAATCCGACGTCCGATGTCTTCGACGCAAAGGTCTGGCGTTCGGTCAGTTTCTGCCGCGCGAAGTTAAGCCAGTTGGCGCTTCCATCGCTGCGTGAGATGCTCTGCCCATCCGCGTTGTAGCTGGTCGGCACTTTGGACCACGCTGCGGACGCCTGATGGGCGATATTGAAGATCACATGATCCTTGTCGCTGAGCTGTTCGATGAGCGCGTCTATCGTCTCGTCTGGAACGTTCTCACCATTGGGCAATATGCCAGCAGGTGCGACCCGGGTATCGCCCAGCTCGAAGCGAATCTGATCGCGCTGGGTGGGTAGCGCAGGATCATAGGTGAATGCCATTACGCGCCAGCCTCACCGCCCTTAAGCTTTTTCTTCGGCGTCATCCGCACAGCGGACGGCTGTGCCGGCAGCGCCGACGGCATCTCGGTCAGGTTAAGCTCGACGCCCAGCGCTATCAAAATATCGTTGTCTATTTTTACGCCATTCGAGTCAAAATACGCATAGGTGGCCGGCGTTTCGTTTAGCCCACTGGTGCGTCGGCGGCCAATCCCGCCAGGAATAGTCTCTGCCATGGTTGATTTCTCGTGATTTTCTCGGTCTTGGAAACAAATGCAGAACTACAGCGGATCGGTATAGACGCCGCCGCCAGTAAAGTCGAGGATGGAACCATTCGTGCGGCTCCACACGCCAAACCCGAACTCAGCGCGCCAGGTCTGGCTGTTGAGCGGGTGCGACGAAATTTCAGCCACGATGCGCAGCCCCTGCAGACGCGGGTTATCGCGCTGACGCATACACAGCGGCTTTTCAAGGTCGTTCAATGCGCAGGCAAAGGCATAGCCCTGGATTGCCCACGGGCGCACGACTACTTCTGTCGGCCCGAAAGTGCCAATGGCGCGGCTGTAGATGTTGCTTAGATCAAGAACCTGGTTAGGAACATTCATTGCGCTGTTGATTTGGGTCAGACGGGGATCGGGATAGGCGTTGAAGCCAACGACCTCACGCATTTCGTTCTCATCGGCGAAGTTGACGACCAGTTTGATGCCGTTGACGTGACCGTGCTCCATCACGTCGTAAACCAGCCCGTCTAGATCGGCTTTGATCAGCGCACCAACCTTGTAATGGGTGTGCGTTGAGCCAACGAAGCTCTGACCGTTCATTCCATACGGCAGGGCTGTGCCATCGGCATTGACCAGACGCTTGACGTCGAGGTCGATCTCATCCACATAGATGTCGCGCAACGTGTAGTTCGCCGAGCGATACAGCGCTTCCTGCACGCCGACTTTCAGCGACTCAATGTGCGCTGACTGAGCAGATAGCACTTCAGTCGCCATTTCAGCTGGTGTATGGCTGTCAAACCAGTCCTGTGTCCAACCTATCGCGCGCTCGAAGCGGCGCAGTGGGAATTCCACCGTGCGCCCACCGGGACGATTGGATTTGGTCGTCGAGGTGCGGCCCATTTCGTCCACTTCGACCATTTTGCTCGCCTTGGCTGAACCAGCGTAGGCGCGCGCGCGGTCGGTAGTGGTCTCAACCAGCGCCGACATCATGTCGGCCACGATCGCGTTATGCCGCGCCATGTCCTGCTGGATGATGATGTTGATGTTAGTGACACCGAAATCGGTGATCGTAATCGCACGCTCGACTGCGAGGTCGCTGAGTGTCAACGTGCCGATTTGCTGCGGAATTGCTGCCATTTATAAATCTCCTGCCTGAATAAGGACTTATCGCTTGACTAGAATATGCGGATGACGCGCATCAAGTCAGATGTGACTGCACGACAAGTTCCAGCCGAATCGCCAGTTGTAGTGGCCGTGTCCAATCCGCCACCTGCCGCAAGGTAATAGATGGCGCCCGGCGTCAACAAGGTATCTGTGTACTTAATCTTCAAACCCAGTCCCGCCAACGTGACCGGCTCGCCGGAGTGAACATGCCGCAGGGAAAAACCATCGACATGGGCAGCGGCATTCGCCGACGTGCCATCGCTCTTCCACACTTTGCCGTCCGACTTGACGTAGCAAGGGGTTAGCATTCCGAGGTCTTCACCGGCGATCAACCCATCGCTGATCTGCGGCGCATGGGATGCGCTGAACGTGTCCCACGATGCACTCGCTGACAAAACTAATACTGCCATATGGATTCCTCACTCGAAAATTAACGGGCTGCGTGCCCACGACCACGATTACTTGACCTTGTGGCGACCATTCGCCACCCCCGCCGGTCCATATTTCGCCAGACGGGTCGCCCACGCCTTGCTATACGGATCACCGCTTGAAACAGATTTGGCCTTAATCCACGTCTGCCCCCGTCGGGTACCGACTGGTACTGCACTTACATTCGCCCGAGCGCTGCCGGCTTTGACTCCGCTGCCACTCTTGATGGCCGCCTCGCGTGCCAGTTTTGCCCGATTGGCGAAACGCACAGCACCGACATACAAAAC
>CAIQQO010000340.1 GCA_903873965.1 uncultured bacterium
ACGGTAGACAATATTGTTCTCCCCGCGCCTGTGCCGGCCGCAGAGGTGCTGAGTATTGCGCCGAACACCGGGCCTACCAACATGGCGAACGATGTGACTATCTTCTGGAGTAACTTGCAGCCGGGCTTGGCGATCAGCATCAGCAACAGCATCAGTCACTCGCTGTTACAGAATATCACCATTGTCAATACGACGACCGTGCAGGCTGTCGTACCGAAGGGTATGGCGGCAGGAACCTATACGTTGACCGTCCGTAATCCTGGTTCGGGTTTAACTTCCGTGATGCAGTATGCCTACACCGTGATTGATCCGAACAGCCTTATCGATGACTACTATGCCGGTTCGGATGATTTGTGGACACTGCCATACTCATTCCGCCGGGGCGCGATTCCAGAACTTGGAGTGGTGGTGCATCGCAACGGCGGCTTGTTGACAGAGACGGTTGATGTGTCTTTCTATGCCGGCAACCCCGTTCAAGGCTGGACGTTCCTGGGCACAGGAACCACGCAGGAAATCGGGCCGGGTATTGGCAACTATGGTATGGCGTCGATTCTGTGGGACACCGCGAACTACTCCTCGACCGTGGATATCTACGCTGTCATCGATCCGTTCAATCAATATACTGAGACGAACAAGCTGAATAACATCGCCAAGCACTCGTTCACGATCATACCGGACTTGAACGATGATATTCCGCCTACGATTGGGAATGTTACGCTGAATGATGGTGCGCAGATCACGCGCGACCCCGTCATCAACGTGACCTTGGTTGCTACGGATACGGGCGGTTCTCAGCTACAGTCGATGTACCTGATCGAGCGTATGTATAACGTGGCTGCGCGCACGTGGGTCGAAGTCAAGAACAGCGGTTGGCTTCCCTATCAGGCAGCATTTACGATGACGATGGTCAACCGTGGAGGCGTGCATTATTACCAGGTGTGGGTAGCAGATGGACGCGGCAACATTGTGCTGGAACCCGTCATGAAGCGCATTAACTTCATCAACACCGGGCAGGCGGTGCGAGAAGGTGATACCAACCTGTACCAGCTCAATCTGGCGCAGGGCGAAAAGTTCACCGCCACGTTGACTACCGTATCCGGCGACGGAGATCTCTATGTGTGGCAACCGGACACTTCCTCAGTAGGAGAGAGCGTGAATAGCGGTGTAGGTACCGATGTGGTCACCTTCACAGTACCGGTGAGTGGCTCCTATGCTGTCGAGGTCTATGGTTATCTGGATACGATATACAACCTCGATATGCTGGGTGTATCGTTGTTGAATCGTCCTGCAGCCGCTCTGCTTAGCCCAGAAGCTACAAAGCCACCGCGTACGCCTGTGACAGACCCCATAAGCTCACCAGTCTTGGACCTGCCCGTGCCGCCTGCGCCTATCGTGTTCAAGGTGAAACTGTGGTTCATGGTCATGAATGATCTTTTTGTAGCAGATTAGCTTCCTTGGCTGCTTTGATATAAACTCGCTGTGCACGGCATGGTTAGAACCTGCCGTGCGCAGCGAGTCATGCTTCATCAATAATCGCGCCGGACTTCCCCATCCCGGGGCTCCCCCTATCAGCTAGATGCCACGTGTCTATCTCCGACTCGTCACGCTGAACGTACGCGACAACGAATACCACAACGGCCACCTTGTAATCGAGGTGACGTTGCGTACATATCGTGATAATGTTCCCATCGCCTTGTTCATGCGTGAATACAGCGTTGAGAACAGCATGTTGCTCGTTCATCGCAAGCTACTCTGGCTGATGAAACCCGTGCGCGTGTGCGAAGTCGATACCGAAAATCCAGCTGATGACCGTATGATCACGACGACGATTGAATGGGACTTACAGGTCAAAGTGAACCAGTAGCCGCGCCATAAATCGAGCGTCAGCGCGCCGGATGATTGCACAAGACGAGGACACACTCCTCGTCTTTTTTGTTTTTCGGCATAGCGCAGATGTGAGTTCTATCGGCGACGTAGACTAACTTCCTTGATTCGGGATTTCATTCTTGGTAGCCAACCTTTGAATGCAGTACGCTGGAGTCAACGAAAATGCGTTTCATTTATCCTGTGAGTCAATATCGTACAGTTCCTTAATCAGTTTTCGCCGGTGTGTCTTTCCGGAGGTAATTAACTCATTCAGAGAAATACCCTTCTCTCTGAGTGCTGCTCCGATCACATCAAGCGTTGCCATGGTTTCTGCCTCAAGGCTGCGTAGCTCAAAATTGCCTTCAGGTGTTTCGATAAAGGCAACCGTAGAGCCTTTCTTAATACCCAATTTCTCGCGCACGCGACGGGGAAGCGTGATGACGCCTCTTTCCTGTACTTTCGTTGTTTCTATTGATTGTGACATAAAGCTATCTATTCATGATTTACATGTAAATCATGAATTACATGATATCACTGATACTACAGAGTGTCAAAAGTAAAGTAGTGGGAAAGAGTTCAGACATGAGGTAAAGGCACTGCTGGGATATATGAGCAGTGTAAAATGTAGTCCAAGGAGTTGCCGAATGACAGACACACTGACCCATCCAGACCAGGTGCGTGATTCATTGGTACTGAGGCAGAGATCGCTTGAAAATGGCGAATCACTCACTCGTGCTGAATTTGAGCGTCGCTATATGGCAATGCCGCAGGTTAGGAAAGCAGAACTGATCGAAGGCGTCGTTCATATGCCTTCGCCTGTACATCACTCAAGTCATAGCAGACCTCACGCCCATTTGCTTGCCTGGTTGGGCGCTTATGGTGCTGTCACGCCGGGTGTAGATCTGGCTGATAATGTCACTGTGCGGCTGGACCAGCTCAATGAGGTGCAGCCAGATGCCTTGCTGCGGTTCGAGAAAGGGCAATCTCACGTCAGCGTTGATGATTACATCGAAGGCGCGCCAGAATTGGTTGCAGAGATCGCCTCATCAAGTACGGCGATTGATCTGCATCGCAAGCTTCACGTCTATCTGCGCAGCGGAGTGCAAGAGTATTTGGTTTGGCGCACATTGGACAAGCAGGTGGATTGGTTCGAACTGCGCGATGGCGAGTACGTAAGAATGCTGCCTGATGACGCGGGTCGCCTGCACAGCCGCGTCTTTCCCGGACTTTGCCTGGCCGTCACACCTTTATTGGCCGGTAACCTGGCTGGTGTTTTGAAAGAGCTGCAGGCGGGACTAGCTGCTGATCGTGCCACGGCTGATGAAGACTAGCGCTAGACTTAAAATTCATCATAGGCGATCTGAGCCGGCGGCACGCTGAACTGTTTGAGCATGTCGACCGCTGCCCGGATCATCAGTGGTGGACCGCACAGGTAATACTCGATGGCCGCAGGATCGGGGTGGGTATTCAGATAG
>CAIQQO010000341.1 GCA_903873965.1 uncultured bacterium
AAGGCGGCCTTAATAAGGTGCGATACGCCACCGCACAGCACAACCTGCTCACCGAACAAGTCGGTTTCAGTCTCTTCTGCAAACGTGGTCTGCAATACTCCGGCGCGCGTGCCGCCGATGCCTTTGGCATAGGCCAGTGCATTTTCCATGGCGTGTCCGCTGGCGTCCTGATACACAGCAACGAGGCATGGTGTGCCTGCTCCGTCCTGATAGGTACCACGTACGCGATGGCCGGGGGCCTTCGGCGCAATCATGGTCACGTCAACATCTTTGGGCGGAACAACCTGGCCGTAGCGGATGTTGAAGCCATGCGCCCACATGAGCGTCTTGCCGGCGGTCATGTATGGGGCCACCTGGTCGCGATAAACAGCGGCGGCTGGGACATCGGGCACCAGCATCATGATAAAGTCGCCAGCCTTGGCAGCTTCTGAAATGCTCATCACGGTCAGACCTGCGTCTGTCGCTTTCTTGATGCTCTTGCTACCCTCGGGCAAACCAACCACGACGTTAACGCCGCTGTCGTGCAGGTTTAACGCATGTGCGTGGCCCTGACTGCCGAATCCAATCACTGCTACAGTCTTGCCTTTAAGCAAGTCCAGATTTGCATCTTTGTCGTAAAAAACGGTTGCCATTTTGCTCCTGATGTTTCCTTATTCCAGTTCTAATATGGTTGCTAGTATCGCTTAAGTGCGCCAAAAAAAGTGAGTAAGCCTGTTAGAACTTGCCCACTGATCACCTTAAAGACTATGAGGGAGTATAGAAGTTCCCCCGAAGGCGACTTCATCCTGCTCCGGAACGACGTGCGCTGCGCCACGCGTCATGGCGACGCGCCCTGTGCGAACGACTTCCAGAATGCCATAATCGTTCAACACGTTCAGTAAGCCGTCTACCCGCTCTTCGTCACCTACCATCTCGATGATCAAGGTGTCGGTCTTGACGTCCACCACGCGACATTCGAACATGTCGGCCACTTGCTTGATTTCGCTGCGCTTCTGTGTATCCTCAACACGCACTTTAATCAGAGCCAGTTCGCGCACTACGGTGGGCAAATGGGTGACATCCTGAACATCGATGACATTGACTAGTTTGTACAGGTTGCGCTCCACCATCGCTGCACTGGTGCGGCTTGCATCGACGACAATCGTCATGCGAGATACTTTCGGGTCGTCCGTTGTGCCGACGGCCAGGCTGTCGATATTGAAATTGCGACGGCGAAACAGGCTGGCGACGCGGTTGAGCACTCCAGGTTTGTTCTCTACCAGTGCCACGAGTGTATGCTTTTGTTCGGGTTGCCCTGAGGCGGCGTGATCTACTAACATTGCTTTGGTCTCCTACTTTACTGCATCCATGCCGGTACCGAGTGCGGCGGGTTGACGGCGCGCCATCTCATCTAGCGCCTTGCCGGGCATCACCATCGGGAACACGTTCATTTCGGGCTCTACAACGAATTCGCATAGCACAGGGCCGTCGTGGGCGCGCGCTTCTGCAATGATCTGACGCATTTCAGTCTGCGTGGTGGCGCGCAATCCTTTGATGCCATAGGCAGCTGCCAGCGTCTGGAAATTTGGCGTCCACATCTGTGTCTGTGAATAGCGCTTATTGTGCATCAAGTCTTGCCACTGGCGCACCATACCCAGGAAGTGGTTATTCACAATAGCAATCTTTACGTTCAACTTTTCCTGCACCAGCGTAGCCAGTTCTGGGATACTCATCTGGAATCCGCCATCACCCGCTATCGCCCATACCTCATCTTCAGGTCGACCTAGCTTAGCGCCGATGGAAGCTGGCAGCGCAAAGCCCATCGTGCCCAAGCCGCCGCTTGTGATCAGTTGGTTCTTGCGGATATGCTGGAAGTACTGTGTCTCCCACATCTGGTTCTGACCAACGTCGGTTGCAATCGTGCATTCACCTTTGGTGGCTTCCCAGATCGCGCGGATGACGTGCGGAACGAGTAGCATGTTGTCTGGCAGATCCTGAGCTAGCACATCGCGTGACTTTGTGTCATCTCGCCACGCATTGATCGTGCTCAGCCAATCGCGGTGGTTGCCGTTGTCGATTTGCGGAATCAACTGTTGCAGCACATCTTTGACATTGCCCACGATCCCGATATCCGTCGGGACGTTCTTGCCGATTTCTGCGGCGTCAATGTCCACGTGGATAACTTTCGCATTCTTTGCGTACTGTGCCAGATTGCCTGTGACGCGGTCGTCAAAGCGCATGCCCAGCGCGATCAGCAGATCGGAGTTGGCGATGGCCATATTGACGTAGGCTTCACCATGCATGCCCATCATGCGCAGGTTGAGCGGATGGTCTTCGGTCAAAACACCAATACCAAGCAAAGTCGTCGCCACCGGAATGCCGGCCTTGTTGATCAACTCGCACAACTCGCCGTGCGCGTTGCCATGCTTGATGCCCTGGCCAGCCAGGATGATCGGGCGCTTCGCTTGATTGATGAGCGTCGCTGCCTGACTCACCAGTCCGGGTACATCCTGCTTGTGCATTGGCTTGATAGCGCGATAGCCTTTCAGGTGCACACTTGTGATTGGCTCATATTCAACCAGTTTCTGCTGCACGTCTTTGCAGATATCGACTAGAACCGGACCGGGGCGACCGGATCGCGCGATATAGAACGCTTCGGCCAAAACTTGAGCCAGCTCGTTCACATCGGTGACCAGATAGTTGTGCTTCGTGACTGGAATCGTAACGCCTGTGACGTCCGTTTCCTGAAAGGCATCCGTGCCAACCAGGTGTGAAGATACCTGACCCGTAATCGCTACGATAGGGGATGAATCCATCATCGCGTTGGCCAGACCGGTGACGAGGTTTGTCGCGCCTGGGCCGCTGGTAGACATACACACGCCCACTTTGCCGGTGGCGCGTGCATAAGAATCTGCTGCCAATGCCGCATTCTCTTCGTGGCGTACCAGAACATGGCGGATGCGGTCTTGATAGTCATATAGTGCATCATAGGCAGGCAATATTGCCCCGCCCGGATACCCGAAGACCAATGTGGCTCCTTGTTGTAACAGCGTTTCCCAGATGATCTGTGCTCCTGTTAACTGCATCTCACTACTCCTTTTGTCTTTCCTATGATTCCAGTCTACCCGGTTCAACGGGCAAAAAAAAAGCCCTCCGTTCAGGAAGGCTTAATCTTATGTGCAGGCGTATATTTTTTCTACGCCGCCGTCCTAAACGAAACCAGCTCCTGCCTGCTAAGGACTAGGAGCGAGATAACGACAATAACGACGACCAATACTAATTGCATTTATTTGCCTGCTACTTAATGGGTAGTTTATACACGAGGGCGGCGTGAATGTCAAGGCTCAGTCTCTCACAAAAAACACAAAGGCACAATGAGGGGCATTAGTGCCGCTGTGTGAAGTCGGCTTGACGAGAAAAGAATGCCGGTCTTCGAAAAACACAAAAAAGGACGCAACCGAGGCGTCCTTTCGGAGTGGCGTTGACTGAGCACGCTCAGCCCGTCAGCGAGCCGGCTTACTTTTTGGGGGTAGCCTTGTTCAACAGTTTCATCAGGCGTGACTTGCGGCGCGCGGCATTGTTGGCGTGGACAACGCCTTTGCCTGCGGCACGGTCCAGTGCGCTGATGGCTTTAATGATCTCTTCTTTTGCGGTGCCGAGATCTTTATGCGCAACGGCTTCACGAGTGTTCTTTACAAAAGTACGCGCGCGTGAGCGGTGCAGGCGGTTAAACTTTGCCTTGCGCGCGCTGTTGCGGATGCGTTGTTTCGCTGAAAGGGTATTGGCCACGAATGAACTCCTAAAATATCAAACAATGTTGCGAGTACACTTCTCACATTCGCTGAATCTTTAAAGACTCCGGTAATGCGGGAATGACTTCGCGTAACTAGCTGGCGAATTTTACCTCATACCGGATGGTTCGTCCAGATGGATTTTAACTATTCATGGACATTACCTACCAACCGACGGTGCGCGTTCAAGGACATGCGCTTTTATAACAGCTACTACTGATGTTGTTGCCCGATGCATCGCGCAGTACGGCTTTGTCCCCGGCATCGTTCCAGATCGGAGCTGTGGACCAAAGCAGGATCGATGGTGGATTGTTGGATGCGCTTGTATAGCTCTCGACGCGTACTGATGCGCCTGCAGCAAGTGTGAAACCCACTGGAAAAGTATACGTTTGCGGCCCAACGACGCTGATTACTGCCCAGCCCGTCAACACCCCAGCGCCTAAGCCGAGGTTGGAAATGGTAATGACTTCGGGTTTGGTCAAGCCGCTAAAACCAGCTATGCGCAGATCGGACGTCAGCACAGCCGGCACCGCGATGATCGGTATATAGGAGAATGCAGTGAAAGTCGGCCAGTCGTACCTCACAATGGTTCCAGACAAATCAGTGCGCAGGACAAGTGCACCAATAGCACCGAGCCGAGTGAGTGTTTCTGTCGTAGGATGGCCATACGCATTGGGGCCTACAGAGATGACGACCGTTTTTGGCATCGCCATCGCTAGAAATTCGCTACTGGTCGCGTTTTTGCTGCCGTGGTGACTCACCTTGAGCGTATCGATGGGTAATGCTGATGTTCGCGCAATCACTGTTGCATCGATATCCGAAGAGATGTCGCCGGTAAACAGAAAGCGCCGCAAGCCATGCTGCACTAGCAACACAACGGATGCATCATTGTCATTTGTATAGCTGATTAATGGCGACGGATTGAGCACTTCGAAATGGGTTGAGCATAAGGTGATGCTCATGGGGGAGGTCGCCACAGTGAAGGTCAGGCCTCTGGACACTACAGCATCGACGAAGGTTTTCCATGTGTTGGTATATGGCGCACTATAGCCGTTGAAATATACCTGCGTGACCGAGATGTCGCCACTCTCGAGAACGCTGGTCAGCCCGCCATAATGATCACTGTCAGCGTGTGTGGCGAACACCGCGTCGATCTTGTTCACGCCACGCGTACGCAGGTAGTTCACGACGGTGCTGCCCTTGGCGGGCGTGCCGCCATCGATCAGGATGTTACAACCATCAATATCCTGTACAAGCGCAGCATCGCCCTCATCGACATCGATGAAAGACACAACCAAGGATCCAGCGCTGAAAGTAGCTCGTGCGATTATGGCAAACAGCACTGTCACCATGATCACGACGGTGCACAGAACAAAAAGCCGCACCAGGCGTTGTCGGGTTTTCTTGGATATGCTGTCTAAAGGATGACACATTGTGCATTCCGCTCTACTCGCGGCGTCCCTTATATTTAACAACGTTTTCCATCCCGCGTCTCGTCTTACGTATTACCCCGTTTGTCGTACCATTAGCTACAGCGGAGGCAATAGTGACAAAAATAACGAAGATTGAGTGCATTCGCACGCGTGCGGATGGAATGTGGACGATTGTAAAAGTGCATACAGATCAGCCGGGTTTGTATGGTGTTGGCTCGGCCAGCGATGTGCGTCATCCCGAAACCGTGATCAAGGCAGTCGAGACAATCTCGCCGTTGTTGATCGGTCGTGATGCTAGGCTGATAGAAGATAACTGGCAGATGGTCTATACCAGTGGCTACTGGCGCAATGGTTCGATTCTCAATACGGCGCTGGCCGGAATCGACATGGCGTTGTGGGACATCAAGGGCAAAGAAGCCAACATGCCCGTATATGAACTCTTAGGCGGGCCATGCCGGTCGGCTGTGCCATGCTACGCGCATGCCGGTGGTAATGACCTTGCTGAGTTAGTGGACGATGTACAGCGCTATATGGCAGAGGGCTATGATGTAATCCGTTGCCAGCTTGGTGCGTATGGTGGCGGTGGATTCCTTGAACCTGCACAAGCCAAGCTGCCGAAAAATGGCTGGACACATGGGCGCGTGTTTGATGACGAAGCCTACCTCGAAAACATTCCCAAGATGTTTGACTACCTGCGATCCAAACTTGGTTTCGGTGTCAAATTAACACACGATGTTCACGAACATCTGCGGCCGCAATCGGCTGTACAACTGTCCAAGCTACTTGAACCCTATCGGCTGTTTTTCCTCGAAGATGTGCTTTCTCCCGAACACGTGCACTGGTATCGCCTGATCCGTGAACAATGTACCACGCCACAGGCAATGGGTGAGTTATTTGTCAACCCACACGAATACATGCCCTTGATCACTGAGCGATTGATCGACTATGTGCGTGTGCGCGTTTCGAAAGGTGCAGGCATTACGCAGTGCCGCAAGATCGCCACATTGGCTGAGTGGTTTGGTGTACAAACAGCGTGGCAGGAGGGTGGAGATAATGACCCAGTCAATCAGATGGCCGCATGCCACCTCGATATGCTGACATGGAATTTTGGCATTCAAGAAGAAAACCATTTCAGTACCCAGGAACTCGATGTTTTCCCCGGACATGCCGTCCTCGAAGGCGGTTACTTGTATCCCAATAAAAAACCAGGTCTGGGCATAGATATAGATGAAGTCAAGGCTGCCGCTCTTCTCGATCCGGAAAAGGCAAGTCGCCCCACCATTTATGGTGAACCCGATCGTCGTGCAGATGGCTCCATCGTCAGGCCATGAGAGTATACTTATCATGTTCGGCGTTTATGAATAGTTCAATAGACTCTTCATCGCACCCCACTGAGTCACCCAATATTCGCATCGGGATACTAACCGCCGGTTTCAATGCGATGGTCATCCCCGATGCCTGTAGCGTGCCGAGGCTTTCTGCTCATTTTTCATTTGGAGGTGTTTTATGGATGGTGTAGTCATCGTCGGTATATTGTTGGGAACTCTGGTCTTTTTGATCCGAACGTTCCTGCCCAGCCTGTTCACGGTTAACCAGAATGAACGGGCGGTCATGACCAGCTTTGGTAAAGCTCAGCGTATTGGTAACCACACAACGCTGGAGGATCCGATCTCTGATAAATTGCGGGCAGAGGAGCGCGAGCGCTATACCTATCCTGTCGTTCGCGTGATTCAGCCAGGTGGCCCTTATATCAAGATGCCGTGGCAAAAGGTTTATAAGACACAGGTCAGTATTCAGACTGTCAGCCTGGCCTTCGACCCTGAAAACCCGAAGATGAATCAGAATGGCACCGTATTGGAAGCGGTCACCAAAGACCAGTTGAATACCGAGCTGAAGGGTCAAATTCGCTATAAGGTCAGCGAAAGCAATCTTTATGCATATTTGTTTGGCATTAAGAACCCGATCGTTCACATCATGGGATATTTCCATTCTGTCCTGCGCGAGCGCATTGCTAACTTTGAGGCGCCGCAAAAGACGGGTACGGGTACAGACACAGCTCAACCGATTGATGCAACGACGACTGCCGGCATTTCGATCAACGATTTGCGCAAGAACCTGCGCGATATCAACGAGCACATGGATATCGAATGCGCCTCTTCTGCTGCCCGTTACGGTGTTGTGCTGGATGCCTCGCTGATCACAGCCATCGATCCGCCAAACGAAGTCGAAAATGCGTTAGCAGCTATTAACACTGCCTATAACCAGGTGAGTAGCGATATTTCTGTTGCACAGGCGGCCGCTGACCAGAAGATCGTGCAAAGTAAGCGCGCTGTTGAAATCGAGACTCTTAAGGCGCAGGCTGAAACCGAACCTTTGAATTCGTTGGCATTGCAATTGACGGCGCTGAAGAATTCCGGACCTACCGCACTCGATACCTATTTACGCTATGTCCATCTTGGCTTGTTCGCAAACGCTCAAAAGGCCATCGTGGAGGTGAAGCAATGAATCTTATTGGACAACTAATTGGTTCTGCCGTTGTCACGTTTTTTGCATTGACGGTTGGCTGGTCGATACTCAAAACAATCTTCCGTTTACTCGGTTTCTATACCATCGTGCAGGAACGTCGCGCCTATGTGTATGTCCTGTTTGGCAAAGTGATCGGCGTGATCAAGGAGCCTGGGCTGCATTTCTTGCCCATGACGCTGGGTGTGAATGCCTTTCTGGTGAACTGGCTCGGAGATGTGCGCCAGGTAGATATGCGCCTCGACCAGCAGTATCAGCGTAACTCGCCCGTGAACAGTGAAGAAGGCGCACCGATGGGAATCGGCATCTGGTATGAGATGTTTGTCAGCGATCCGGTAGCTTTCCTGTTCAAAAATGCAGATCCGCGCGGTTCGCTTGCGGCCAACGTTGGCAATGCCAGTGTGCGCACACTCAGCAATATGCCGCTGGCCAATATGCTTGAAGAGCGTCACCGCATGAGCCAGTTGGTGCGCAACGAAGTGACGGCGCACTCACTCGACTGGGGTTACCAGCTTGGCAGCGTGTATGTGCGCAAGGTGCAATTCCGCGATGAAGTGATGAAGAAAGGCATCGAGAACAAAGTCGTGAACCGTCTGCGCCAGGTGACTGCCGCCATCCGCCAGACAGGCACAAACCAGGTGAACATCATCTCCAGTACCGCCGACCGTCAGGCCTCGATCGAGTTCGGCAAGGCGACTGCCATTCGTCCGCAGATCGTCGGCGCAACGCTGCAGAAGATCAGCGAAGACCCGGATGTAGCCAAGTTGCTGTTCGAAGTGCTCGAAACGCAACGTTTGATCGACAGCAAGGCAGGCATTACGCTCGTGCCGCCTAACAGTGGTATCCTGCCGCAACTGCTGGCAAGCAATACATCTGCTGCAGCAGGTCAAAAACAGTCCTTGTGATGTGTTCAGACGACGCAGTCACAAGGGATTGACGACATGTGTGATTGTTGATAGAGTATCCGACCGTTTGCTAATAACGCGCTCCATGTAAGAGCGTGCATCTATAAAGGCCTGGTTGCCTGTGGCGCCACTGAAATAGTGTGTGCCACAGGCATTTTTCGTTTAGTGCTGCTGATGTTTGTTGATATAGGAGAAGTACACATAGTGTCTCAAGTAAATAGTGGTGACACGGCGTGGGTTTTGATTGCGACAACCCTCGTGTTAATGATGACTCCCGCGCTGGCGTTTTTTTATGGCGGTATGGTGCGTAAGAAAAATGTACTATCCACGCTGAATCTCAGTTTTATCGTGATTGCGGTAGTCAGCATCGAATGGGTACTGTACGGCTATACTATTGCCTTCGGCCCATCCATCGGCGGTTTATTCGGAGGTCCGGCCTATATCGGTTTTAACGGTGTCGGAAATGTTCCCAACCCAACATATGCCGCCACAATTCCCCACATTGTTTTCGCTGCCTACCAGATGATGTTTGCAGTCATTACACCCGCGCTGATTACCGGCGCCTTTGTTGAAAGGGTGCGCTTCAAGACTTTCCTCGTCTTTATCATCTTGTGGAGCACTTTTGTATATGGACCAGTTGCCCATTGGGTGTGGGGTGAAGGCGGCCTATTCCATAGTTTAGGAGTGCTCGACTTTGCCGGTGGCACGGTCGTGCATGTCACTGCAGGCTTCTCGGCGCTGACGTTTGCTTACGTCATCGGCGAGCGCAAAGGTTACCCTTCATCGTCGATGGAACCTTCCAACATACCGTTTACTGTCCTTGGCGCCGGTCTGTTGTGGGCAGGATGGTTTGGTTTCAACGGTGGCAGTGCCTTGGCAGCGAATGGTTACGCGGCTAATGCGATTGTCACCAGTAATACGGCAGCGGCAGCCTCCGGGCTTGTGTGGATGTTCTTGAGCTGGCGCGACAATAAGCCAAGTGTGCTCGGCATTGTAACGGGCGCAGTTGTCGGCCTTGTTGCTGTTACCCCGGCTAGCGGCTTTGTGACGCCGATGGCCGCAATAGTCATCGGTGGTGTTGCTGCAGTCATAAGCTATTATGCAATCAAGCTCCGTCAGCGTATGAAGTTGGATGAGTCGCTGGATGTATGGGCATGTCATGGTATGGGCGGATTATGGGGCGCGCTGGCGACAGGCTTGTTCGCTTCGAAAGCCGTTAATCCTTCTGGCGCCGACGGCCTCTTCTACGGCAACCCGGGGCAGTTCCTGGTGCAGGCCATTACGGTCATTGTGGTCATCGTCTTTGCCATGTCCGTCACCTTTGTTATCACAAAGGTTTTGAAGCGCATCATGGGATTGCGCGTCGATACGAATTCTGAGGAAGTGGGACTTGATATCAGCGAGCATGGCGAACGCGCTTATAGTTAAGTTGCTTGATGTGGAATTATTACCCGGGAAGGTAAACTGAGATGACCAAGAAAATTGAAGCGATTATTCGTGAAGAGAAGCTCAATGACGTGAAGGATGCGTTGCGCGCCATTGGTATTGTCGGAATGAATGTATGCGAGGTGCGCGGCCATGGCCGCCAGGGCGGTATCGTGCTGGCGGGCAGGACGGGTTCTTATCAGGTTGATATGTTGCCGCGCCTGCAACTCAATATTGTGCTCAGTGATAAAAATGTAGATCGGACTGTTGATGCGATATGCAATGCCACGCGCTCTGGGAAACCGGGTGACGGTATTATTTTCGTATACCCCGTAGACGAAGTGATTCGCATTCGTACTAATGAGCGTGGTCATGAGGCGCTCATGTACGAAGGTGATATTGATACGGTGTCAGAAACGTAACGTTATGCTTGCTGCTGTGCAAGTGGGCATAAGCAGGAATACAAAAGGCGTCAGAGATCAGATCGCAGAAGGTTTCTGACTTTTTCGCTTGTGCTAAGGAGTGATGATGGGTTCAGGGAAACTGGCTGAATTACCGGTGCTTGATTTGTCACGCATGGCTTTGGGACCGATTGAACGCAATCATTTTCTGGCTGAACTCCGCCAAACGGCGCATGGCATTGGCTTCTTCTATCTCACAGGTCATGGCGTTGATCCGGTGCTGGTGCACGATATTCTTGCCACTTCACGCCGTTTTTTTAACCTGCCGATACAGGATAAGTTGGCAATCGAGATGCTCCACTCGCCACATTTCCGTGGTTATACGCGCGTTGGTATGGAACGTACGCGTGGTCTGCCGGACTGGCGCGAGCAGATCGATATTGGCGCTGAACTTCCGGCGCGTCCGATGGACACTGGACTTGAATCATGGTGGTGGCTGCAGGGGCCAAACCAATGGCCAGCAGCGCTGCCTGAACTCAAATCGCTTGTGCTGCGATACCAGGCAGCTGTAACTGATGTGGCCATCAGGTTGGTCAGGGCTTTTCTTGCGGCATTGGATCAGGATGAGCACACGTTTGATGCGATCTTCAATCCGCATCCACAGCAACTGATCAAACTCATTCGTTATCCGGGCCGCGAATCCACCGAAGGGGATCAGGGCGTGGGTGCCCACAAAGATGGTGGCTTCGTCACAATGTTGTTGCAGGATGTCCAGAATGGTCTGCAGGTTGACTATGAAGGTGAGTGGATTAGCGCACCGCCGATCCCTGGCACCTTCATTATCAATATTGGTGAGTTGCTTGAAATGGCATCGGACGGTTACCTGCGTGCTACTGTGCATCGCGCTGTCACACCGCCTCCCGGTACAGATCGCCTCGCAGTGGGATTCTTTTTCGGCGCCTGCCTTGATGCTTCTATCCCCGTTCTCTCCCTTAAGTCTGAACTTGCTGCCGAAATGCGCGGGGTGACCGTTGATCCGCTCAACCCGATGTTCCATGACACTGGCAAAAACCAAATGAAGAGCCGTCTGCGTTCGCACCCGGACGTGGCGCAACGCCATCATGCGGCACTCCTCAGTTAGGTCGACTTCAGTGAGTTTTCCCGTGTAGCCAGGTGATAACACACAGCCGCCACCCCGTAAAGCCCGATAGCCGTCATAAACAAGGGCGCGAACCCCGCGTGATCCTGCACGTAACCGCTCAAGGGTGGGGCGACAGTCGGTCCGACGTTTGCCGATGTCGAGTAGATCAGATTGACCACTGCATATTCGTGCGGGGGTGTCTGATCAATGACATAGGCTCTGTAGAGTGGCAGGGTGGCGTTGTACAGCCCTGCGCGGATCACAATGACAGTGGCAACCAGTTCGTACCACGGGCTGAACCCGATCACCACGAGACACAGCATTGAGAAGAGCGTCCCCGCTATGACAACCCGCGCGCGCCCCAGGGTGTTGGCTGCGAATGGCCCAAGCAAAGCACAGATGCCGATGGACAGGCTGGTAGCGCCCTGAATGACCCCGATCATGGCATTGCTGGTTCCAAAGCGTTGTTTCAGATACAGATTGATGAAAGGAAAAATCAACGACCCGCCCAGAAAAGTAACCAGGATGGGCAGCGCATATTTCCAGATCGGTGTTTTTAGTTTCAGAAGTACGCGAGGGTTAAAGTAACTGAGCGTGCTCTGGCGTGGCGACTCCCGCGCTATCTCTTGACCATGATCGTGAATCATCGTAAGCGGCACAATGCCTAGTGCCCGCACGACCAGCGAACCGAGCATGACGGTACGATAGGCTGTCGGGCTTTCCGCGCCAACGCCTAGCCACGGCGCCGCCAAACTCGGTAAGACACCTGCCAACAGGCTACCGAAAAACAGAGCCAGCGTGGTGCATCCTTCCACAGTGCTGAATAGCGTGGTGCGTTCGCGCGCGGTGCTGACTTCCGCCAGCAGCGGCACAACCGCAAGCGCATAGAGTACGACGCCAAAACCGCTGATCACTTGGATAGCGATGATCACCACCGGCGATGTTGCAAACAACGCAGTTGCCATGGTAGCCAGCGCGACGACTGCGCCGCTGATGGCCGCGCGGCGTCGCCCGATCATATCGAGCAGGAAAGCAGCTGGAACGCTGGCGATCACCCCGCCCATTTGTGATGCTGTTGCTGTCAGGCCGATAAACGCGCGATCGAATCCCAATCCTTGTAGGTACAGCGTGAAGTAAACAGCTGGCACTGCTGTTGCGAACGCAAAGATCGTCAACGTGATGAGGAATAGACGGGCTTCATGCGTGAAGCTTCGGATATGACTGAGATAGAGTTGCATCAGGCTGGCGGTAACGCTGCGATGATGGCGCTGATTGGACCTAGTGTCAGGCCAGTCCCATCGTAACTGGGTTCGATGACGTGCGCGCCCCAGCCGCGCAGTGTGGCAACGGACGCGCGCGCTGCCGGATGCGCCCAGAGTCTTTCGTTGAGCGACACAGCGACGATGACTGTTTGGCGCAGACCGATCATCTCGGCGCAGATCGATAGCGCGAGATTATCGGCGCAGCCTTGCGCCAGTTTGTTAAGCGAATTGAAACTGCACGGGGCAAACACGACCGGCGCGATGGGCGCGCGCGGCTGCAAGGCTTGATCGAGATAAGCGTCGACCACGCAACAGCCCAGGATGCGCGATAGTGTCAACGGGCTGACGATCTGGCGCGAGCCGGGTGTTTGCACTATGATCAGGCGCTCTGCATACGGGCGCAGTGCGCCGGCAATTTCGCCGGCGCGCCATGCGGTGACTGCACCGCTGACCAGTAGATAGAGGTTAGGGTAGGATGACATGGATGGCTAGCTGGGGAACAAGATGCGCCCGCATCCGGTGCATATGGCGAGTGTCGCGCCTGTGCGCGCCTGCTGTAGAAGCACCGATGAAGGTTCTTCCCCACACAGCCCGCAGCCGTTATTTTTCAACATGGCAACCGCAATGCCGCTGGCCTTCTTCGTTCGCAGCGCGACATAGATGTTCAAGTCAGCGCGCGGGATGGCCATCGAGATGGCTTCGCGACGTTCTTCATTCGCACTGATGCGATCCTTCAACTGCGCACGCACGTTTCTCAATTCAACACAATCTTCCTGCCAGTGTTTGGTTGACTGCGCTACGGCGGCCTCGCAGTTTGTCATGATGGTGGTCGCCTCTTCCAGCGCCAGCATCTGGGTGAACTGTTTCTCTTCGTGCGTCGCGCTGTTGCGTTTCAGCATTTCTATTTCGCGTTGCAGGTCAATCAGTTCTTTTGGTGTCTTGATCAAGCCTTTGTACAGTCGGTCTTCATTCTCTTTGATCTTGTCGTAAAGCGAGCGTCCTTCAAGCTCCAGCGACTTTGCCTCCAGCGACAGCTTGTGCTGCGCTTGCTGTGCTTTGACGAGTTCGGTTTGCGCATGGGCTACGGCCGGATTCGTTGTTAATGCTGCTTCAACCTCGCGCAATTGCTTGCGGGCGGTGTCCAGGTCTAAGTCCAATAGTTGCAGGCGATAGAGTGGCTCGGCTTTCGACATAGTGAAAGTATAATCAATTCAATGCAAGTAGATGACGCGGGGACAAAGCCAGACGCTGTAAGCTTAAAAATCATGGTGGTTGTCCCGACATACAACGAGCTCGAAAATATACAGAGGCTGGTACCCCAGTTACTCGAACTGGATTTTGGCAACAAGGCGCACTTGACTGTATGCGTGGTCGACGACAATTCCCCGGATGGCACAGGCGGTTATGCCGACCAGCTGGCCGCAGCAGATGTGCGCGTTAGAGTGGTTCACCGCAAAGGCAAGCTAGGACTTGGCACTGCGTATGTTGCCGGTATGCGATACGGATTAGCTCAGGGCAGCGATGCTGTCCTCACGATGGATGCTGATTTCTCGCACCATCCGCGATATATTCCTTCTATGGTTGCGGCATTGACCAACGCTGATCTGGTGATTGGCTCGCGCTATGTTCCGGGCGGGCAGGTGCTTTATCCGCCATTGCGTCGGCTGCTCAGCCGCGTTGCTAATGCTTTTGCGCATCTTGCGCTGGGGCTGAAGGCCAATGACTGTACGGCGGGATTTAGATTGTATCGATGCCATGTGCTGGAGTCTATTCCGCTTGAACAGATATTCTCGAATGGCTACTCGTTTCTGATCGAGATGTTCTTTGAGGTACAGTTGCGCCAGTGGCGCGTAGTTGAAGTGCCGATTATCTTTGAAGATCGCCGCTATGGACAGTCTAAGATATCGAGTAACGAAATTCTAAAAGCGGGCTACACTATTATTAGGTTGTTCGCACGACGACTGATACGCAGGCAAGTGCGCATGAATACTGAGTTGTCAAGGAGCAAGTGATGCGTCCACCCAGTGGTGAAGGCGGGCGAGGTAGTTTGATCGACTTCGCATTGATTTTGATTTTGTTCGCAATCGTACTGGTTGTGATTCTGGTATTGCTGGGGCCTGCGATTACAGATAATCTTGGAAGATTGGTGAGACCCTGACACGTTCTTCTTAGAGCGTAGGCGAGATTTCTACTTATGGCGATGCATACACAGCACCCGGCGCTGAATCTGCGCTGCTGGTTCACAGCGTTGCTTGACCTGCTTTACCCGGTTCGATGTGGGGGATGTTCCGAGGCGGGTAAGGGAGTGTGGTGCGAGGTATGTGACGCTGCTGTGAGACGCTTGTATCCCCCGTTGCAGACGCGCACTGTTGCGTTGCAGTCACCCCACGCTGGGATTGCGATGGAAGTCACTTCAGCGGCAATTTACGCTGAACCGCTACGCGACGGCATCCATGCTTTCAAGTATGATGGAAGTCGTGATTTGGCGGCGCCGCTAGCGCGATTCATGATTGAGGCGTGGGCCAATGGCGGGTTGCAGGCTGATCTGCTTGTCCCTGTGCCGTTGCACCCGCGCAGAAAGCGTGAGCGTGGCTATAACCAGAGTGCATTACTGGCGAAGCAGATGAGCAGCGTGTTGGGTGTAGTGGTGGATCAGCAGGCTATACGGCGCTTGCGGTACACCGATCAGCAAGCCATACTGGCTCATGAGGAGCGGCGCCATAATGTCCAAGGGGCGTTCAGAGCAGAACCTGCGCGTTCCAATGGTAAACATATCATGTTGGTGGATGATGTATTTACCACTGGCGCCACATTGAGCGAGTGCGCAGCGACTTTATTGAGTGCAGGTGCCATTCGTGTAAGCGCGATGACACTTGCCCGAGCTGGTTGATGAACGGTGCTGGATTTGCCGAAGACGTTGGTAAAAGAGGCAGGCCAGACATCGAGAATCAAAAATGTTTTCATAGAGGAGTGTTGCAATGGAACTCACGATTCAGGGTCACGGAATGGAACTGGGCAATGGATTCGAGAACTTCGTGCGTCGCAAGACGGGCAAGCTCGAACGTTATCTTCCCGGCATCGAGGAAGTTCGTGTGGAGGTGACCAAAGAGAGCGCGAAAGAAGACGCGACCAAGACGCTGGAGTTGACGATACGGCGCAGGCGCACGCTGTTACGCGTGGAAGAACAGAACGCTGACCCATTCGCGGCATTGGATTCCGCCCTTGACAAGATGAACCAACGCATCGCAAGGTACAAGGGGCGCCGAATGGATCGTCGCCACGATGGCAATGTATCGGATGAGGACGCAGAATTGGCGCAAGCCGAAGCACTGCCGATATCTGAAGACGGCATCGTCCCTGAGCAGAAGCTGGTTCGCACCAAGAGCTTCACCACAGTTCCCATGGGTACAGACGAAGCCATCGAACAGATGGAATTGTTGGGTCATGATTTCTTCGTCTTTATGCATGCGGATGATGGCACGATTAAGGTAGTCTATCGTCGCAAGAGTGGCGACTACGGTATGCTGCAGCCTGAAAAGTAGTGCATGGCTGGTTTTGTCGGAAGTCAGAAGTTATAAATCAGAAACCAGAGGCAATCCACGTATCGGATTGCCTCTGTGCGTTATTCCCTCATCATTAATGGTGATCTGTCCAAACCAGGTCGCTGACGACGGCTATGTGGTCGGATTGGCCGATTACCGCTGTTTGTGCGTGGATAGTGCGGAAGTCCATCGAATGCAGAACGTAATCCAGGCGCAGTAGTCCGACGGGGATCGTCCGATCAAGTAAACCACCGTCCGCTTTGAGTCTATTGGGCAGTGGTAGCGGGATATGGGACAGCTTAAATACGGGTGCGGGGAAGGTGAGTCCAAACCCAACGCCAACATCGCGCCAGCTATCACTGTAGTGCTGTGTCAACATGCGATAGGCGGTCGTCTGTTCGGTAGTGTTCATATCGCCGGCGATGATGACGGGGCGCGTCTCGCCAGACAGGTATTTGAGCACATCGTTTACCTCGCTTTCACGTAGTGCATAGGTGACATCGACGGCATAGGGCAGGTCATCCAGGTGAGTAACGCCATAGGTCTATGTCGGGTGCATGTTCACCAGCACCACTTCCTGTCCATCGATCGTGGCGATGACCACTTGCGACGTGCGCCCGCGCGTCGTCTCCTCAATCACTTGGTCAGGGCGCAACGGGTATTTGCTGAACACCAGCTTCCCTTCGTGGGGCAACCCGGACAACTCACTGGCGATGTAAGGATAGGTTGGGCGCAATCCTCGTAGCAGTGCATCGACGCCGCGCGGCGTCAGCTCCTGTGTAAACACGACGTCGGCATTTTGCGCCAGAATGTGATCGATCAACGCCTGCTCATCGCTCCCGTAGTAGGGAAAGGGAATGTTAAAGGTCATCACGCGCAGGGCATTGATGCCGGCAGACTGCGCTCGCAAGGGTATGGGAATCAGCAGCGCGCCATATTGTGCGAAGAAGAGCGTTGCGCCTGCGAACACCGCAAGGAGCGCACTGCGTCGGCGCGTCAACAAGGCGATTGGGGCTAATACCAGCAACGGCGCATACAGATACAGCGCAAATGTGTCAGCTAGCGCAAGCAACCACCAGCTATCTCCGAACAGTTGCCCGGTTATCCAACGCAGGTATAGGCCAGCACAATAGACTACTGTCATTCCGGTGATGATGCCAGAAAGGCATCTGCGTACCCTGGTTGCTGTTTGCCTCACGCTTAAGAGTGTAGTGAGAAGCCGTGGTTTTTTGTGTCTTGCTGGCCTACGGCATACAGGCGATTGATGTATGATTTTGAAATGACGGTGGCGTTATCGTTCGCACGCCATTGAAACTGTCTTTTTGCGATTTCATGACGACCCGACATGAGCAAAAAACGTAAAATCGCTTCGTTCATAGGCTTATTGACGACCATTGTATTTGTGATATGCGCTGTTGGTATCATCACACCCTTTGCGATCATCGAGCCGCCTTTCTATGCCGAAGCCTTCGACAACAAGCACAGTGAATCAATATACGAATGCAGACTACGGCGACGTCGATCTGTGGACGCGGCAATTGGGATGGGATGACTTTAATATCCGCGGGTATGAGGCAGGGCGTTGTCACGCAGACGCAGTATAGCGTTTTCAATGTCGATATCAGGATATCAAGACGTTTTGGCGTAGTTGAGATGCCGGGTTATAGCAGATCGCAAATCATCAGTGACAACGCCTTTGAGATCTGCCGGCGCTGACCCCGGGCTATCTTTCCCGCAGGGCGCGATCGATGTCTCGCTGCGCATCGCGCTTCGCGACAGATTCGCGTTTGTCGTACATCTTTTTGCCCTTCGCCAGTGCGATCTCGACTTTGGCGCGCCCGTGTTTCAGGTAGAGCTTGGTGGCGACAGTCGTAAAGCCCTGCCGTTCGGTCCCGCGCACGATCTCGGCGATTTCCTTCTTGTGCAGTAACAACTTTCGCTCGCGTTTCTCTTCCACTCCAGCACTGAATCCCGTTGCCATCGCATATGACCCTATGTGCGCCTGTTGCAGCCACGCTTCACCGCTGCGGATATAGACATATGCGTCGCGTAAGTCCACATGCCCGGCGCGGATCGATTTGATCTCGCCGCCAGTCAGTACCATACCCGCTTCATAGCGCGTACCCAGTTCATATTCAAAAGACGCCCGCCTGTTATGCGCGACGATCTTGATGTTTGCATCTTTATCCATTTCTTACTCAAAAGAAGTCCGATTCCAATCTCCAATCTCTGATCTCTGACTTCTATTCTCCAACCTCTTCCAACTTGCCTTGAATGCGATGTATTCTTCCTGCCGTAGCGGCAAGGGCGGATTTAACATCCTTTAATCCGCTGCCAGTCAGTTGTAACACAACCTCGTCGTCGATGTGGATCCCGCCGAGTTGCAGCGCTTTGCGCAAACCAACATAGGCCGCTGCGCAGGCCGGTTCGACAAACACCGCCGCATCCTGTGCCAGCACATGCATGGCCTCAAGCATTTCCTCATCCGTTGCTTCCACGAAAAGGCCGTCGGTTTCGCGAATAGCACGTAGGGCCATCACACCATCGCGAGGCAGATCAACACTGATGCCACTCGCGATAGTGCTGGATGATACCGTATCGATGTGTTCTGTGCCTGTCTGCCAGGCGCGATACAACGCCGGAGCAAGTGTGGCTGTGACCCCAATGAAACGTGGCATTTTGTCGATCCATTCCACCGCCAGTAAATCCTTGAATCCCTTGTGAATCCCGCTGATGATATTGCCGTCACCTACCGGTACGATCATCACATCAGGCGACCTGAAAGGAGAAAAGGAAGGCGAGAGTTGATGACCTTCCTTGCTACCAAGCTCCTCCGCGATCTCAAATGCCGCCGTCTTCTTGCCTTCACGGGTGTAAGGATTGATACCCGTATTGCGGTTGTACCAGCCGTAAGCCTGGCTAGCTTGCGTGGAGAGATCGAATGCATCGTCATAACTACCTTCGACAGCATACACTTCTGCACCATGGATCAGGATTTGCGCCAGTTTCCCTTCAGGCGTGCTTTGCGGCACGAAAATGACTGTGCGCAAATCGGTTCCCGCGCACAAGGTCACCAGCGAAGACGCCGCATTACCAGTCGATGCAGCGCAGATCGTTTTTACACCTGTTTCCAATGCCCGTGCAATCACCATCGAACTGGCGCGGTCTTTGAATGAACTGGATGGCAGACGCGTATCATCTTTGAGCCAGATAGTTCTGACTTTCAGATCACGCTCGATTCGTGGAGCGCGGTATAGCGGCGACCAGCCGAACGATGAGAGTGGCGATGGCGGTAGTCCTCTCTGGTCGGGGACTGTCGTCGGTAGAAAAATATCGTAATGCCATGCAGAGCGATCGGGTGAAGACGCAATGTGGCGTGGATCGACGGCGCGCTTTATGGCCGCATAGTCGTAACAAGCGTCGAGGTTGTTCCCATCGTGCGGGCAGGTGTAAGTCACCTCATCGTGTGCATAAGTTTGCCCGCACTGAGTACAGCGAAATCCCAGAAGATGTGTGTTCATAATCGATGTCCGACGCTTGTCGTGCTCAGTTTCCCTCAATCTCCCAAACAGGTGCCAACGCTACGCGCTGTTGCTACCCATGCGTGATCTGGCGGTACGAATTTGAGTTTGCCGGCTACTTCTTCCAACGGTACGGGTTGGGTTGTGTCGCCTTTGGCTGCTACCATGACACCGAAGACGCCCTTGTCAATCAGGTCTGCACAGGCGGTACCAAGACGGGTAGCCAGCAACCGGTCTGCGGCAGATGGCGTACCGCCACGTTGTAAATATCCCAGGATGGTGACGCGTGATTCGAGTCCAGTCAGTTGCTCAAGTTGCGCAGCCAGCCGCAGCGTGTTGCCAGCGTGCGCCAGCTCAAGTTGTGCCATGTCAGCTTCGGCTTTAGCAATCTCCTTTTTATTTTTCGCTTTTTCGAGTCGCTCCTGTGCGCCGCGCCGCGATGCAGCTTCCTGTTTCGAGATGGCGCCTTCGGCCACTGCCACGATGCTGAATCGTTTACCACTGGCGCTGCGCCCACGAATCGCCTTGGCGACTAGTTCTACATCATAGGGCACTTCAGGTATCAGGATGACGTCGGCGCCGCCTGCGATACCTGCGCCCAGCGCAAGCCAGCCAACTTTGTTGCCCATGATCTCGACAACCACGATGCGGTGATGACTGTGCGCCGTGCTATGCAACCGATCGATGGCTTCTGTGGCGACGCTGAGTGCCGTGTCAAAGCCAAAGGTGTAATCGGTTTTGATGACATCGTTGTCGATTGTCTTTGGCAGTGTCATGACGTTTAGCCCTTTTTGCAGCAGGCGATAAGCATTTTTTGCCGTACCACCGCCGCCCAGGCACACCAATACATCGAGGTTGTGCTGGTGGTAGTTTTCCACCATCACGTCAGTCATGTCCATCAACTTGCCGCCGACAGGCATGCGATGTGGTTTGTCGCGACTCGTGCCCAGAATCGTGCCGCCCACTGTCAAAATGCCGGAGAGCGCGTTACTGTCCAGCTCCATGATGCGGTTCTCCATGAAACCGCGGAAACCATCGCGGAAGCCGATCACCTGCATACCGTAGCTGTTCAACGCAGCCTTGCCAACACCACGAATCGCAGCGTTGAGTCCGGGGCTGTCGCCGCCTGATGTAAGAATGCCAACACACTTTGCCATGACAGTAAATCCTCCACCGATGATTCTAGAGCATACAGCCTACTTTTCCAGCACGGCTACGACTTCATCAGTGGCTTCTCTGCTGGATCCGATCACCAGTGTTACAAAGCGATCTTTTTGCTTGAGATAGACGCTGCTGTCAGGATCATGCCATGTGTGTTCTGTAACAGGCCCGACAAGGTTCTTCACATCCTCGGTAAATGTCGTGCGGTGGCGCATCCAGACCTGGGTGAACTGATAGAACTCATCAGACTCGGCCTGGTTGTCCCAGTAGGTTTTCATCACAATGACATAGGTATTGCTGCTGCCTTTCTGCAGAAGCACATAGTGATCACCGCCCCAGCCCATGGCTGCCACATTAGCCGCACCTGGACCCATGTGCTGCGCAAATATCAACTGCCAACCCAGTTCCCCCATGACATTGTCATTGACCGCGTGCCAATCGCCTTTTAGTGTAGGCGTGATGACAGGTAGGCTGACCTCAACCGGGCCATGGTTCTGCTGGTACTTGTCAGGATGAAGAATCTGCTCTGTAGAGTGCGGCGGGTTGGCATACAGCTTGTTAACGGCCGTCCATTGGCCGTTCTGGTAAATCTTGTAAACGTAGTTCAGCCCTTCTTCATAAGGAAAAATAAACGAAGCGCTCATAAAAGACGGCACGCTGTCGATGGTGGCCATGTTGACGTTGGCAGAATCTGAACGCGCCTTGGCCAGGTCTACGACCGGGACAAAATTGTTGCGATACAGAATCATCGATAGCGTGGCATCACCTTCAATCAGCGACGTCAGCGCCAGGCATTCATCGTCGTTTTTGCATTGGCTGTCCATTTTCTGCAGGTCGAAATTTTGGTCCTGCAGAGCGTGCACATATTCATGCGCAATCGTCATCTGGTCGTCAGCGCTGGTTTCGCCATCTTTACGCACAACCATCTTCTTGTCTTTTGTCGTGTAGTATCCCGCCACCTGATCGGCCTGCATGTTGGTCACAAGCTTATTCAAGTCACTTTTGGGATCGAGAACGCCAAACAGAATCATGGCTTGTTGGTCCGCCTGGCGCAGCTTCTCTACCTTATCGTCTACGCTTGTGCTGAAGTGCTTGCGCATGTCGTCCAGTGTGACAAAGGCAAACGGGACAGTGCGTTTGGCTGTCAGTTCACGCAAACCTGCGGCATCAGTTTCTACCTGGCTGACGGACGCCATAGCCTGCGCTCCAGGACCGCGCATGAACTTCATATTCGTGACAAACTGCGATACCGTATCGAAGCCCATGATGTAGCGGCGAATCAGATTCCGATCAGCCTGCGCATATGCCTTGAGTATGCCATTGGGACTCAGCTTGGATTGCACACCTGTGACCGATGGCTCAATGCGCGATACCACGGCAGCGGCAACGCTGGCCGTCCATCCCAGGTACACTACCTCATCATTGGGTTGTACGGGCGATGAAATAGTGACAACCATGCTGCGCCCTTCGTTCGGGATATCTTCCACGCTGACGCGCACGCCGTTCTTGATGCTTTTCTGAATTGTCTTTGTCACCAGCGCAATAGCATCTTCCTCATCCAGTGTGTAGCCAATATCCAACGCACTGATCAATACGCTGATTGGGCTGGTGGTGCTGCTCGACTCACTGGAACTACTGCTTGAGCTGCCACTAGCGCTCGTTGAAGTGGAACTTTGCGCCAGCTTCTGGAAGGTTTCGAGATGGGTTTTAGCCTCGCTGTAATCCTTCAGATCAAGCTTGGCCACGCCAATGTACAGATGCGCCGTTTCATTTTCAGGCTGTTTATCCAGAACGGCCTGCAAAAACTTGACCGCCTCGCTGGCCTTGCCGCGAGTGGCAAGAACCATGCCCAGCACCTGCTTTGCCCGGATGTTTTCAGGTTCCATCGCGATGGCAGTACGTGCATGAGTCTCGGCCAGGTCCAGGTTTTCCTCTAACATCAGAATCGCGGCCAGCGAGTAATGTGCAGACGTTGTCTTCGGGTTTTGTGCGAGTGCGATGAGTAACTCGCGGCGCTTGGCCGTTATGGATGGTTGTGCGAGTGACATTTGCGTATGCACATTGGACCCGCTTGGGCTATACAGGAGCGCCTTGGCAAAAGCGGCGTCGGCCTCATCCCAACGTTGTTGTGATTGATAAGCTGCTGCGATTGTCAGGTAGGCGAAACTGTTTGTGGGTTCGAGATCAATGGCTTTGCGGAAATACTCCAGCGCCTTGCTTGTGTCTTTGGCGCACAACTTGGCCATGCCCATCCCGATAGTGCTCTCGGGGTTGCGCGGTAGTTCGCTCAGGAGTGATTCGTATTGTCGGGCACTCTGATCGCATTCCTTGCGCTCAAGAAAAACCTGGGCGAGAACAGTGCGCGCGCCTCTATCTTTAGGATCAATCTCGATTGCCTTGCGCGCTTCAGCTTCAGCCTTGTCGTTATCGGATTTTGCCATGTATAGCAAGGCGCGCAACACAGGTGGATCTACCGATAGGGGCGCCAACTGCTGTGCGTGGTCGATGGTTCCGGCGGCAGCGTCAAATTCCTTTTGATCCAGTTGCAGATAAGCTAGGCGCAATATCGCTGGCACGTAACCGGGGGCTAATGCCAATGTGTCGCTGAGTGCCTTGCGCGCTAGGTCAAACCGTTCCGAATTGTCCCAGTAACGCGACATACTGAACTGATAGGGCGCAAACCTGGGTCTCAGCTGCACTGCTTTCTCGAGTGCTACTCGCGCGCGCGCATAGTCGGCCGTGCTCGTATAGTAACTGCCCAGTATGGCGACGACTTCGGCTGAATCCGGGTTCAGCGCGTAAGCTTGTTCGATGGCATCCTTTGCTTTGCCATATTGCTGATCCGCCATATAAGCCATTGCGAGTACCGAGTGTGCATAAGCATCCGATCTGTTCAATGCCACTGCTTTTTCAGCGCTCTTAATCGCATCGACAAGCGCGCCCTTTCTGATTAAGGTGATCGCCAGAACCGTATGTGCATAGGCATTGTCCGGGCCAAGTTCCACAGCATGCAATGTCTCAGTCAACGCGTCCGCGTATTTTTGTTCCCATTGGTATACCAGTCCCAGCCCGGCATGCGCATCTGCGTTTTCAGGTTCAATCGCGATGATCTGTTGATAGGTTTTCTCTGCGCCCGTGAAGTCCGTATCGTAAAGTAACGTTTCGCCCTTCTTGATTAAGGCTGCAGTATCGATCGGGGTAGGCAATGGCACTAGTGTTGGCACCGCAGTCTCTGTCGGCGCAACGCTTGGCACCGGAGTATTTGTTGCACTGGGTGCTGGCTGGCAAGCCGAAATCATAGCCGCAATGACTGACGTTATGCAGATACCATACAAGCGACGGTGGTGAATCATGTGATCCCTCCGGATTAATACGAACATGAGCAATGGTTTTGAGTAACGATTAAGTTAAGTATATTCAAGAGGCACATATTCACGCTTAAATTCTCCTTTCACGATACACTTGCGGCTCGCATGTGAGTGAACCGCAGTCCAGTTTTCACAGCAATGAGAATGAAATCCGGCCTGAACTGACGATGGAGGACTTTGTGAATACAGCGGCGACTTCAAATCGCGTCAAAGGGGATTTAGCGAGCGTGCTGCATTATAGTTGAATGGAGTTCTGTCATCTCTAATCTCCATTTCGTCAGTATATCATTCACTGATGACTGGTATGCTGGCGTCGACTTGGTGCGCTGGCAGCTTGGTATTATTAGCTTTGGAGGAAGAGTAATGTCAGATTTGTTTACCCATGTTGAGACGGCGCAATTTGACCGCGATGGATATCTGATCGTTAAGGGTTTGTTTGATGCAGAAGAGATGGATATTCTGCGCGCCACGGCCAAAAATGATAATGCGATGGAAAATAACGTCATGAAACTGGCGGATGGCGAGGGCGGCACGCAACGCCTGACATTGTGGAATAAGGCTGGTGATGATCTGTGGGGATTGGTTGCACGCACGCACCGCATTGTCGATCGTATGGAGCAGGTGCTGGGTGGCGAGGTCTATCACTATCATTCAAAGATGAGCATCAAAGAACCATTTACTGGCGGTGCGTGGGCATGGCATCAGGATTATGGGTATTGGTACCAGAACGCTATCCTCTTCCCGCACATGGCTTCCTGTTTTATTGCCGTTGACCCGAACACGCGGGACAACGGGTGCATGCAGGTGTTGCGCGGTTCGCACCTGATGGGGCGCATTGAGCATGGCCACTATGGCGATCAGACTGGCGCCGATCCAGAGCGTGTCGAAGAGACGAAAAAAGTGCTACCACTTGATTATGTCATCCTCGATCCAGGTGATGCCCTTTTCTTCCACTGTAACCTGTTGCATCGCTCTGATGCCAACCACTCGCCTAATCCGCGTTGGAGCCTGATCTGCTGCTACAACGCAGCGCGCAACAACCCCTATCGCGAGTCGCATCACCCTCGATACTCGCATCTGGATAAGGTCGACAATCTGGCGATCAAGACGGCTGGCGTTCAGCTTTTTCCCGACGGCACAAAGTTTCTGCGCGTAGAGGAAGACAGCACGACTGGCGGTAGACGACTTGACGCGTAGCATGGAGGTATTGTGAAGATTACCGATATTCGAGTTTTCGTTACCTGGGGCGCACCACGAAACTGGGTGCTAGTGAAGGTCAATACCGATAAGGGACTGCATGGTTGGGGCGAAGCGACGCTCGAAGGCAATGAAGATGCCGTGGCGGCGCGCGTACGAGAGCTAGGCGCGCAGTTGATCGATGAAGATCCCCTGGCAGTCGAGCATCACTGGCAGCGCCTGTACCGCCATCATTTCTGGCGCGGCGGTCCTGTGTCGAACTCGGCACTCTCGGGTCTGGATCAGGCGTTGTGGGATCTGCGCGGCAAAGCCTGGGGCGTTCCGGTGTATGCCTTGCTGGGCGGTCCTGTTCGAACCGGCATCCGGCTTTACACTCACGTGGGTATCTACGACCCGAATCAGTTGGAGGCAGATGCGTTGCGCGATGTCGAAGATGGGTTTACTGCAATGAAGACTGGGGCATGGCAAAGCGATACGCAATTGCCTGAGCACCAGTTGATCGACACGTTTGCAGAGCGAGTGCATCGCCTGCGTCGACTGGTTGGGCCTGACATTGATCTGATGATTGACAATCACGGGCGCAGCCGAACCAGTAGCGCAGCACGTTTAATGCACGCGCTCGCGCCGGCGCGCTTGTTCTGGTTCGAAGAACCGACACCGCCTGATGATCTCGATGCACTGGCAAGGCTAAGAATCGATCAACCGACGATGGACATCGCAGCCGGCGAACGGCTTTATTCAAAGTGGGATTTCATGCCGCTGATCGACCGGCATCTGGTTGACGTTATTCAGCCTGATCTATGCCATTGTGGCGGAATCACGGAATGCAAGAAAGTGGCGGCTTATGCAGAAACGCGCTACATCCAGGTCGCGCCGCACAATCCACAAGGGCCGGTGTCGACCGCTGCCGCTGCCCATCTTGGTATGGCTATTCCGAACTTCCACATTCTGGAATACGTTCGCGCACCACACCGCGATCGCGTATTGCGCGAGCCGTGGCCTGTGGTCAAAGGCGTTTTGCAGGTGCCTGACCGCCCAGGCCTTGGCATTGAGTTGGACGAAGAAGCGTTACTAGCCAGCCCCATGCGTGTTTTTGGCAAGACCGGTGGGGCATGGGCAGCAGATGGGAGTGTAGCTGACGTGTGACTTTACAGCACCGTGGGCCGTAGCATGGCAGACGGTGCTGTGCGGGTTCAGCTTTGAATACACCCAAACGTGTAGTTGATCGATTATGTCGGCGCTATGCGCAACAGACAGAATGCAGGCGCCGGCATGCACAGATCAACGGTGTGGTTGTCGACATCTAACCTTATCTCGCGGGTCAAGGTCAGGTTGCGGTCGTAATCGAGCAGGTAGCATCGACAAACCGCAGCATCCTGCCAGGGCCAACTGGAGATAGTCAACTTGAAATCCGCGTTGCGCGCGCGGAAATTAGCGAGCAAGACATTGGCAGATGGCCCATCGCCCCGACCAGCCAACACGGCGTAACCGGTTTCAGCGTCATTGGGAGTGGTCATGACGCGATTGGCCGTATCGAGCATGGTGCGAAAGGCATTGAAGGCAAAGTAGTTCTTGCGCTTGGCGCCGTATTGATCGAGGATACCCCAGAAGCTGTCGCGTACCCAGTAGAAGTTGGCGACGTCGATTGGCAAGTCCTGCATATAAATCAGGGTGGCGGCATCGAATGCGGCACCCGTAATCCCGCCGATTTCCTCGCATGCGCGTCGAATGCAGTCGGGGTTCTTCTCGGGTGAGTTGAACAACCAGCCCTCGCTCGGCAGTAGATTCCACTCGTTCAAGTGCGTCTCGGTGTGCTTAAAGCCAGCGCTGTCCAGGGCGTTGCGGTGCTGGCGCGCTTGGTCGACGATCTCAATCGGGTCGCGCGCGTAGATGTGCCATGAGTAAAAGTCGAGTGGGGCACCCGTTTTTCGACAGTGCTCGATGAAGTCCCATTCCGGTCTGCCGTAGCAATTTGCCGGTCCGCCCACCATAAGTGAGGGATCGTGCGTCTTAATCGCTTTTGAGGTTGTTTCGTACAACTCGTAATACTGCTGCATTGTGCCGGTCCAGCACTGCGGTTGTACCATCGGCTCGTTCCAGATTTCCCAGTAGCGGATGTTGTGATGGAATCCGTTAGCCCATCCTTCGCGGTAATGGCGGATGATGTTGACGCAGATCGTCGCCCACTTGGCGAAGTCTTTTGGCGGGTGGACGTGGTAACGCCTGCGCGTATAGTGTTCGATTGTTTCACCCAGGCGATAAACAATTTGCGAACCTGTATCGAGGATAGCCTGGATGTAATCGTCAGTCATCGCGAAACGATAATTACCCGGATCATCGGGATCGCTGTCGAAGATTGGGAAAATGCTATGAATATCGACCGTTTCTGGAATGGCATACGGGCAGTCGTGCAGCCGGGTCAATGGGAATGCCAGTTCCTTGTAAATGGATGAGACATCGAGCCAGCCATTCATCATAAGTGGACCAAGGTTTACGCCGTGCAATGGACGAATGACGCCGGTCACATGGCTGAAGTCGATGTTCAGTTGGGCAGTAGGTAGTGGCATAGGCTTATTATCTGTCTATCGAAAGAAAACAGAATGCACTCCCAGAACCATGTTCCTATTCAGCACGGACAAAACCGACTCGAGAATGGAGATTGGAAGCTTGACATCTTTCCTCATTGTCGTGGACAACTGCCGAGGTGGTTTCCCGCGTGTCGCCCGAGCGATAATGAACTATGTATTGGATCCGTGTATTATCGTGAGGACAGGGAACGAGACTATGCGAATGTGGAAGTTGCGTTTACTTCATCAACAGAGGTCGTTTTTCCGTTTAGGTATTGGGAGTTTGACGAGAATCGCTAGTGTGGCGGTTGTGTGTATGGTGCTAACGGCGTGCAGCCTGCGTCCGACAACACCTGTTTCCGATTTATTGCCTACACGCACCGTGGCGTCTCGCCCGGTCGAAACGATCACGCCTGAATCGCTGGAAACCAGGACGCCGCCGACCGCCGATTCCTCGGACACAACCAGGGAGGCAACCTCGGTTGTGGTTCCCACGGCAACACGTCGTGCGCGCGTTACGCCCACCGCGGAATTGGTCACGACATCGTCAAGTATCCTATCGCCGTTGAATGTGGATCAGATCGAAGACCAGTGGTCAGTGTCGGATGCCTACATGACCTATATCTACGCCGCTTCGACTGATCTGCTGGGGGTCAGTACCTCGCAGGGCTACAAACTCGTCGATGCTAAAACGCTCGATGTGATTCAGTCCACACGCCTTGATGTGACAACGCGCAGCAAAAGCATGTACTTCTGGGCGATCAGCCCGAATGCGCTCTATGCAGGGCATCTTGATGAAGACGGCAGCATGTCTATCTATGACTTGAGAACAAGCGATGTAGTGACGTCTCTGCAATTCAGCCCCGTGATCTCGTTGGCGTTGGCCGATATTGGTTTTAATCCTGATGGCAGTGTAGTGACCGTTGCCAACGGTTCAGTTCAACGTTACGACACCTCAACGGGAAAAACTATCGGTGCGCAATACCCATTACCGCCCACGACGCGTAGTGTTATGGTGATGCGTGATGGGGTGTATGTTGCCGCTTTTACCAACACCGATATCATTTTGATCAACGCGTTGAGCAGCAAGACCGTGAAACTCACGGCGGCTTTTGGCGTGGGACAGTCGCGCTATGTGCGTTCTGCTCCGGATAATTCGCTGATGTTTGCTGGCGATGCTTCGGGTCATGTGGCGGGCTGGGACCCGATCACGGGACAGAAAAAGTACGAAAAAAACTTCGGTGAAAAGGTCGACGTCGCACCAGGACCGCATGGGCAGTATTTGGCCGTCATCTACCAGGATGGTGTGGCGATTGAAAGCATTGCCGATCAGAAGGAACTCGCGCAGATTCGCTTGAAGGGTGGTGCGAGTCCCTTCTCTGCGCAGTTTGATCCTGAGGGCAAAACCTTGTTTGTTACCAGCATCAGTTCGATCGAGAGTTTCACGGTTCCAGCTGGTACTCGTGATCATTTCGTCAGCATCCTGCCGATCAGAAATGTCGCTTTTACCTATGACAGTCAATACCTGGTGTCGTGGGTTGGCGGCGACTCGCCAGGGCTGGCCATCCTTGATGCAGCTACGGGGCATGTCATTTCTGCGTTTTCACATCCGGCTAAGCTCAGCCAGGTGATGGTTGGATCGGTGAGTGACAAGATTGCTGTGGCCACAGCCTACGGCGCGATTTATGTCTGGACGTTGATCAGTGAGGAGCCGGTCGTCGATATTCCAGCTTCTTCCACGGTTGGCCATGGATTACTTGGATTTGCGCATGATGATGCTGATCTTGTCTATGTGGCCGGCAATCAACTTGTGGTGTTCTCGATAGCATCCGGCGTATCCAGGACACTGCCATTGCCGGTAGAGGTTGGCGCTATTGGCTACGCTGGGAAGAGCGGTTTTGTGGCTGTCAGTGATGTTGTATCGGCGCAAGTGGTGAACCTTACTGGAAAAAAGGTGTCGACGCTCGAAAAAGCTACCGGTCTGGTGCAAGGCTTCTCATTCGTATTTAGCCCAGATGAAAAATACCTGGCAGGAAATACGTCAGATGAAGTCAGGGTCTGGGAAGTGAACACAGGTAAGTTGCTGAGCCGCGTAACGGAAAAGAAGTCGCTGATAGCACCAGCCATTTTCACGCCTGACAGTGCGGCTGTGGTGATCAAATATGGCGATAGTGCTGAGTTACTCAACATCCAGACAGGGAGTGTCACCTCTTTGGCAGGCCCAGTAGACCACTCATTTAACCTGGCCTATTCACCTGACATGCAACTGACTGCGACAGGCACTTATATCGATTTCACTACACCTTCAATACCCAATTACAGGTTAGGAGAATTTGGCGTGTGGTCAACCGGTACTCAGAAACACTTGGTGCAGTTCTCCAAATTACTGCCTATCTATTTTGTGCAATTCAGCCCGGACGGCACGCGCGTGGTAACAACCAGCCCGAACGGTGAGATCGTGATGTGGGGTCTTCCGGCACAATAAAATCCACGCCAACAAAGATTCAACCTTGGCTGACTTAGGGCGGATGCAACTGTCCGCCCAATCCGACCTGCGTGATGCTTGACCACCGAGGAAGTAGCCTCGGTGGTCAAGCATCATGGTTTACCTTTTACGCCGGGATCATTGCATGAGGGTCAAGCACGAACTTGCGCGCCGCGCCTTTGTCAAAATCCTGGTAACCCTTTGGCGCCTCGTCCAGCGATATTACAGTGACGTTGACGGCTTTGGCGATCTGAATCTTGTCGAACAGAATCGCGTTCATTAACTGGCGGTGATACTTCATTACAGGCGTCTGGCCTGTGTGGAACGAGTGTGATTTCGCCCAGCCCAGCCCGATGCGGATACCGAGCATGCCGATCTTTGCATTCGCATCGACACCACCAGGATCACCGGTGACATACAGACCCGGGATGCCGAGTGAGCCACCAGCGCGTGTGATTTCCATAATCGAGTTCAATACCGTTGCCGGGCGTTCAACGACGGTATCATGCCCGTGACCGCGCGCCTCAAATCCGACGCAGTCGACAGCACAATCCACTTCCGGCACGCCGATGATCTGTTCGATCTGCTGCGCCAGTGTGGCTTCTTTGCGCAGGTCGATTGTTTCGCAGCCAAAGCTGCGCGCCTGCGCCAACCGCTCAGGAATCATGTCGCCCACAATCACGACAGCCGCGCCTAGCAGGTGGCACGAGGCTGCGCAAGCCAGTCCAACCGGGCCGGCGCCAGCGACGTACACGATCGTGCCAGGTCCAACGCCGGCGCTGACAGCACCGTGGTAGCCGGTCGGGAAGATATCGGACAGCAGCGTCAGGTCCTTGATCTTCTCCAGTGCACGTTCTTTCGGCAGCCGTAATAGGTTGAAGTCAGCATAGGGTACCATCACATACTCAGCCTGACCGCCAACCCAGCCACCCATATCCACATATCCGTAGGCGGCTCCAGGGCGGGCGGGATTAACATTCAAGCAAATGCCAGTGCGTCCCTCTTTACAGTTGCGACAGCGCCCGCAGGCGATGTTGAACGGCACAGAAACGATATCGCCCACTTTGATGAATTCGACATCCCGTCCGGCTTCGATCACCTCTCCCGTGATCTCATGCCCCAGTACAAGTCCCTCGGGTGCGGTAGTGCGGCCGCGCACCATATGCTGATCACTGCCGCAGATGTTGGTGGAGATGATTTTCAGAATCACGCCGTGCTGGCAGATTCGATTGCCAATTGCTAACTTGGGATAGTCGATACTCAGAATCTCAACAACACCCGGCTTAATATAGGCGACGCCACGATTTCCAGACATATGTAAAACCTCCCGACACGAATAAATACGCCAATAATCACACGTTTGCGCCCGCAGTATACGGGGATGACATCCGGGTGTCCCATCCGACACACACACTCAAAGGGACGCACAGGCATCGCGCCACCTTACAGCCGCAGGGCGATTTGGATTATACAGACCTTAATCCGATTTGACCGAAACTAATCATTCGAGCGTGATTTTAGGTCGGCGGATACGCGGATCGAATGCTGAACTAATGACACATTGGTTTGCTGCGTCTCTGCGTTGCGATGCCAGTCGACAACAACTTCATGGTCGTGATAACGGTATGGTCCGAAGTGCAACCATGTCAGCGCTGACCCGTCTATTGCCGTTGCATGGCTCGCGCTTTCACCGAGCAATGCGTGCTCCAGCGTATCGAGTGCAGGTGCATCAACAATCAGTGTGCCATCTGCCGACGGACGCAAACCAATGACGTATCGACAGATAAGATCGCTCAGAATCGTGCCCTGTGCGGCCAGCGTGTGCTTACCTTGGTTGTACTTACCTGTCAGAGTGTGATACGAGTACGATGAACTCGGGCCCTCTTTGTTCACCATCTCAATTGCTTTCAACACGTACTGTGCTGCCAGATTCCGGTATCCATAGCGATTGAGCCCCTCCACCGTAAACCACAGACCCGAAGTCATAAGACAATCGCCGCCATACGTGATTAGCGCAGGATCGATGTCCGGTGTATCCATCGAAATTGAGGGACAAGGGTAGGGTGTCCCGAATTCAGCCGGATTGGTGAGATGCTCGACCATGCGGGCGGCTTGTACTTCATTCGCAATGCCGGCATACAGCGCAGCGTATGCCCCAATACACTTGACCCCGGAGTGCGTCATTGTGCGTGGATCGGTATCATAGTAAAAACCGCCCTGTTCGTTCCATAGAAAGCGATTGATGGCTGTCTTGAGTTGGACGTTGTTTTGGCGCAGGCGATCACACAATTCAGCATCGATACCGAGAATCTCTGCCGCACTGATAATCCGTTCGCGCAGCGCATGCAGGGCGCAGTTCCAGTCGATGGCGATGAATGGCGTGTCCATTTTTAACATCATCTCTGGATCGCCCTTTGCAAACGCTTTGATGAATGGTTTCAATCGCAGTGAGTAATCGAACTCGTCGACGAATGCCGTGGTGCATAAACCGTTATCGAGCATCTGGCCTGAGAAATGACCTTCAGCTTCGCGCATAAGGTCGTAAGCGCGACGCAGATAATCAAGGTCGCCGGAGCACAAGTACAGTTCCCATGCGCCGAGAAGCCCGTTCGGCATCGTGTGTGGCAGCGTCGTCAACGGTATTAGGTCGATTGCTGAGGTCGCTTCATCGTCGGGTATGGCTTTTAAGTAACTGCCGATGCGTCGCGCATTCTCGTTATACCCGCGCAGTTCGGTTACGTGGCGTAATGGGTGCAGATAGGACCCGATATTCAGTGCGCCACCGTTGTCGGCTTCCAGTAGAATTCCACCGGCTGCAAGGCGCTTGTCGTTTAACCAGCGCTCCGCTATGGCATTCATCGGCGTATTCCAACTCCACTGCCACACGGCGCCGGTTTTCCATGGGCAAGTGTATGGCTGAGTGAAAGGCTCGTAGGGGATGTCATACAGATTGGCGCGTGTAGTGTAGGCCTGGTAGTAGTAAAGCTTTTCCAGCGCTTTGCTTGAACACGTGAAGCGCGGGACGATACGCGTGAAGTAATCATCCCAGCTTTGTTCCGCTGAGCAGAAGATTTCATCAGGATGCGCCGCAGCTTGCTGTACTTGCGCGACGACTAGATCGCGATCATAACCACATGTCAACGCCATGTTCAACAAACCCGTGCCTACAACCATGTGAGCACGACAGTTAAAAGGCGCGTCAGTAGCGCTAATGTCCCATGTGATGGAGGTTGCGCCTTGCACAACGAGGGAGACATACACCTGATCGCGTATTGAGATCAGTAGCCCATTTGGCAGGTGTTCGACTTGAGCTGTGAAGTGAGGTAGCGCGAAGTGCAGCGGAACCTGGTCTAGACCCGTGCAATCCCATGTCATCAACAAGGTACTACCGGATACTGCACATCGTTCGCTGACGCTAGACTGCCTGGTGCGTATCGTCTTCACAATACGATCAGGCCGAAATGTATGCTTGACATGAGCGCCCTCCATTGGCAGTTCCAGGCATGGGCCAATGCTGCGCAGGCTGTCGTGGTTGACCAGTTCCTCGAAGTTCCATCGTCCGCCAGTGAAACGATGCACGAATGGCAGCGGATAGAAGTGGATGCGCTCACAACCGGGGCTGTTTGGGCTGACAAAAGCGGACAATTGGTTGTCGGTCAAGAAGGTCTGTTCGTGATCAGTCAACAGGCTGCGCCAAGGCGTCCGTGTGCGCTTGAGTTTCGAGTCAAACTTGAAATTCTCCCGGCTTTTTAACATACTTAAAACATCCTTGGCAGACCCAGTGTTGCCATATTCATAGCGCACGACTTTGGCGCCATGTTGGCGGCAGGCGCTTCTGTTGTCGTTTCCCATGTTGCGAGTGAATCACCTGCAGGCAGCAATGTGATTTGTTCACCCGTGTGCATTTCGATGGTGATCATTTGATCGGTGAAGGCGCTGGCAGGAGTTGCGCCTCGATACAATGTGGCTTCATCCCAAGGATTGGCGATCTGGCAAGTGCCGCCGTGAAGACTCTCGATGTGTGCCCATCGAACACGTCCGTTTTTAATCTCCGCAGAGACTACGTATCCCCCCGTTGCATGCAGCGTAAAACGCGCATTCTGGGATGTCGTGACTGCCGGCGCAATACGAATGACGCCGGCGTGGCTGTGCAGCAGCGCCTCGTTCATCGTGCAGGCCAACACGGACATCGACTCCATACCCATATGGCGGAATGCCCACTGCCCGAGCGGGAACTTGTTTGTCGGTCTCTCACTCTTAGGAAGACCGGTATCGCATACCCTGCTTGTTCGGAAGCGCAGCGCGCCATCGGCGCGCATGACATCGCGCGGGCCATAATGACCGAAGCCGTTGCAATAAAACTGCCAGCGGCTGGGGAAGCGCTGGAGGATAGTCGCTAACTCGTCCCCAAGTCCCAGTCGCGCCATCACAATAGGCAGTGTGTCCCAGCCCATCACCTCCGGGCCGTACAGTTTGACCGTATTGGAAGCCAGTTCATACCGTTCGGTGCCTTTGTCGCCGGCGTCGATAAGATTGGTTGGATATACCGTCGCGATTTCGACGCTGGGGAAAATACCTTCGAAATACGTCATATCGTCGCGCAGGGCAGAGTAAGGGCTGGTGTTGGCCTCAAGTCGCATGAGTAGGATGTCGAGATCAACAGGCGGCTCAGTACCTTTTTGGGGCTGAGAGGGTGGCGTGCCTAAGGTGTTGTCAGCGATGCGCGAGGCCATCCATTGTTTTTCGCTGATACCGTAACCGGCAGAGAACACCTGATTAATCTGCGCCGGATCGCCCTTGAAGGGGCCGCGTATGAAGCGATATCGGGCTTGTGTCTCGTCAGGCACAAAGCAGCCTGCTGGTGTAATAGTCGGTAACGGAGCAAGATGATCCAGAATGTCCTGCCAGCGCTCCGAATCTTGGCCGCACAGGCTTGCCGCCGCGATGGCAGCACGGAATAGACCTTCAGCGCAAGCCAGTTCGGTCACAGCGTCGTGCAGACGGATCCAGCCTTCATACCCCGTACCCGATTTCGCGTGATACAAACCATCGGCTTCGCGTTCGAGCAGTGACTCGAAAAACAAGGCAGCCTCAACCAGATAGGGTAGGGCGCGTTCGCGCAGAAAAGCCATGTCGCCCGTATAGAGATACTGGCGCCAGAAATCCAGCGCAACCTGCGCGACGGGCGTATGGTTATCTATCTCGGACATCGAGTTGTATCCGCGCACATCAGTGACATCACTTACCCATGCACCGGCGCTGTTGAAATGCTTTCGCGCGTCTTCCTGAGCGATGGGCAGTGAATTGAACCGATAGTTCAAGTAGGGCATGACAAGGTCATGATGCCCCGCGGCATTGAGTGGCCAGTACAGTTCTTGCTGATTCCAGTGGAAGTAGAAAGTCCAGTTCTGTACGTCGCGGCTCCAGCCCCACAGCCCGTTAATGAACCTTCCTGGTAAACGCCCACGTTGCGAAGCATTGGCGTAGTACATGGTCAAGTGCCATAGGTTGTCCAGGTAGTCATCGCCGAAACTCATATAGGATTGTTGCCAGAAAGCACGCCATGCTTCATTGTGCGCTGTG
>CAIQQO010000342.1 GCA_903873965.1 uncultured bacterium
GCGCAGGATCAATGGACGTTGCAGCTCTTCCTCAACGTGGTGGATTTCGGCATGAACATTCAGGAGGCGCTCGATGCCCCCTCCGTCGACTCGGTACACTTCCCGTCATCTTTTTACCCGCGTGAGGCTTTCCCCGCGCGGCTGGGCGCCGAGAACCGGATTGCGCCCGAGGTCATTGCCGAATTGCGCCAACGCGGACATGAAGTGGGACTGGTTGGCGGTTGGGACAACGGCAAGTGCATGGGCATCCTGTTCGACCGTGAGCGCGGTGTTATCATGGGCGGCGCGGCGGCCAAGGGCAACATTGGGTATGCCATCGGCTGGTAGATGGCGCGTCAACCCGACGCGGGTTCGCCTCTACGAAAGAGAATTTGTGAAACGTGAATGATGATCGGCGAATATGCGGGTTCGCCACAACGCGGTACACCCGGACGCTTCGCATGATGCAAAGCATAATCCGGGTGTGTATGCGCCTAATGGAGAATACATGAATGAGCATGCGCCGGAATTGCCGGACGGAGATGATGTGCCGGATGAAGAGCTGTCTTCAGAACAGTATCGCGAGGCTGCGGAGGCCACGCTGCAGCGTCTGATGTCTTACCTCCAGCCATTTGGCCAAAACCTGCCGCTCCAGACGAGTGTCAGCGACCTATCGGACCCTCATCTCAGGGCCGGCGCACTTTTCTCGGTGCCGGGTAGTGAGCTGTCGACATGGCAGGTCATCAAGATTCTGCTGCTGGACGACTTTGGCGTGCATGTGCGCCTGTTTGGCAACGCCTTTGCGCGCCGCCCCGCCACGGTGGCCCCGGACTTGCTGGACACCTCGCCCTTTTTCTCGACTGCGCCCGAGGATGCTGGCTATGAATGGCCGTTGAGCGTGGGGCATTTACCGTTGCTGGCGCGCACCTTTCTCGGGATGCACCCCATGTTCATCGCAGACACCGAGGTCGATGAAGACGAATTGGATGACTATGGCGAGTGGAAGGAAGCGGGTGGTGGATATCTGTAGCGCATCATCAACCCTGCGCAGGTTGCGTGTGGGCGGCGGCTTATGTAAGCAACTTTCGCAAGGAAACTGGACGAGAATCGGCTGAATTGACAATGGTGTTTTGTTCTGGTTGGCCGCATACTTGATCTCACATTGAAATTCAGATCGGTTGGATCTACTAACGCCATCGGTAACGGGGCTTGGTGAAGGGGCATATATTGGATCAATTGCAACGATTTACAGGTTGTCTACTTGGATTAGCCGTGGGTGATGCCGTGGGTACGGCGCTGGAGTTCCGCCTGCCTGGTAGTTTTCAACCCATTTCTGACATGGTTGGTGGCGGCCCATTTGGCCTCAAACCCGGCCAGTGGACGGATGACACCTCGATGGCGCTGTGCCTGGCCGACAGCCTGATCGAGCGACGTGGCTACGACCCCGTTGACCAGATGGAACGCTACATCCGCTGGTGGCGCGATGGCTATCTCAGCAGCAATGGCAGGTGCTTTGATGTTGGCGGCACGGTGAGTCAGGCGCTGGAACGATTTCTCACCAATGGCGAACCGTATGCCGGTTCAACCGACGCGCACAGCGCCGGCAACGGCGCGTTGATGCGCCTCGCGCCGGTGCCGATGTTCTACGCGCAACGTCCCGCCGACGCGCTCGAAGGCGCGGCCGACTGTTCGCGCACCACGCATGGCGCGGTGAACTCGGTGGATGCCTGCCGCTATTATGCCGGTTTACTCGTCGGCGCATTGAATGGCGTGTCCAAGGATGACCTGCTGGCGGAACGCTATTGCCCCGTAGCGGGGTACTACCAGAAGCATCGACTCGCGGCCGAGATCGACGAGATCGCCGCCGGGTCGTACAAGACCCGCCAACCGCCCGAGATCAAGGGCAGCGGGTATGTGGTGAAATCGCTCGAAGCCGCGCTGTGGGCTTTCTATCACAGCGGTGACTTCCGCAGTGGGTGCCTGCTGGCAGCCAACCTGGGCGACGATGCCGACACCACTGCCGCGATCTACGGCCAACTGGCCGGCGCCTACTACGGGCGCGAGGGCATCCCGCAGGAATGGCTGGCTAAAGTAGCCTTTCGCGACAAGATAGACACGTTTGCCACGAAACTGTACGAGCTGTCACGAAGGTAACTACTCTTTGCGCCGGGCAGCTCGTGCGCGCGCTTCCATCTCTGCCCGATTGCGTGGCGTGGCATCGGTGACCAGCGTCGAGAGTAAACTGGCCGATACCGCGCTGATGGCTTCCACGGCGGCGTTGAACGCCACCTCATTCGCCTTGGAGGGCTTCGCGTAACCGCTGATCTTGCGCACATACTGCAACGCCGCCGCGCGAATCTCGGTCTCGGTCACGGGCGGGTCAAAGTGATAGAGAGGTTTAATACTTCTGCACATGGGTGGGTATTATCGTTGGGTCAGACACACTACAACACGTCTGAATCCAACCCATCAGGAATTCCCTGTGAACCTCTTTAGAGACAATCGAATCAGGATACCTTTCGCATCCATCGCGTTTGTTACTTGAACCTTCCCGCCATATAGCATTGCGATCTGAGCTGAAAGTGGGATGGAAAAGCCAAGTTCCTCAACCCGGGAAGCGATCCTGCCAGGTGAAAAGGTATCAAAGAGTGATGCCAAAGTTTCTTCGTCAAAGGATCGACCCCATGCAGCAAGATGGAGATTGACATACCCGGTATCTTGATTGCACTCGACGATGATCGATGTGCCTTTCGATGCCATTTTTATCGCCACATTCAGCATGGTCGTAAGGCATTGCTCGGTCAATTGGTAATTTCCGACCACCTGGAATCTACTATTTTCAGGCCTGGAAATACCAACGCCTCCTTCCACTGCAAGCTCTGCGGCATTATGTATGGCTCTTTCCAAAAGCTCACTGAACTCTAGTTTTTCCGACATAATATTGGCGTCGGTCCTTTGCAACCTGACGAGTAGAAGAGCATTATCAATGGTGCGCTGCAAACGCCTGCTGCCCCGCTCAAAAATCGCCCTCAGTTCATTTTGTTCAGCGGCATCCCCCAGGCTGTTTATAGCCAACTGTCCAATGGCCAACACGCTCGTTGCCGGGGTCTTCAACTCGTGCGCAATGACATCAAGGAATTCTATCTTCGTATTATCGAGAATTTTCAACTGTTCGTAGGCTTTCTCCAGATCGCGGGTGCGCTGAATGACCAGATACTCCAGGCGATTGGTGTAATCCTGTAATTCCTGTTTGGCGAAGTGAAGCGCCAGGTGAGTGTTTATCCGCCTGCAAATCTCCACAGGGATAAACGGCTTGCTGACATAGTCAATCACTCCAAATGAAGATGCCTGGATGGTATCAATTGTTTCAAGCGTATCGCCAAACATGATAACCGGGATGTTGCACAATTTTCCATCCTGTCGTTTTACGGCCATCATCGGCACGGGCGATGCGATCAACGCCATATCCCAAAGCACGCCGCAATGTCAGTTTGATCTTGTTATTCACACTTGTTAGTGACCGGGCTACTTGTTGGCGTACAACCGCAGTAAATGGCAAGTCAGCGATGACTCCCATAGCAAGGAACTTGTTGCAGCCGCCTCAATAGTGAGTAAAATCGATTCCGTACATGCTGATCACGGTACCATTGGGTGACGAAATAGCGGGGTATAAGGTAACCGAACTATGAACGACATTGCACGTGAAAAACTAATAGAGGCCATCAAGCGCAAAGGGCAGGCTGTGATGAACGACGCGCGGCTGTGTGAAGCGTTACTCACTGATCTGTGTAGCGGAGGCAGCAAGCGCCAGATCAAGGCGTTGTCC
>CAIQQO010000343.1 GCA_903873965.1 uncultured bacterium
ATTAAGTAGTTGCAATGTGGTTTAGTGGGTGTGCGAATGAGCGAATTGATAAAATCGAGGTGGTTTGCCGTGGTTCAAAGGGGGGGTGTCTGAAATTCTGTGTGTGAGGCGCTGTGAGACTTTTTCACGACGGCGGAAGATGTTTACGACGTACCGTCAGACGCAGTGGAAAAGTCAGTTCTTATCTTACACCATTCCCTTTGTGAATCTATCCTCGTAAAGTATCGCAAACTGGTTCATTGCCGTTTTCCAGTGATTGGCTGCGCGGCCCCAGTCGGCGGTAATGTTACGCAGCGCCAGCCAGATCAGTTTGGTGGCCGCGTCGTCGCTGGGGAAATGCCCTCGCGTTTTAATGATCTTGCGCAGTCGCGCATTCACGCTCTCGATGGCATTGGTCGTGTAAATCACCCGGCGCACCTCGGGTGGGAAAGCAAAGAACGGAATCACCTTGTCCCACACGCGGCGCCAGGACCCTGCCACGGTGGGAAAGCGCTGGCCCCAAGGGCCTTGCCCAAAGGTGTCCAGTTCGGCCTGCGCTGCTTCGGCACTGGGAGCCGTGTAGATCGGTTTGATCGCCGCCGCCAGCGCCTTGCGATCCTTCCAACTGGCGTAATCCAGACTGTTGCGAATCAGATGCACGATACAGGTCTGCAACGTCGTAGCGGGGTAGACCACGCCGAGCGCTTCGCCCATGCCTTTAAGGCCATCGGTGATGGCGATTAGGATGTCGTTGCAGCCGCGGGTCTTCAGATCGTTGAACACCTTCATCCAGAACTTCGCCCCTTCGGTGTTCTCGATCCAAATCCCCAGGATGTCCCTGCTGCCGTCGGGCAGCACCCCCAAGGCCAGATACACGGCTTTGCTGCGAACCACCGCGTCTTCACGTATCTTCACGCGCAGCGCGTCAAAGAACACCACGGGATACATGGCTTCCAGCGGGCGCGACTGCCACGCCGTAACCTCGACCATCACGGCATCGGTGACGCTGCTGATGAGGTCCGGGGAAACGTCCACCGCATACATCTCGGCCAGAAAGCCTTGTATTTCGCGCACCGTCATGCCGCGCGCGTACATAGCGATGATCTTGTCGTCAAAGCCGGTAAAGCGCCTCTCGTGCTTGCCAATGAGCTGTGGCTCGAACGAGCCTTCGCGGTCACGCGGCACTTCGATGCGCAGCGCGGCGTCGCCGGTCAGAACGGTCTTGCCGCTGTTGCCGTTGCGGTGGTTGGTGGCATCAGAGGGCTTGGCAGCACCGGGCGGATAGCCCAGATGGTGACTCATCTCGGCGCCCAGGGCGCGCTCAATGAGCGCCTTCTTGAAGCCTCTCATGACGTCTTCAATGGCGCCAGGCGTCATTGGCCCGGTGACCAGTTGATCAAGCAGTGCTGCTGGTATCTGCGGCAGCATCACTGCCGCCGTGGCAATCTTCGTCTTGCGTGACATACATGCTCCTAATAAACATCATGTTATGCCACACACACGAAAATTCTGACAGGCCCCCTGAAGTTGCTGGTCTTGGGTCCCCCGGGTCTGGTTTCTCGCTGCCGAAGTGCTTCGGGCTTCACCCTATTCACCATGGCGGGGCCTGTCAGAATTTTCGTGTGTGTGGCATAACATGATGTTTATTAGGAG
>CAIQQO010000344.1 GCA_903873965.1 uncultured bacterium
CCGCTGGGTGAAGGGGGCATGGCCGCGGTCTACAAGGCCTTTCAACCCAACATGGAACGCTACGTCGCCATCAAGGTACTCTCGCGCCAGCTGGGCGAGGACGCGCAGTTTGCGGCGCGCTTTCAGCGCGAAGCGAAACTGTTGGCGCAACTACAGCACCCGCACATTCTGCCGGTGTTCGATTACGGCCAGGCCGATGGCTACAGCTACATCGTGATGCCCCTGATCCCGAGCGGCACACTGGCTGCCGAGATCGTAGACCATCCGATGCCGCTGCCGCGCATGCGTCAAGTCATGAGCCAGGTGGGCGATGCGCTCAGTTACGCGCACAAACGCAACCTGGTGCATCGTGATATCAAGCCCAGCAACGTCTTGATCGACGAGAGCGGTAACTGCCTTCTCACCGACTTCGGGCTGGCGCGCATGGTCGAATCGGCCGCCAACATCACATCCGCCGGCACGATCATGGGCACGCCCGCCTACATGTCGCCCGAACAAGGCGGCGGCAAGCCGATCGACGCGCGCAGCGACATTTACTCGCTCGGCGTGATCCTGTACGAATTAGCTACCGGGCGCGTGCCGTACAAGGCCGAAACGCCGATTGCCGTGGTGCTGAAGCATATTCAAGGGCCATTGCCGCCACCGCGCACGCTTAACCCGCAACTGCCCGAATCGATTGAGCGCATCATCTTGAAGGCGCTGGCCATCAACCCCGCTGACCGATACCAGGCGACGGCGGACATGGTGCGGGCGCTGCAGGCGGCGATTGCCGATACGCCTGCGCCGGCGCGCCTCGATAAGGTGTTGCCGCCGGCGCTGCCCGAGATCGCGACCGTGGTCATGGGCGCGCAGGCCGCAGACGAGTCGCACAAGGTGGAGGCGGCGCAGGCCACCGTGGTGACGACTGAAGCAGCTGAATCGCCGCCGCCACCCGAGCCCCCGCTCCCGATCCCGCTGACGACGCCAGAGCGCCAGTTGCCGGCAGCGCCGCGCAAGCCGGGCGTGCCCATAGCGGCGCTGGGCGGGATCGTGGTCGTGGTCGTGTTGGTCATCGTCGGCGTCATCATTCTGTCCAGCAATGCCCGACCGGCGGCGTTACCCGCTACACCCACAGCGGAAGCGACGGTTCCACTCCCGGGTCCCACTTTGGAGCCGCTGAAGGGGGATACAGCCACTCGCATCAGCCCTGTCGCCCCGGCGTTGACCGAAACGCTGATCGCGCCCAACGAGTTGCGCCCAGGCGGCCAGTTGATTTCGGCGAACGGCGAGTATATCTTGAAGTTCCAGCACAACGGCGACCTCACGCTGGCTGCTGTCAACGCCGCCAAAACGCTGTGGTCGAGCAATACCGGGGGCAGCCATGCCACGCGCCTGGTGATGCAGAACGACGGCGACCTGGTGTTGCTGGCGCAGGACGGCAGCAAAATATGGTCATCCATGCCGGCGGGCGATCCAGCGGATTACTATCTGCACATGCAGGACGACGGCAACCTGGTGATCTATCGAGGCAAGTTCCTGATGCCGGACATTGAGCCCGTGTGGGCAACCGACACCATGCAATAGGTAGGTATATTGATGACCACTCACACTCAGGTAGTCAAGACGCCGGCAAATACCGCTGTCCCGATCCAGCGTTGGGTTCGCCAGTTCGATGCGCCGCCCGGCTACTGGAAGAAGCAATTGTCCACCAAGATACTGGGCGTCGGCCGGCGCGGCAAGGTGGCCGAATTGAGCGCCTTGTTGGAAAGCCAGCCGGAAGTGTTGAATCAGCGCGGCAACCATGGCCGCACGCTGTTATGGGAGGCAGCACGGGCGGGCAAACTGGCAGCCGTCGAGTGGCTGTACGAACGCGGCGCCCATGTCGACCTGAGCGGATGCTATAACAACGAGACGCTGGTGCAAATCACCCCCTATTGCGCCGCGGGCTATTACCACCGTGACGCCATCGCGACCTTCCTGCGCGCCATCATGGCGCCGCTCGACATCTTCCGCCTGGCCTTCACCAACGAACGGCGCCTCGTGAACAGCATTCTGGACGAAGAGCCGGAACTGCTCAACGCCGAAGACGCCGGCGACGCGATCTATCACACACCGCTCATCGCCTTCGCCGTCGCCGGCGGGCATTTTGACCTGACCGTCGATCTGCTTGATCTCGGCGCGGATGTGGCCCCTTACAGTGCCATGCTGTGCTACCTGGCCGGCAAAGTCCATCGCCTCGATCTGGTGGACGTGCTCATCGCGCATGGGGCCGACCTGCGCGCGGTCGATGCCGGGGCGATTGCCGTCGCGTGCGATGCCGCCGACCTGCGCTACTTCATCAAGCGCGGCATGCCGATTGACAACGACAACTGGGGCGGTTTCACGCCGCTGCAATACGTGTGCCGCGCCGACAAGGGCGAGCACGCCGACAAGGTACAGCTGTTGCTGAGAAGTGGCGCCGATCCCAATCGCATCGGCCCGCGCGGGCGCACGGCGCTGCACTACGCGGCGGCCGGCGGCTTTGCAGACGTGATGGCGCTGCTGCTGCATCACGGCGCCGTGACAAAGATCCATGATGAAGACGGCGACACGCCCATGGACCTGGCGCTCAGGAGCGGCAGACCAGGCGCAGTCGCCATACTCGGAATCGCAACCTCTTGATATGATTCAGGTTGAGGTCAAACATGAATATCTTGGTGACAGGCGGCTCAGGCACAGTTGGTCGCGGCGTCGTGACCCGACTGGTGCATAGCGGACATGCGGTGCGGGTGATCGATACGCGCGTTGACGACAAACCCATCGCGGGCGTCGAATATGTGACATGCGATATCACGCATTACGACGACGTGCGCGCGCAGGCGCGCGGGATGAATGGCATCGTGCATCTGGCGGCCTATACCTACCCCGCGGCGGCGGCAGGGCAAGAGATTTTCCGCGTGAATAACGTGGGCGCGTTCAACGTGTTTGAGGCTGCGGCAGCCGAAGGCATCAAACGCGTGACGTGCGCCAGTTCGATCAACGCGCTGGGCTACAACTTTGGCGTAACCAGCTTCCCGATCCAGTATTTCCCGATCGACGAAGACCATCCGACGTTTACCAGCGACCCGTACTCGTTCTCGAAACAGACGCTCGAATCGATTGCGGCCTACTACTGGCGGCGCGAGGGCATCGCCAGCACGTGCCTGCGCCTGCCCTCGGTCTCAGCGCCGCAAATGCACATCGCCTTCCTGAAAGAACTCTTGAACGCGCGCAAGGATGCCCTGGCCGAGCTGCTCAATGCGCCGGCGGAACAACAGGAAACATGGCTCACGACGATCCGCGAACGGTTGGTTGTCCAGCGCGCCCAAAGGTTGACCGAGCGCCCGTGGAAAGAGCGCATGGCGGGCGGTCCCGACGCCGTGTTCCTTGCCGGGTTTGGCCACACCGATTTCTGGGCGATCATCGACGTCGACGACGCGGCGCAGGCATTTGAGAAATCCCTGCTGGCCGACTACGAAGGCAGCCACCCCCTGTACGTGTGCCAGCGCGAAAACGCCACCGGCATCGAGTCGGAAATGCTGATCGAACTGTTCTACCCCGAGGTCACCTCCCGCAAACGCGCCCTCATCGGCGCCGCATCCCTTGTCAGCTACGACCGCGCGGCAAAACTGATCGGCTACGAGCCACAGGTGACGGTGCGGCCGTAAGATGTGAAACGTGAAACGTGAAACGTAATTCGGATTCCGATTCCGAATCCGAGTCCGATTCCGTATCCGTGTCTTCGTAGGGGTGAAGCATTGCCGCACGAACCTCAACCTATATGAGATGTCATGGCAATGCTTCGCCCTTGCGACAATGACACGAGACTACAATGGCCACCAACCGCACCCCATCCACGTAACGTGTGATTCATGCGACGCGTGTTGAATGGGGCCGGGGTGCGTTGGCCGGGGCCGGGGTGTGCCGAGCCACATTGCCATCTACGCCGTAATAATCATGGTTTCGTGCGGCAATGCTGTCACCCCTACCTCCCCGACCGACGCCAACGTGC
>CAIQQO010000345.1 GCA_903873965.1 uncultured bacterium
CGTTTGCGTTCGGTGATGTCGCGCAGCGACGCCATATACATCGGCTCAGCGCCAATTTCGATGGGGTGGATATGCACCTCTACCTCGATCCGGGCGCCGCTTCTGGATTGAATCGTCATTTCGTATTGATCGACCATCCGCCCCTGCATGAGTTCCCTGATGACCGCTTGCATGACCTCAGCCGAGACTTGCATCACATGACCCGCTTCAGCCGTGGTCATGCTCATCAACTCAACGCGCGAGTAGCCGGTCATGACTTCATAGGCATGGTTCAAGTCGCGCAATGCCAAGGCGCGGTCAAAAAGCAGAATCGGGTCGGGCGCGTTGTGGAACAGAATATGCAGTCGCTCTTCCATGCGTTTGCGTTCGGTGATGTCGTGATTGCTCTCGCGCCGACCCAGCCATTGCCCATCGGCTGCGTAGACGGGCATGCACGAATGGCTGATCCAGCGTGTCGCGCCGCCTGCTGTGAGAATGCGGAAGTCAAATTCCAGCGATTGATTGCGCGCTTCGTGCAAGGTGGCGCGATAATGCTCGCTCAATCCTGCCTGGTCATCCGGGTGCGTGATGCGCAGCATCAGATTCGGATCCGCCATAAACTCGGCCGTCGTATAGCCGCTGATGCGTTCACACGATGGCGAAACGTAATGATAGGCGCCATCCACGCCGCGCCATGCTTCCCAGTCATAGGTGAAGTCCGCCACGGTGCGATATTTCTCTTCGCTATCGCGCAAGGCCTCTTCGGCGAGCTTGCGCGCGCTGATGTCGGTGTGGGAACCGATCATCAGCAGCGGCTTGCCCTCGGGCGTGCGTGTGATGACGCGGCCACGGTCGTGAATCCACACCCAGCCGCCATCCTTATGCTTCATGCGAACATCGCAGTCGTAATAGGGCTGCTCTTCTGCGAAATACTGCTCCAGCATGTTGTTGGATTTCGCCAGATCCTCAGGGTGGGTATGCGCCTCCCATGTCTTGATGCTGACAGGCTCTAACTCGGCCAGCGTATAACCAATGATTTGCGCCCACACCTCGTTAATAACCAATGCGCCCGTCTGAACATGCCATTCCCAGTAACTGGCAGGCGTCAACCCGACGATGTTTTCCAACCGCAGGCTGGCTACCCGTGCCGCGTCTTCCGCCTGCCTGCGCTCGGTGATGTCCGTCATCGTTACGCGGCATTCCTGTCGATTCGCCGTTACGCCACCTTCCAGCCGCACAAACAGGCCATTGCTTCCGGCTTGCCCCGCGGGCTGATCCAGCACCACCTCACAAACTTGTTTCGAGCCCTGTGCAAACGCGCGCGCAATAAACGCGTTCAATACGGCGCGGTCACCCCGGGCTACAAACATCGCCAACCGCCGTCCGACCAGATCGGCGCGGTTGACTTCGAGCATATTGGCGCCGGTCAGGTTGGCCTGCAGGATGAGGCCAAGGTGATTCAGCACCAGATACCCCACCGGCGCAAAGTCGTATAAATCGCTGTACCGCTGCAACGTGGTTTCAACCTGCGCGCGCGACAGTTGCAATTCCTCGTTCTGCATTTCCAGTTCAATCTGATGCACTTGCAGCTCGTGAAAGAGGCGTTGCGAGTCGGCTTCAGACAAGGCGCCGGCGGCAGGTGGGCGCGACGCCAAACGTTCTTCCGCCAGTCGGCGTAACGTCAATTTCTGCGTATGA
>CAIQQO010000346.1 GCA_903873965.1 uncultured bacterium
GGCGACGGATGATGGAGCGCGTAAGATTGATGTACTGCACTACGATGGATGCTCATTCGGTTTATTCGAGGACGCTGCTATTGCTGACGGCGTGGCCGATTTTGTAATCGCCTCGCCAAACACAGGCTGGGGCATATTTGCCTACGACGTGTATCGTCAGAACGCCGGCAATGCGGCTAATCCGCGCGCATACGCAATCGCTACAGCTCAGTCCTATGCGGTGGCAGTCGGCGTGCTGCAACTGCCATACACCATCTCCGTGTTCGATATGGCTCGCTTTGCCGAAGTTAACCAGTCGATCAGTGCGCTTGGAGACAATTTGGTTCAATATACGTTGGCCGACCCGCCAACGCACATCGGCCAGCTTAGATCCAGTCGACAATCGGCTCAAAAATACGACTCAGTTGGCGCCAAACCACTTGAATTGGATGATGAAGACAGCTACGTCGACCTTGCAGACTTTCTAGCGATCCTGCGTGCCACAATCACCGATACAACAGTGATTTCTGCCACAGACGCAGTGCATTCAACGCTGTACGGCACGCTGCCGTTTGTTGCCTATGAACGGCACAGTTCTGGCGTCTTCTCGTCTTACGACTCCTCCATCGGACGCGAGCGGTTGTATTCTGTAGCACTCGATCATGCCACCGGACTTGGCATTTACTACCCACCACGCTCAACGACCTCCAATTCGAGTATTTATCAGGCCTACATCCACGACCAGCTTTTCCATATCACGGCTGGATCCGGGTGGACGCGCTTTCTGGCGCAGGGACTGCCTCCCCAATTAGGCTGGGACCCGCCCCCATTGCGCAATGACGTCCTAATCTCGCCACTCTTTTACAGTGGCCCACAAACGGTTACACCGCCTGAAGAGGTGGCAATAACAGGTTCCAGCACAGCACTCACGAATAAAGGCGTGACCATGGGCGCAACCATCAACCCAATTTCCACAACGACTCCTGTCACCTTTACATGGGCGGCCGACGGACAACCCACCATCACGGCAATGGTCAACACACTCGAACATCAGGCGGTATTTACATGGACAACTGCAGGGGTAAAAATCGTCTATGTAACGGCTTCCAACGCTGCAGGCACAGTAACGACAAGTCATGCCATCACAGTTAACATTGCACCTGCTGTTGTCCTCACTGGAAGCTTTGAGGTTAATAGCGTGAGCGCGGCAACTGGTGATGTCATTACCTTAACCCTCTCAGTCACAAACACTTCCCTGACTGAGTCGGCAAACGTAAATATGAGCGTCACCATTCCGAACTGGTCGGCACTGATCAACGCGTATGGAACCAATGGCATCACCTTCCCCCCGGGACTGCGAGTGCCACAATTTGTAACGCAAGCTGCGATCGCCTACTGGAATGGGACACTCACAGCGGGCAATTCACATCGGATTATTCTCACAATGAGGCCAATTCCCTATGCAGCGGATATGGCCTACACAGCCAGTTACGGGGATCGAAATAACACTCCGGTCGTACTGATCACACCAACGATCACACGCAGGGTGTTTATTCCGGCAATAGTGATGGAATAGTTCACCACGACATCACTTGCCAAAGACCTCCGGGAAAGTCAAACCGGAGGTCTTTTTTTGTGCGGAACCCTTATTAGGCCACATATTCACATATTCGATATTGCCGCACCTGCGTCGCGCATGATGGAAAGTGACACATGACGCGCCTACTCAATCAATTGGCTTACTCCAGGCAACTTGTTTATTCAGATTGCGGGAATTGGGTGGTCGAGTGTGTTTAGAGAGATAAGCGCTACCGGTTCCATAACTGTAACTGTTTGGTGTTTCAGGAAATGGGGAAGGAAAGGCGGGGAGAAAACAAAAGAAAAGGATTCTCTGGCAATGACCTACTCTTGCACGCAGTCACCCACGTACTACCATCGGCGCTGACGAGCTTGACGACCGGGTTCGGGATGGGACCGGGTATGACC
>CAIQQO010000347.1 GCA_903873965.1 uncultured bacterium
AGGAGAAGGTCGCGGGTTCAAATCCCGTCGCCCGCTTCAGAAGGATGAAGGGATAAATCCTTCATCCTTTTTGTTTTGCGGGCCTGTAGCGCAGTTGGGAGCGCGCCTCAATCGCACTGAGGAGGTCAGGGGTTCAAATCCCCTCAGGTCCATCCATGAACACCGACAGGGTAGATACCCTGCGGTGTTTTTTATTAACACGGAGACGTTGGTGAATTGAGTGTTAAAGAGGGAGAGACCCAATGCTTTGGCATGAAGTAAAATTTCAGCCCGAACAGACACAGACATTCATTGGAAGCCCGGGTCTGGCGCGTCTTCCTGATGGTGTTCTGGTGGCTAGCCATGATTACTTCGGGCCGGGGTGTCCCCGTACGTGCGAAGGCGAAGAGGGCATGGTCAGCATCTACCGTTCTGAAGACAATGGACAGTCGTGGGTTAATGTGACGCATGTGATGAATGCGTTCTGGTCGGCTCTTTTTTATCATCAGGGGAGTTTGTACTTGATAGGAACCAGCCAGCAATGGGGCTCGATTGTGATTCGTCGAAGTAATGATGGTGGTTTCACGTGGACACACCCCACGGACAGTCAACATGGCCTGCTTTTCAAGGGAGGCGCCTTTCACAATGCACCCAATTACCATTGTGCGCCAACTCCAGTGCTTGTGCACGGCAACAGACTGTATCGCGCCTTTGAGAATTGTGATCCTTTGGAATGGGGGCCTGGGTTCAAGTCACTGGTTATATCGGTTGGCAAAGACGGTGACCTGTTGGATGCAGGGAATTGGTCCATGAGCAATCAGCTTGCATTTGACCCAGCCTGGCTTCCGAAGGAATGGGGCGACTTAGCGCGCCCAGGATGGCTGGAAGGTAATATGGTGACCGCGCCCAGTGGGGAACTCTGGAATGTCCTGCGATTTCACGCTAACCCCGTTGTCGGCAAAGCTGCCATCGTTAAAGTACATGATGATGGCGCTCGGTTGATCTTTAACCCGACTAATGGCTTTATCGAGTTTCCAGGAGGCGCCACCAAATTCACGATCAGACGCGATCCGAAATCGCAGAAATACCTTGCTTTGGTCAATAATGTTACTGATGCGCGTCGGCCGGATCAACGCAACGTACTTTCCTTATCCATATCTACTGACCTGATGCACTGGAAGCTTGTCAAAACACTGATGGTCGATGACACCGGGTTAGGCCATGAAGACTCTATCCACCTGACTGGATTTCAGTATGTCGAATGGCACTTTGATGGGAACGATATCATCTATTTGATTCGCGCTGCCTACCGTGGTGCCCGTAATTTCCACGATGCCAATCGCTTGATCTTTGCACGGCTGATCAACTACGCCGACTACATGTGAGGTCCCCTATTACCGAACGGGCTGCTCAGGTTGACATGCAAACATCCCGTCGGCCTCTTGGGTCGTTATCACAATGCAGTGGGCAAGAACGCCTGCAATGATAGAATTTGCGTGGTAACAATACGCCTTGCTTGAGGAGAAGAACAATAATGCGTCAAAAAATAACAGTTTGGTTGACGACCGCGATTGCGGCGTCCATGATTCTTACAAGCTGCAGTGCTGCCACGTCGACAGTTGCACCTGCAACCACCGCCCCCGCCGCGACAGCGGCTCCTTCTGCCGCAAAAAAACTACGTGTGAAACTAGTGATTAATGGCACCCTTGGCGACAAGTCGTTTTTTGACTCTGCCAGTTTGGGCATGGATATCATTAAAAAAGAACTGGGTTATGACACGAAGATCGTTGAGTTGAGTTATGACCGCAACAAGTGGGAGCCAGGTCTTGAGGATGCCGCCGCGTCTGATGACTATGACGCCCTGGTCGCTGGTTCGCTCGATATGGGCGATTACATGAGCAAGATTGCGCCTAAGTATCCTAACAAGAAATTCTGGTTCTTCGAGGGTGACATCGACTTCGCGAGTAAACTGGGCGCAGGAAGCTGCACCAATAAGTGCTCAAATGTTTACTCGATGTACTTCAAGCAGAATGAAGGGTCATATCTAGTCGGCCTGGCCACAGGGCTGTCTCTTAAGGCAAAGGCTCTGAAAGGTATTGACAATAAGACCAAGGTCGGCGGTATCGGCGGCATGGACATTCCCGGCATCAATGACTTCTTTGTTGGTTTTAAGCAAGGTTTGAAAGATGCCGGCCTCAATCCTGATACCGATATCATCATCCAGTATGTTGGTGGTGACAATCCGTGGAACAATCCGGCCAAAGGCAAGGAAATCGCTAAGTCCATGTACCAGCAGGGTGCTGGCGTTGTATGGGGTGTAGCCGGTGGCTCTGGCATGGGCGTATTCGAGGCCGCCGTCGAAGCCAATGCTTATAGTATTGGCGTCGATTCCGACCAGTATTTTACTGTTTCTGATCCTAAGCAGAAGACGACGATTATCACGTCCATGTTGAAGAATGTGGGTGCAGGTATCGCACGCGCGGCCAAGATGGATGCGTCGGGTACACTAAAGTACGGGACCGCAGAATATCTGGGTGTTGCTGAAGATGCAGTCGGGCTGGCTAACAACGAAAACTATCAGAAACTTGTTTCGGCAGAAGTACAGGCTAAGGTTGCACAGGCTGTCAAGGATATCAAGGACGGCAAGATCAAAGTCGATACGACACTCAAATAACTTTCTGCGATCACCCGCCGCCCTGACAAGAATCAACCGGGGCGGCAGGTCATGTTGCAGTTAACCGACTAGCGCAACTGCTATAACGTCGGCGTTGTTGCAGGAGGCTTACGATCAGCACCCCACTGTCATTGAGTAAGAATCCCCCTCTCGAAGCTTCGGCTTTGATTGAGATGCGCGATATCATCAAGATCTACCCTAATGGCGTGCGTGCCAATCGGGAAGTCCATTTCGGGATTAGGTCTGGAGAAATCCACGCGCTCGTTGGTGAAAATGGCGCCGGTAAATCCACCCTGATGAAGATTCTGTACGGGGTGGAGCGTCCGTCGTCTGGTTCGATTTTCCTACGAGGGAAATCCGTTCATATCAACTCAGAGCATGAAGCAATCGCATTGGGAATAGGCATGGTCTTTCAGAATTTCATGCTGGTTCCTTCGTTCACTATCGCGCAGAATGTCGTGCTTGGCAGTGAACCTATGCGCGGTATGTTGCTCGACCAGCGGGCTGCGGTCAAGATCACCAATAACCTAGCCAGACAATACGGGCTCGTGGTGGATCCGACTGCCATTGTAGATAGTGTTCCTGTAGGCATGCGTCAGCGGGTTGAAATCCTTAAGGCGCTATATCGTGGCGCCGATATTCTCATCCTGGATGAACCTACTGCCGTACTGACGCCTCAGGAGACTCGCGAGCTTTTTGCCGCGATTCGCCAGTTGGTGAATGCAGGCAAGACGATTATCTTCATTTCGCACAAGCTGCGGGAAGTGATGGAGATCAGTGATCGCGTAAGTGTGATGCGGGATGGACAAATGGTTGGCACGCTTCATACCAGTGATGCGACAGAGTCGCGCCTGGCGAAGATGATGGTTGGGCGCGAGGTGTTTCTGCAGCTTGATAAACCGACTAAGGAACGTGGTGTCGCTATGCTCCAGGTGCGCCACCTGGAATATGTCAATGAGGCTGGGCGCGAAGTCGTCCGTGGCGTGTCGTTTAATACGTATTCCGGGGAAATACTGGGGATCGCCGGTGTTGAAGGAAACGGTCAGACTGAGCTGGTGGAAGTGCTAACTGGATTACGCAAGCCCGTGGCCGGCACAGTATCGCTTGGCGATCATTCGATTACCGGGTTGAGTGCGAGTGCGGTACGCCTGTCTGGCGTGGCGCATATTCCTGAGGACCGACTGACCAATGGTGTGGCCCTAAATGCCAGTATTGACGAGAATTTGATCGTCGACAGGTACAACAAGCCACCGTTCTCACGAGCAGGCTTTGTGTCTCATGGCGCCGTCGTGAAACACGGCGAAAAAATGATTGACCAATATGCCATTCGCGCTCCTGATGGTACATTGCCTGTGGGTTCACTATCGGGCGGCAACATGCAGAAAGTGGTTGTGGCGCGCGAGTTATCAGCCAATCCGAAGCTACTCATTGCGGCGCAACCCACACGTGGTGTGGATATCGGTGCAACGGAGTTCATGCATCAGCAGTTGCTGAAGCAGCGGAATGAAGGCGTTGCGGTGCTGCTTGTTTCGGCCGATCTTGCTGAGGTCATGTCGTTATCGGACAGGTTGGCCGTCATGCATAACGGTCGCATTGTTGCGATAATTACCGATGTTCGAAATGTAAGTGAAGAGGAAGTGGGTTTGTTCATGCTTGGCGTAAAACAGCAAACGCAGGCGGAAATAGAGGCAAATTGGTAGACACTCCAGCAATCACTAACTCCGAGGCTCGTGTTCATGAACGCATGCGTATTCGCAAAGAGCGTGTGCGTGGGTCATTGATCGATCTGGTGGTCACACTGGGGACAATTGTCATCGCCCTTGTGGTGGGCTTTATCGTCACACTGGCAGTTGGGAAGCAGCCCATTGCAGCGTACACTGCCCTGTTGACCGGGCCATTAAGCCAGGTCAACCGACTTGGGAACTGGCTACAGGACGCAACGACGCTTATTTTGATCGGTTTATCGGTGTCAATTGCGTTTCAGGCACGCCAGTTTAACCTTGGGGCCGAAGGGTCGCTGCTGGTGGGTGCGATGACAGCTGCCGTAGTTGCGCTCTATGTACCGCTTCCGCCGATACTCGGAATTATCGTGCCCTTGCTGGCTGCCATGGCGGCGGGATTTCTCGTCGCTTTAATACCTGGCTGGATGAAGGCGTATCTCAATGCCAACGAGATTGTTTCCACCTTGATGATTAACGCAATCATCGCCAATTTATACCAGTATCTGTTGATCAACTTCCTGACGCCAGAAGGTGACAACGTGCGTCGTTCCGCACTGCTGCCGGCTACCTCAGCCTTTCCCTTGTTAGCCGACATCTTCAATGCAAACCTGGGACGCGCGAATTTGGCTATTGTTGTTGTGCTAATCGTTGTGATCGCGGTGTGGATTCTCATGCGCCACACCTCTTTCGGCTACGAAATCCGGATGATCGGCGCTAATGAGAAATTTGCTCAGTATGGCGGCATCAACACAAAGCGCGTGGTCATGCTGGCTTTCGCCATTGGCGGCGCTGTTGCTGCGATAGGCGGTGTTCATCTGGCAATGGGCGTGCACAACCGTCTCATCCTGGGCATATCCGCAGGATTGGGCTTTGAAGGCATTGTAGTCGCGATGTTAGCCCGTAATAATCCTTTGCTCGTTCCAATCACGGGTTTGTTCTATTCTTACCTGCGCATTGGCGGCGATATTATGGAACGCACGGCGTCGGTTGGTGCCGAAATTGTCCAGGTGATTCAGGCTGTCATCATTCTGCTTATAACAGCGCAGTTTGTGATCGAGTATGTCCGAACGCGTCGCAACCGAAGGGCTGCCGAAGCAAAGTTGTAGGACAGTCACTTCAGCCATGTCACTGATGAAACAAAATTCTCTACGGTGGACGTGCGAGTCTGCCCAGTTTAGCGTGAGGCAACATCAAGATGGATAGCGCCCTAAAAGTGATTTTCAGCGCCGTATTCGTTTCCACCATTTTGCGCGTGTCCACACCGCTCATTTTGCCTGCTCTGGGTGGTTTGATCGCGGAATTAAGCGGAGCTTCGAATATCGCCCTCGAAGGCATGATGTTGACATCTGCCTGTGCTGGTGTGCTGGTCAGTGTCTACACCCACAGTGAGTGGCTGGGCTTGCTGGCCGGTATTTCGCTTGCAGAAGTGATGGCGCTCATTTTGGGCTATTTTCACCTGAAATTGAAGGCCGATATCATTCTTGTGGGACTAGCGCTCAACATTCTGGCATCGGGTGCGACGATATTTGTTGTGTACCTTCTGACTGGCGATAAAGGTTCATCAACAAAACTGGTCAGCCTGGAAATGCCGACCATCACGATCCCCATCATCAAAGACATCCCTTTCCTGGGCGAGGTGTTGAGTGGTCAAAACCTGATCACCTATCTGGCGTTTATTGCCACAGGGCTGGTATGGTTGTTCCTCTATCGCACTCGTCTAGGTATCCATATTCGCGCCGTTGGCGAGAATCCTGATGCAGCCCGGTCCGTGGGCATCAACGTGTCAGCCATGCGTTATCTGGCGCTGATGCTAAGTGCGTTACTGGCGGCGTTGGGCGGCATTCATCTCAGTATGGGATACGTCAAGTTTTTCCAACGTGATATGACTTCTGGGCGGGGATTTATAGCATTGGCTGCCGTATACCTTGGAGCCAAGCACCCTGTTGGTACGCTGATTGCAGCCTTGGTGTTTGGTGCTGCAGATGCCTTATCTATTCAACTGGGCAACCTTAATATTCCCAGCCAGCTTGTGCAGATGATTCCCCCGGTGGTAACCGTTGTGTCGCTGATCCTCTATGCCATTGCGCGTAAACGCCGCGCTGCCATGCTTCAAAGGCGATTTCAGAAAACGAGCGTGTGATCATAATCCACAGGCGGCTTCATGGCAGATATGTGTGACGCTGTCAAGGGTGCACAAAAATCACGCATTACTGCGTGGCGCTATTTCCCAGATGCCAAACGGATTGAAGTATGGGTCATTCGGTTCATACAGAACGCAATCACGGTGAGTGAGTTGATATATCCCACCAGCGCCGTCACTCAGCGTCGAATAACCACTACGCAGCGTCAGTTGCTCGTGCACGACGGACATCAGAAAACCTCGCAGTAATTCCCCGCCATTCGCTGTATTTTGTTGAGCTGTCACCATTGCGTCGGGCAGTCCCAGATTGTGCATGCCGCAGGAATGTACTTCACCTGACCGGCTGAACAGAGACACAAAGCTGATATAGAGTGCGCCAACGTGTGTATGACTACGTTCAGACTGTGCGAGCCAATCCCAGGCACTTAGCGCCACGCCGGCTGTTTCAACTCTGACGCCAAAACCGCCTGCGCGCAAAACGATGGCAGCCAAAGCCATAGCATCACGACCTGCATCCAGAGAGCCTCCTGGGCATACCAAATAAGCACAACCCGCATGATGTTCGATCAGATCGAGGTCAGCGTGGCTGAGCGACTGCCGGTTGGCCATTTCATAGGCGCGCCTCAATGTGGCATCCGGTTCCTGCCATGTCAGTTCAGCATCGCTGCCTGGTCCGATCAGGCGATCGTGATTTGCATTCAAGTGATAGCCGACGCCTGACGCCGAAATCGCCTGGCCAAGTTCTTCGGGACTACGCCACGGGCCAGGAATACCCAGGATGATTTTCAAATCCATCACCTTATTGCTTCGAGCGCAGGATGACACCGCTGGCGTGTGTGATCTCGCCTACTTCAGCTGTATGCGTGGTGTCAGTCATATTCTGTGCGATCGTACCGCGGAATTGCTCTGGGACTTTCATTGGCTTCAATCCATACTCGTCCTCTGCTATCTTCAGCAGCATGGCTGCCGGAGATGCACCGAAGGGTATGCCATACACCTGCTGTTTGAATGACGTGGCGATACTTTTAGCGCCGCTCTCATCAATATCGAAACCGCAGATTTCCTTAAGGAAATAATGGATCACATTCCACCCACTGAGTGGTCCAAGCAGAATTTCAGACTCAGTAACACCAAACTGATCCAGAGGATTTGCTTCATAGGTGCTGGCGTTGTTGATCATTGCCTTCTGGTGCACACCAGCGGCGTGAGTGCGGTTAGTCAAACTGACGGGTTCCTTGGAGGGCACCAGCTTACGCAGTTTGTCTGCCATGAGCACATTGATAGGATACGACTCGCGTACGTGATAGCCATCAAGGAATTGATATTCCTTGTCCACAAAGAGGTTGAACAGCAATCCTGTCATCGACGTAATTCCAGATCGTTCGCCAATGCCAAGCAAGGTGGTGTTGACGTATCGCGTGCCTGCGCGAACTGCTTCAAGCGTGTTGATCAGTGCATACCCTCTATCGTCGTGGAAATGGCCTTCCAGGTCAACGTGCGGGTAACGCTCGCGCAGCAATTTGACGCGCCGTGATACTGCCGTTGGGGTAGCCACTCCGACCGTATCAGGTGTGCCAAAACGTGAAACAAATGGAGCCACGGCATCATAAACACTGAAAAGATCATCTTCGCGCGTGCGAAAGGCGTCTTCACCACTGAAGCGCAGGATCAAATCGGGATAATCCCTATGGATTTCCTCGATCAACTTGGTTGCCCGCCGCGTGATTTCGCCGATATTCTGTCCATGGTTAAAATTACGCGAGGCATCAGATGTGCCCATGTACATGTTCAGACCGTCTGCGCCAGACTTAATGGCGGCCTCTACATCTGAAGGGTGACAACGTACATGCGCCAGAAGAAAAGTGTACCCACACTGTACAACAAGCTCATCGCGGACTTCTTTGATGGCCGCCCAGTCTGATGCTTCCTGCGGGCTGACATTAGGCGCAAACAATTCGATAAACTTCACGCCATACAGAATTAGAGCGCGAACGATCTCCATTTTGTCAGCCGTGGTGTAGAAATACTTGTAGTGATCATGCAGCAACGACGTCTGTGAACCTTCGCGCAGTGTTGTGTCGATGATCTCAAGACTTCTCGGGTTGTAATATTTAAAGGAGAAAGATACGCTCATAATATGTGTGGTTCCAGATGTAATTCAGACAAACCATTACGGAATGGCAATTAGCTTACGGATGACATTTTCCAGAATGGCAACACTGCGCTCAAACTCGGCAATGTTGACATGTTCGTTCGGCGTATGATCCAAGATGGAGTCGCCTGGACCGTAGGCGACGATTGGGCACTCCCAGACTGGTCCCAGTACATTCAGATCGGCTGTGCCGGTTTTCAGCTTGAGCGCGGGGCGTGCGCCGTGCGCGCGGATGGCGTCAATGAACGCGCGCGCCAGAACGGTATCTTTTGATGATCTCCACGCAACCTCGTGTCCGCTGAATGTCAAAAGCACGGTTGCATTGGCATTCATTATCGCGCCCATTGCGTTTTCGCGTTTCAATTCTGTCGTTGAAGTAGAGGACGATCCACGTGCTGCTCCGACTGATACTTTTTCAGTAAAAGTGGAAGCCCACAACTCGAAGGCCTGTTGCATTGCATGCGGGCTTTTTCCCTCCGGCAGACGCAGGCTGATGGTCAATTGACAACGTTCAGACATGCCATCGTCAAACGAGTTAATGTTGCGCAATGAAGGCAAAATCTGATCGAACGTCTTAGGTTTGTCAGCGTTATAGTCGTGGGCGTAACCATCCAGCCAGTTCCACAATTTCACGGCGTTCTCAGCTATGCTAGGTCCGGGCGCGGCTGTATGGCGAGATGGTTGCTCAAAAATTGCCTCAACCAGGAGGCGGCCTTTATATCCGAGAGTGACACCATCAGCTCCACTCGGCTCGCCGATGATGCACAGTTCGGGCTGGTACTGGGTTGCCGCGTAACGTGCACCTTTGGATGTTGCAGCTTCTTCTTCAGTGGCGCCAACAACAATGACCTGCCAGCCATCCAGAGCGTCTGCTTCGGATGCCAGACGGGCGGCAGCGAGGATGAAGGCACACAGCGGGCCTTTCGCATCGACGGCGCCACGGCCATAGAGTGAGCCGTCTTCATAACGCACCGGTACAAGCCCGTCGACAGTGTCCATGTGTCCGAGCATGACCAGTTGCCGCGGCCCGTTACCCAGAATGCCGACAGCATTTCCTGCTGCATCGATACTTGCGCGATAACCGCACGCGGCCATCTTGTCACGCAGAAAAAAAGCTACCTCTCCTTCCTGACCACTCAGGCTGCGGATACGAACGCACTCTTCAAGGAGTTCGATCATGGATGATTCAGTTCGTAGCCGCTAATACCTTGGCGACTTTCTCGATGACAATGTCCATCTGCTCATAAGTGATGATGGCAGGGGGCAGGAAGCGCAAGACATTCAGCCCGGCGGGAATGGCGAGCACGCCTTCGTTCTGCAGACCGCGGATGTACGGGGCTGTCTTGGTCTTTAACTCGGCGCCCAGCATCAGGCCGAGGCCGCGCACTTCGCGGATAACGGGCGAATTGATTTCCTCAAGGCGCTCTTTGAAGTACTGGCCTTTTTCTGCGGCAAGTTTTGGAATATCCAATCGCTTCATTTCCTGCAGTGACGCTATACCTGCTGCAGCTGCGAGAGGATTACCGCCAAATGTGGTACCGTGCACGCCCGGAGCCAGGTTCTTAACCGTTTTGCTGATGCCTACTGCACCCATGGGGACGCCGCCGCCGATGGCTTTGCCCATCGCCAACAAGTCGGGAACGATGCCGAAGTGCTCCAACGCGAACCACTTGCCGGTGCGCCCAAATCCTGACTGGACTTCATCAAGGATCAGCAACGCACCTCGCTCGTCAGCCAGCTGGCGCAACCCTTGCAGATACTCAATGGTTCCCGGGTGAACACCACCTTCTCCCTGAATCGGTTCAACCATGATCGCCGCGGTCTGATCATTCACTGCTTCGCGCATGGCCTCAAGGTTGTTGTAAGGGACGTGGCTGAAGCCTGGAACCAGCGGCTTAAATGGATCGCGGTACTTGGGATCATAGGTTGCAGAGAGTGATCCCATCGTGCGCCCATGAAACGCGCGGACCGTGGCTATGATATCGGTTCGTCCAGTGCTCAATCGAGCAAACTTGAGTGCTGCCTCATTGGCTTCAGTGCCAGAACTACACAGGAAAATACGGTTAAGCTGCTGCGGCAAGATGGTATAAAGCAATTCCATGAACTGCGCGCGCTTATCGTTGTAATAGATCTCTGAGCAACTGAGCAGTGTGGCTGCTTGATCCGCGATTGCCTTCACAACAGCTTCATTGCTATAGCCCAGGGTGTTGACGCCCTGGTTGGAGGCGCAGTCGATATAACTTCGACCGGTGTCATCCCACAGTGTGGCATCCTTGCCGCGAACGATGACGAGGTCGCGTTTTTGATAAATACCAGGCGTGTGCAGTTGTTCAAGTTCCTGAATCGACATTTTCCATTCTCCTTGGATTTTTGCAATCGAATGCTATCTACTGATGACGGTGCCTTTGCCTGCGATGGCATTGGCGATGGGATTGGGCAGACGGGCATCAGCGAATACCACCTGCTCGACGCCTCCGGCAATGGCTTCCGTTGCGCCTAATACTTTCTTTTTCATGCGGCCTTCCGCGAATGAAAGCGCCTGCTCTAGCTCACTGTACTTGATATGTGTAATTAACGTGCTCTCATCTGGGAATTGACGCAACAGCCCAGGCACATTGGACAGAATAATCAACTGCTTCGCGCCGATGGCAGAAGCGATCATCGCAGCGGCACGGTCACCGTCGACATTGATGGCTTCACCTTCTGTGCTGCATGCAGGCGGCGTTATGACGGGTGTGTAGCCTGCTCCTGATAGTAAAGCCAGCAGCCCGGTGTTGACCTTTTCCACTTTGCCTGTGTAATCGTCACGCACCAGTATCTGGCGGCCATCCACGATCGCGCGCACAGATGCCTTGCGCGGACCCTCCAGCAAGCGTCCGTCTATACCGCTGAGTCCAATGGCGTTGACACCGCGCTTTTGTAAGCGCTCAACGATGCGCGTGTTCATCTTTCCGGCGTATACCATGGCAAAGATGTCAAGCGTCTCGGAGTCCGTGTACCTCGACGTATAACCCTGTGCCGAGGTCAGGATGCGCGGAGGCTTGCCTAGCCTTTCAGAGATGACATTGGTTTCATGTGAACCACCATGAACCAGAATAACCTGTGTGCCTGACTTGACCAGGGCAGCAATATCATCGCACACGAGATCGTAGTTGATACCGGCAGAACCACCGACTTTGACGACTATCATAATCGCATCCTTATCCAGGTTATTGGGAGCAACCACAAGACAGAGTGTTGGCATCGACAAGGTGTGCCGGCTCCATAGCTCAGCGGTCACTACGGATGTAGGCCGGGAAACTCCAGCCCGGCGCGTTCCTCGAAGCCATGCATGACGTTCATACACTGTACGGCAGAACCTGCCGCACCCTTCATCAGGTTATCAATGGCGCAAAGACAAGTCACCTTACGCCCATCATCGCTGATCGCGAATCCAACATCAGCCCAGTTGCTGCCCGAAAGTATTTTTGGTTCAGGAGCACGGAAAATGCCAGAATTTGTTTTCACGATGCGCACAAAGGGTTCACCCTTGTAGCAGTCTCTGAAGGCCTTCCAGAGGTTTTTTTCTTGGACGGGTTCGCGGGTAAAGCAATGCACCGTAGCCAGAACGCCTCGTACCATCTCGATCGATGTAGCCGACATGTGAACTGTTGCCTGTGGTGACTCTTTATCGACTACCGCAATCATCTGTTCGACTTCCGCAGCGTGTCGATGTCCGGCGGGGGCATAAGACCGCACTGCCCCGCTGCGCTCCGGATGGTGCGAGGCATCACTGGCCACAGCGCCTGCCTCACTGCTGCCGACCTTGGTGTCGCTGATGATGGGCTTGCTCATATCGAGTAGATTGGCTTTGACCAAAGGCATCAGAGCTAGGTTGGTAGCAGTGGCATTACAGCCGACGCCACTGGCGTAACGAGCACCCGCGAGTTGCCCCCGTGTCATTTCAGGAAGGCCATAGACGAATTTGTCTATCCACTGGGGAGCAGGATGGGCGCCGCCATACCACCGCGCGTAGGCTTTGGGATCGCGCAACCGAAAATCGGCGCTTAAGTCGATGATTGTACCGGCCAGTCCAGCCCAGCGATCGATCTGGGTTGACGCTTCACCGTGAGGTAGACACAGAAATGCAATGTCGCTTGCAGTGGCATCCTCAGGTCGGATAAACTGCAGGTTGCCTGCTGAGGTGTTGCGCAGGTTCGGGTGAACGGTGTGCGCATACTCACCCATACGTGATCGTGACGTGATCTGCGTCACTTCCACCAACGGATGAGCATTTAAGATGCGCAGTAGTTCGCCACCGGTGTAGCCTGTACCTCCAACGATGGTGCATGATAACTTTGCCATTATGCACTCGCTACTTTCACAGCGTACTCTACGATCGCGCCGGGTATATCGACGCCGGTTGGCGCAACGCTGTTGCGGAATTCCATCGTGTGATTGATCTCATTGATCAAGAAGCCGCGTACAGTATCTTCGAGTACATCCACAGCGACGATACCACCGCCTACTGCTGTGGCTCCGGCAGAACACAACGCATCGAGTTCCGGTGTTACTGGGCAGTTTGTGGCTTTACCGCCGCGTGCTGTATTGGTGATCCAGTGTTCCGAAGTACGGTAGATCGCCGCAATGGTTTTCCCATCGACCACAAAGGCGCGGATATCGCGCATGGGTTTGTTGATGTATTCCTGAATGTAGTAGATATGTTGTTCGTAGTTGCCCAGCACATCGCGTAGTTCCAGAAAGCCTTCAGCTGCATCACGATCGTTGATTCGAGTTACCATGCGCCCCCATGATCCAACCACGGGTTTCAGAACGCAGGGATACCCCATCTCTTCGATGGCTTGTTGGGCAGAATCGACAGTGAACGCCAGCTTGGTTCGCGGTGTGGCTACGTTATGTTGCACTAGTAGTTGTGATGTCACGAACTTGTCACCGCAATTCTCAACGACATCATACGTGTTAACCGTCTTGACGCCGGCAAGCTTGAGAGTGCGCAGGATATAGCGTGCGCGGCTTTGCGACACACACCTTTCGACGATGACATCGTATTGCTTCCACGCATCGAGAGCGTGCAAGTCAAACTTGATACCGCGGTCATCGATGACTTCACAGGGCACGTTGCGCTTGGCAAAAGCCTCGATCAGCATCTTTTCTTCGGGGCGTACGAGCGAGCAAATGATGGCTGCCTTCATTATTCTCCCCAGTCTTCTTCTTCAGTAGGCGCTAGCGCCAGGGTGAGTGTGCCTAGATCGACGACTTCCAGTTCAGCGCCGCAATCCGGGCAACGCACGAGCTCGTGCAATACCGGTGCACTTTTGAAAGTGATGGTACCACCGCACTCTGGACACTCTGCTGACATTGTGTCAGCCGCATTAGCTTGAGACATTGTTTTTTCCTCCAGTTGAACAACTAGACCGATGCAAAATAAAAGCTCCCGGCTATGGGACGCCTGGGAGCTTGCCAATCATTTATCGCATGACGTACAAAGCTAACCAGACCCGTTACTGTCCGGCTCACGGCCTTGCTTCTTGTCTTTGATAAAGATGCATATACTCATCATCGCGGTAACTAATACCACGCACCAGGCGCTCTGTCAAATTAAAACCGTGTTTTCCTGTGTGTCAAGGTGTGGCAGGTCATTCCCAAGCTACTTACTGCGCCGCCCCAGGTCGAAGTGTGCCGCATGGCCATCTCAACCGGGTACGCTTCACGGTTTTTGATAGATAACTTTCGCCGCAATATCTCGCTCAAAGGCAGGCGCGATGATCTCTAACCGTCCATCCACAGCAGCAGCCGATTGACTTGCCACGAGATTGTCCGTTCGCGTGTCATACCAACCAACGCGATAGGTTCCCGCTTTCATGGCTATGAGTTGCACCGTGATGTCCTTACGAGATGGGAAATTGACCTTCCAGTCGGCATCACCTGGTTTGTTGAACATCGTCGCCATACGGAATTCGGATTCGATGACGTCAACCGAAAATGAGGCGCTGCGTAACCAGACTAAGGCGACGTCTTCTTTGCCCAAGGCTGACACTTGAACTGTGTTGGTCAGCACATCTGCCTGCCAGGGCGCAAGTAAAGACAGGTCCTGATCCGCAAGGAATTGGCTCAGTCCTTTCAAGTGATACCAGTAGTGGTTAGGCTCGATGTAATTATCCCACCACCAGTACATGGCGGCACTGGCATACCCAGTAAACGTGGCTGCCCATAGACCGTTGTGGAATTGGATACCCTCATTGTCAAAGCGGGTTGGTTGTTCGCCAGAACCAGAATACCCAAACTCGGTAAATAGGACGGGTTTCTCCGGACTACGCGTCGTACCATTGCCCATCTCGCGCAAGGCTTTGGGCATACTGATGCGGGGATCGTAGGCGCTATATAGATGCTGCTGCAGCATGTCAAGTTCAGGCATGGAAATGATGCGTGGGTCATTAGCGTCTGAATAACTGATGCTGGTGAGATGATGGTACGGATCAACAGTGCGCATATAGGCTGTCATCTCTTTGAGCCACGGTCTGAGCAGATTGGGATCAGCAAATGGCGTGAAATTGACTTCGTTCCACCATTCCCAGGCCAGCAGATTGGGTGAGTAGGCCCAGCGAGCTGCAATATAGCGTAAGCGTTGCTTGAACAACTGGCGCGCAGTTGCGTTATCTGCAAAATCATCGGGCGTTTTGCATGGCCCACCCAGTTCTGCGTTGTACGGATTGTCAACCCATTCCGGATTCACCCGAATATTGAACGCGCCGTGGTTGATCAACACCAGAATGATGTACACGCCACGTTTTTCAGCCATCTGCATCACTTGATCGAGTAACCAGGCGCGATCGAGGCGATATCGCCCAAGACCAAGGTCTTTCCATTCGATTCCAAATGACCATGATGACATCCAGATGCGGGCAACACTAGAACCGTTTTGTTGCAAAGCATCAAACCAGCGTGCGAAATCTTTCAGGGGCTCATCGTGCCCCCATGCCAGGTTAATACCTATTGGAAAGAAGGCTTCCTTATTATCGAAAGCCAGGTAACGAGGATTTGACGGATTAACACGTACGAATCCTCGCGACACAGCGGGAAAGACGGTGAACGACATCGGTGATGACGCATGAATCCCTTGCACAAGAGTGGTCGTAAGAATAGCCGTGGCGGTCCAGTCGCCTTCTTCGGTTGGGCTAAAGCGTGCACTCCATTGTTGCGGGCCAGAAGGAACACGCCCGTCCGGAGAGAATGACTGGTACGTGAATGCCGGTATCGTGGTTGTCATACCCGACGGAGATGCCAATTGGACTTCGATCGCTATCAGACTCGTATCGAAAGTATTACTGACAGACAAGGTCGTGCTGATGTCAAAGTCAAGCCTGGCATACTGAAACGTTTTCGTCATGGCAGGACGCAGTTTGATGAGAGCATCGTCGGTATCATTGGCGCGATTCGCGGTGGCTTGAGGCGCGGTTTTTGTGACGAGAATCAATTTGTCAACAAAGACACTTCCCGTGTTTACGGGCGAAAGTACCAAAACGAGTTGATGGATTGCTTCTGCCCGTTGCAATGTTGCTGTGTACTGCCAGTCTGTCATGGATGTCCTGAATGTCGACGCCGTCAGGTCAAATTGAACAGCGTTGCTGCCCGGCTTCAGTGGGATAGGGAGACTTTCCTGCCATTGACTTCCATCGATGAATGCTATGCTCACACTCTCTGCAGCGCCATTTTCATTAAACAAGTCGAAGGCAAACTCCTTTCCGACGGAAAGGTTGAGTGACCGATTTTGAATGAAGATTGCCCTTGACGTACTGCCTTTATCAAAGCTAAGCTGGATCGACTGGGCACCGCGCGTTGCATGGCGTGTGGATACGGTAGTACGGGTTGCGCTGCTATCGGCGAATAAAGGCCAACCACCTGCAATCCATGTTGTTGCCGTACCCTCGAAGTCATCTATCACACCATCGAACGAAACAGTATTGCTTCCGGAGGTTTCAGGAACCGGCCCACTGCAAGCGGCTAGTACTGATACAGTGACAAGGACTAGCGTTAACAAACGATGAATCACTTTAGTATTGAGGTGTTTTTACCGACTGATCCTGCATCAGCCGTATCGCAGAGGATTAATACGGTAAACCAAGTTGGTGGGTTAAGGCTGCCCTGACGATGACGATGATCATGATCTCCGTAATCGTGAAAAAGATGCCCGCAATCACAGGAAGTATTAATTGGCGCCAGTGCTCTGTTTTAGCCTCGCGTTTCATCAGAAGCATCACCAGCAGTCCATTGACGATGATAAGGAGTGTAACGACGCCTAGAGTACTGATCAGCGCAATGGGGCCATAGAGAAAATCAGGTTGCCAGAGGACAATGGCAATTACGCTTAGCGCTATGATAACTAGTCGAATGATGTCGCGCCAGGATCCGACAGTGGACTCCTCGCTGGTCAGTTCGGGGCGCCAGATGGCCGAGTTAAATAGCGCTACGACAAAGCTGCTGAGTGTAACTCCCATAAAGGCGCCAGTTACAAGACGCAGCCAGTTCTGCGGCATGTAGATAAAAACCTGGCCGCGCAACAAAAGCATATAGGAGTTGAACCCATCAAATGCCCAGGCCAGAAAGAAGGCAATCAGTGCCAGCGTATAGGGCCAGCGTGGAAACTGCGCCAATCGCTCACGACTGACGACGGCGTAGCTTAGCATGCCTATCAATGCCGCGCTGAACATGCCAGTATCGCGTGCACATAAGGGTAGTTGCGTGTTCGCGATAAAGAACGATCTGTCGGCGATACGATGGCATACAGCGTACCCCACCAGGTTGAGAGTCTGCAGGCTGTCTTTAGGTGCCAGCGCAGCAATGACGGCAATGGCTAGTAAAATGACCGCGGGCCATAGAACTCTGCCCCAGGGTTTTAGTGGCGCTAAACTTTTTTGACTGACCATGGTTTACGGCCCTCCTGGTCGCGATACGAGCACGACGACTAAGATTACAATGATCGCCCATAGTAGCGCGCCATCGCTGTCGAGGAATGTGATCACTGCATGCAATGGTGACGACAGTCGATCGATGGCTCCTGATAGCGTGTCCTGCCACCAGCCCAGGCTCACGATGTTGCTTAACCGTTCGCGTGAAGCTGCAATGCGCACACTCCAGCGGCTTTCGGTTTGCCATAGAGCAAAGCCCATGATGCTGCTGATTATCCACACTACCCATCCCGCGATTCCCTGTGCGCCTATCTGGTCGATTAATGCGGGTGCCGTGGTAATACCTGGTGATAGGCCGAAAACAAAGATCAAGGCAGTGGGGATTACCAGAATCACTACGCGAATCATTGGGGTTGCCATGCCCAGGCGGGTTGGTTTGACTTCAGTCCATTTCCACAACCGCAGGGTGCAGTATGTGAGGAGGATGTGCGCCAGGCCAAATCCAGAGATTAATAAAACTCCGCCCACGTTGCGGTGCGCATAGGTGGCGATTATGCCGTATCGTGCAGTGAATCCGATCGTAAGCGGCAGCCCAATCATGCACAGAAGGCCTGCCATTCGAGGAATCTGAACAAAGCGACGAAGGCGTTGTGATAGTGCTGACGCGTCGTAGTTAAGTGCTGATTCACCTAGCAACCAGGCTATGGTTGCAGCAATCATTAAGCTGCTGTGCCATGTTACTGCGGTAAGTGCGGCAATTGCCAAAGCTCCTGTCTCTACACTTGTCTGTAATCTTGTTCGATCGATCGACAGGGCACCTAATACGAGTGTTGTAATGGCTGTAAGTAGAGTAATGGCAAAAAACCAGGCATGCAACTCAGGCGCCCCAAGTGCAGGTAACTGCCAAAGGAGGAGCAGACTGGCAACGGATGCGGCTTTGTCTACCCAGTGACTGCTGCTGCTTTGATCAGATACCGCACGTATTGGCATCAGGCATAGCCGAAGCACCAATGCCCCCGCAAAGAATGGCATTAGTCGTTCAGGAATCAACGCCAGCGGTAGATATAAGCTATTCCCTGTTGCATCATAAAGTGTAATGGCAATGGCAAGCAGGGCGATCGACGCCGCGCGGAACAATGAGTCGCGCAAGATAGTTCCGGTTGGTCGTTGTTGTGCTAATCCATGCACTGCGATGGCAATATCGACCAGGCTTATTCCGACCAATAGCGTGACCATATCATTGGCAAGGACTGCCATGCACAATGCAGCGAATACCCATCCTGCAATAATCGGCGTCCAGCGACTCTCTCTTGCATCTCGATCTGAGAATGGTGAGAGCGGCATGATTGCCGCAACTGCAATCAACACGGCAACTCCGCCTGGATAAGCTGCGAGGATTAAAGGAGTACCCGTAAATGAAACAGGCGACCAGTTGCCGATGATCAATTCAGTTTGAACGGGTTGGAGGATGAATCCGAGCAGCAGTACTGCCAAGATCGAAAAGATGTAGACAGGTTCAGCCAGGTCGCGAAAAGATCTAAATTGTTCTGCGACCAGTGCGAGTGCGGTGCCGGTTAACGGTAACGCCATAAAGGCGATGAGCAAAAGATACGCCACAGCATGAGTTTATCATGTTCGTAGTCACAGTACAGGTATTTGGCACGAAATCGTGTCGCTTCACTCGAAATATCAGGTGTATCGGATGCTGAGAGATAATGGGCGCGATATGACATCCACCCCAGCACCAGTGCCCAATGGGCAGGATACCCCCGCTACACAAAAACCAACCACTGCGCATGCCCGTTCACCGCATTGGCTGACGCGCAAGCATGCTGCGATCAGCGCCGTTCTCGGCCTTATCATGCTTGTTTTGGCAGTTGTAGCGCCTCTTGTCAGTCCGGAGGAACAGCGCGGTGAAGTTCTGATCATTACAGTGCTTTTCGGCCTGGCAGGAGCATTAATGTTGTTTACGGCGGTGGACTCAAGCCGCCAGCGTGTGGATGCCGGGCAGGTATTTAAAGCAGGCAAATCGCTTGGGCGCGATCCTGTAGTTGGCAAGGAAGCTGCGCGGGCATTGCTTATGCGACAACAAGAGAAAGGCAACCGCAGTCGCAAACTGGCAGGCTTTGTTTTTGGGCTGTTCTTCGGCCTGGCCGGTATGATTGCACCCTTTGTCTTGAGCGAAGGCAGTGATAACCCGGATGCGCGCTTTCTGATGATTGTCGGTTTCTCACCTGTGGCTATTTCCGGAGCATTGATGGTCATGCTTTTCGGTCGCAGTCTCTGGACAGGCGTTGAATCTAGGCAGCCTTCGACGGCGAAACCTCAAACAGCAAGCGCAATTGGCAGGAACGAAACAATCACGTCGAGTATGGCAACGGTAGGGATTATTAGTGGGATTGTTCTGTCGCTTTGTGCCGTGGCGTTGCCACTGATCAGTACTGGTGTTATGCGCAACGGTATTGGCGTCCCTGCCGCAGTTATGGGCGCGTTGGGCATGTCACTCAGCTTGATTGGCGGAGTTGTACTGCGCAAAGAGGCTACAGCGCTGGCGTCTCACAGGCTCCAGGGCACAAACTCAACAGCACCCAGGGTACGCAGAGCGCCAGTTGCACGCATCCCGGCTACCGCTCTGTTCCGGTTCATCGTGCCGGCAGTTATTGTCCTACTACTGGTTTTGATAATCGCTGTAATTCTCATTGTGATTGCAGCGACCATCAGCCCAATTGTGCAGTGAAATACCTGACTAAGTCACCCGCCATCCCATCAAGGCGAAATGGCGGTTTCATATGACGCTGGCAACGGATAATAATCAGGCTTCTGCGGGCGCTGTTGCTGCATCCGCTGGTTTTGTCGCGGGCTTATCGCCCTTGGTGCGCGCATCTTCAGCAGCTTTTTCAATGCGTTCACGGGCTTCTTCTGTGATGGACTGAGCGCGGGTGCGGGCCTCTTCGACGATACGCTCGGCTCGGCGGCGCGAATCGGCGATAGTCGCCTCGGCGCGTTCACGGGCATCTTCCATCACATCTTGAGCACGGTCGCGGAATTCTTCACTGGTCTTCGTCAGTTGCTTGCGGGTTTCCTCGCCGGATTGCGGTGCGAGTAGGAGGGCTACCGCTGCTCCTACCAGCCCGCCTATGAGTACGCCGGCAAAGAATGCGCCAATTTCTGCCCCGGTATCTTGCTGTGCCATTTGAATTCTCCTTATAAAACTGAGCTAACTATGGTTGTTTGCCTGTCTGGCTGCTGGATGCGCCTGAAGGCTTGGTATGTTTACTGCCGGTATTAACTTTGCCCATGATGGCCTGCCGCACGCCCTGCATCCCGGCAATGAAACTGGCAAAATCAATAGTGGGCCGAACCAGATTGTCAGTAACAAAAACAGCGGTGCCGCGAACAGTATTCACCGTATCGTTCGCGTTGGTCAACATGGGTTTAATCTCATTACGTAGGAGCACAATCAATGATTGAAGTTGGAATATAAGCACCAGCATCAGGATACCGATCAGCATGCTGGTGAAGGCCAATGCAATGATAAATATGTCTCTGACAATCGCGGTGCCAGTCGGGTAGTTGAATGCCAGGATAACAAGTATTGTTATCAGCGCGAAGACCAACACCACACCGCCAATCAAACCAAATAACAACTTGTAGTTTGCTTTTGTCGGTTCTGGTAATACCGGTCCGGCAGCCGTTGCTGACGCTACCGGCGTGGAAGAAATTTGTGCTGACGATGCAGCTTGTGTCTGTTGGTTCATACAGCCCGCCTCTTTTATTATAGCAAACCGTTCAGTATTACTGCCACAACGAGAAAGGCGCTCATATGAGCGCCTTCCCTTTTGGTATCAGGACTATATCATACGATCAGAATGGAACGGCTAATTGCGACGTCGCGATCCACCGCTGAGCAGCGTCACGTAATACAACATCGTAAGTATGGACTGTAATGCCGCGGCAACGTAGGTAAGTGCAGCGGCATTCAAAACACTGCGCGCGCTTCCTAGTTCATTAGCCGCCAATATGCCACTGCTTTCCAACATGCGCATTGCGCGGCTGCTGGCATCAAATTCCACTGGCAATGTCACCAATGCGAACACTGTGGTCAAGCCGAAGGCGAGAACACCAAGCCAGGCAAGCTGGGTAATCCCAATGAATAATCCTGCAAAAAATAGAAGTGGGCCTACCCAGCCACCAATCTGAACAGCTGGTACGATGGCGCCGCGCAGTTTTAAGGGCATATATCCCTCGGCATCCTGCTGCGCGTGCCCCAGTTCGTGAGCAACGACGGCGACAGATGCAATTGAATTCTGCGACGAACTATCGGACAGGCTGATTGTTTTGTCGCGAGGGTCGTAATGGTCGGTTAACTCGCCCGCAATGCCATTGACACCGATATGAGATAGCCCATTGCTGCTCATCAGGATGTTTGCAGCTTGCAACCCATTTACATGCCGTGCTGTGGGAACTTTGGCAAACCTGCTGAAAGTGCTCCGCACATGCCACTGTGCGAGCAGCGCCAGTAGTAAACCCGGTAATGCGTAAACCAGATACTGCGGATTGAAGAACATTTTTTATTTACTCCATGCTGCACGATATCATTCATGATTCATGCATACAACTGCCTAAATCATATGCACGTTGATATGAGCAGTATGAGAACTCTGCAAGAACCGGATTATAGTTAGTGCGTGTTATGCGAGACGTGCTGGCAAGACTAATCCAGCGGAGAAAGGATACCAATGGCTTCTGAAAAGTTCGGTGCAAAAGGTGAGTGGTGGGTGATTGCCCAGGTTGGTCTGATTGCTATCGCGTTGGTACTGGACTACGCGTTCAGCGAGAGCTTGCCAGCTGCGGGCGTCATGCGCGCCGGCGTTACGATCCTGGGAGTGCTGTGTGTGTTGGTTGGCGCACTTCTACTGATGGGTGGCGTGTTTCGCCTGGGCAATAACCTGACCGCAGTGCCGCGTCCACTGGAGTCGGGTCAGCTTGTACAGAGTGGGGCTTACGCGGTTGTAAGGCATCCCATTTATGCAGGCATCTTTTTTGGTATGCTGGGCATAGCGCTCTTTTTTAGTAACTGGGTCGGTATACTCTGCGCCGTCGCATTGCTGGTGTTCTTTGATCGCAAGGCGGCTCGCGAAGAAATCTGGCTGACTGAAAAGTACGCTGATTATCCCGCGTATCGACAAAAAGTGCGCAAGCTGATACCAATGATCTATTGATCACAACTGAAGATGACTGGGTAAGAACATGGCAAAAGATGACCGTTTGTATCATATCGGTTTCGGAAAGGCTGATCTGGGGTTGCGCATGCCGGAAATCGCGATGCTGTCTGGTGATCCAAATCGGGCCAGCTTAATCGCACGCGGTTACCTCACTGATGTCAAAGTTTTGTCAGAGAATCGAGGATTGCACAGCTATTTGGGATTGCTGCCGAATGGCCGCCCCATTCTTTCAGCTACAAGCGGCATGGGAGCGCCTTCTCTGAGTATTGTTGTAAATGAACTTGTTCAAATTGGCATCAAGGCGATCATCCGCATCGGGACGACTGGATCGATACAGGAATATATCAAAGCCGGGAGCATTGTTATCTCGCATGCCGCTCTCTGCCGCCAGGGCGCTGCCAATGATATCGCCCCCGAAGAATACCCGGCGGTGGCAGATCCCCTACTCACCGTGGATCTCGTTCATGCAGCACGAGAGTTGACTGTGCCGTACCATATGGGCATTACGGCCTCCGTTGATACATTCTATGAAGGGCAGGAGCGGAGTGCTTCATCGGCCAATCCGTATCTCTTGCGCCGGATACAAGGAATGACTGAGGAGTATCGACGACTGAACGTGTTGAACTACGAAATGGAATGCGCCACGCTGTTTAAGATGGGTAGCGTCTATGGTTTTGCAGCCGCTTGTGTTTGTGGCGTCATTGCAGAACGCGCTGAAGCAGAGACAGTTGTATACGAGCAAAAAGAAGCAGCTGTGACCAATGCCATCAGGGTAGCCGTGTTGAGTGCAAGCCGATATCAGCCGTAACTCTGGGCATACCAAAGGCATGCCCAGGAGAGAAGCTTCTATATGGCGCGAGGCCGCGAAGCGGTCTATGTGCTTAGCGTGGTTCTATAGTTAACTTAACAGTGGTTCTTTCTGATCCCTCGATGTCCACTTCGCCGAATGAGGGAATCAGCACCACATTAATCCCATCAAGAAGCAAGTACCCGCGAGCAATCGCAGACGCCTTAATCGCCTGGTTCACGGCTCCAGCCCCGATAGCCTGTACTTCGGCCCGGCCATGTTCACGCACGACACCCGCAATGGCGCCGGCCACTGCGGTAGAACGAGAGTTCGCTGAGACTTTGATAAGTTCCATTGTCAATCTCCTGTACTGTGATGTAGTTCGCTGTATCGCACGACACTAAATGTCATGGAATGCCATTGACTCTCGCCCCATATCTTAGCAGTAAATTCCGTCCAATCAGGGCGAAAAAACCTCAGTATTTTGCTCATGTTCATGAGCGTTATTTGATGCTATATTCAATTGCGTAGGAGGACAGATTGCATGATGAATCCATCTGATACACCGAGAATTGTTGTTGTTGGCAGCGCCAATATGGATTTGATTTCGCGCGTTCCGCGTCTACCCAGGCTGGGCGAAACATTGCATGGCCATTCCTTTCATCTTGTCTATGGCGGAAAGGGTGCGAACCAGGCAGTAATGGCAGCTCGACTCGGTGCTCACGTTACGATGGTATGCCGTGTTGGAAAAGATGTGTTTGGCGAGGGAATGGTGCACAATTTTCAATCCAATGGTATTCAGACCGCCTATGTGACTGTGGATGATCACCACTCATCCGGGGTTGCGCCTATTTTTGTGGATGACAACGCAGACAATGTTATTGTCATCATCGCTGGCGCGAATGGAGCGCTTACACCAGCTGATGTCGAAGCGGCACGGCAGACTATTACCGCAGCGAACGCCGTCGTTTGTCAGTTGGAAGTACCACTTGCCGCGACTCTTGCCGCGTTTCGGATTGCCAAGGATTGTGGTGTCATGACGATCCTGAATCCTGCCCCTGCAGCTGATCTGTCGCCGGAGTTATTGAGACTGACTGATATATTTGCACCTAATGAAATTGAAAGCGAAATGCTAAGCGGTATGTCGGTTACCTCTCTGGAGGAAGCAGAAGCAGCAGCACACTGTTTATTGGCCAAGGGCATGCGGGCTGTTGTGATGACGCTGGGCGAGCGTGGCGCATTGTATGTAGATAGAGATCAGGTTTTTCACGCGCCTGCCTGTAAAGTGAAGGCCGTTGACCCCACTGGCGCAGGCGACGCATTTATTGGCGCATTGGCTGTTTATCTGTCCGAAGGCGTACCTCTGAATACTGCCCTTTCGCGTGCGAATGCTGCCGCGGCCTTGTCCGTCATGCGGATTGGTGCTCAGGCGTCATTCCCAACGCGTGATGAGGTGGGTGCGTTTCTTGGCGCACAGTCCAATCCCTTGGCATGACCATGGCTATCTTGTCTCGCGCGGATTGAGTGCACTGAAATAGTCGTGTACATAGTCGCGCAGGTCTGATGGCACGGAACCGCTCTGGATGGCATCGTCGGCTGTTTTGGCGTACTGTGAATACACCTGTTGATAGGGAACTGAAGACTGATTACTCGCGCCTGGATTGGCGTTGGCGTTTGGGTCAGCGACGGATTGACCCCTGTCATCGGAGAGAACCACGTTTTGACCGGCATCGTTGACACGGCCAGGGATCATCACGCTACTGTCAGTTCCAGTGTCTTCGCCGTGCTGGTTGTTTCCTGGTCCGCTACCGTTGCCATTATTCCCTGCTGATATATTTGCCTGACTGTTTCCAGTCCCACTCGATGCCGCTTGAGCCTGGTTTGCGGCGCCGGCGCTTTGGCTGTTGACTCCCTGCGGTTTGCCTGTGCCGTTCTGGCTGTTGGCCATCGCCGACGCATCTCGCGCCTGTTGCGTTTGCGCGGTGTCCTTTTCCTGAGCAGTCGTGCTGATCATGCGTCGCGCATTATCAAGACCTGCTTCTGACTGACTCACCTGCTGCGCTGCCGATTGTTTTTGTGCTGATTGGTTCAGCATCTGTGCAACCTGTTCCAGAGCCTTTTGGGCAGCCTGATCCTGCTGGTCGCGCAGGTTCTGTGCCGCAGCACGCAATTGCTGAGCCGTAGCCTGGTTACTGTTCTGCACACTGCGCGCCATTTGATCGAGCTGGTCGGCGATCCGCTTGCGTTCTGCGTTCGATAGAGGGTTGCCGTTATTTTTCGCAAGTGTTTCAATCTGCTCCGCAGCTTTTCGAAAATCCCCGTTTTCCAAGGCATTAGCTAATGGATTTGTCAGAGGATCAGGAGCAAGCGACTGCCCTGCGCGTTGTAAATCGTTGCGCTGATCCTGCGCAGCCTGGTCATGCAGCGCGTCCAACTTCGATTGTGCGTCATTTAGGGCGGCAAGAGCCTGCTCAGGCGTGCTATTGGTATCACCAAGAGCTTTTTGTGCCTCATCAAGTGCCTGGACAACCTGGTTCCTCTGTTCACTGGTCAATGCTGAAGACTGCTTGATCTGTTGTTTTATCTGCTCAAGCCGCTGTATCTGCTCTTGTGCCATCTGTTGCATTTGGGCGCGATGCGCCAGAATTTTTTGCTGGGGGTTTGGAAGCGTAATGGTAAATATCAACACCAAGGCGAGGATAAGTGATGCAACTAAGAACCTTGGCTGGATACGAAGTGGCAGTAATTCTCGAATATTGAGTTGTCTGGCAATTGCAAGGGCATCATTGCCTTGCACGCGAACCATGTACTCACTCTTCGAGTTGATAGTGCCTTCATACAATTCCAGTGCTGTGGACAATCGTTCCTTCAGGTGAAAATCCTGATCAAACCTGCGAGCCCAGATTGCCAGTGTGTTGTGTCGGGTGCGCACCCATGGCCAACCTATGGCGCTGATAAAGGCAGAAAGCGCACACACAATGGTCGATACAACCAGAGTTGCCGTATCGAAGACGGGTAGTATTCGTGCAATAACAGCCAGTATCAAACTGGCGCCGAGGCCGAAGGACAATCCAGTAAACATCCAGTACATGGAGCTCTGCAAGCGAATTCGTACAGACCATGAACGGACGATGGTCAATAGGTCATCCATATTGTGAAGTTTATCATGTGGTATTGTGTGACAAATGTTATTTGATTAATTACCAGAAACCGCTAGACTCGGTCACGCTGGGTCGCTGGTACAAAGTGTTAACTATATGAGCACCTGGGTAGTCATTCAAGAACAATGTTTGTATGGAGTAAAGAGATGGATGTAAAAACGAAGTCGCGTCGTCAGTTTATGAAACTTGCGGGTATTGCCGGAATTGGATTGGGGGCAGCAGCATGTGCCGGAGTCGCACCCGCTGCTCCAGCCGTAACACCAACCCATGAAGACCATGCCGCGGCTACAACACCTGAGCCTTCTGCCACACCTGTGGATATGGATGCGATGCATGAAGCCGGTGTGAAGAAATATCTTGACAATATCGGCAAGGATCCTGGTTTCTACGGTAATAAGCTTGAACCCAAGATGGTTGATGGCGTTAAGGAATTCACTGTTACATGTTCCGAGATTAAGTGGGATGCCGGTGGCGGCGCGATGGCCGATGCTATGGCCTATAACGGAACAGTGCCCGGACCGGAAATTCGTGTGACCGAGGGTGACAAGGTTCGTGTCGTCGTGAAGAACGATATGAAGGCTCAGAGCACCGCCGTTCACTTTCATGGTCAGGCAGTCCCGAACGCAATGGATGGCGTACCATTCGTCACACAGCCTCCCATCAAAACAGGTGAGACATTTACCTACGAATTCACGGCGAAAAACGTCGGTTCCAGCATGTATCATTCCCATCACAATGCCGCCGAGCAGGTAACACGCGGCTTGCTGGGAGCGTTTATCGTTGACCGAAAGGACAAGTCCAAAGATCCAGCTTATGACAGTGACTACACGCTCATCCTCAATGATGGCGTCGGTGGCTTTACGCTGAATGGTAAGGGATTCCCTTACACGCAGCCGATTATTGCCAAACTGGGTGAAAAGATTCGCATTCGCTATATGAATGAGGGATTGATGATTCACCCGATGCATTTGCATGGCCTGGAGCAACTGGTATTTGCAGCAGACGGCTGGAATCTACCTCAGCCCTACTTCTGTGACACACTGAATATTGCGCCAGGACAGCGCTGGGATGTCATCGTCACTGCACACACTCCCGGCGTCTGGGCATTCCACTGCCACATCCTGAACCACGCCGAGTCTGCCCACGGCATGTTTGGTATGGTTACTGCCATTGTCGTCAAGTGATTGACTGATTACGAAAACAACAGCCCGCGTGTCAACGCGGGCTGTTTTGTTTAGTCAATGAATCCTGCATATGGTGGGATAATCCTGCCCCTATATGGATATCGTCGGCATCATCATCCTCGCTCTGATCTGGGGCGCGTCGTTTCTGTTCATAAAAATAGGGCTGAATGGCGGTATGTCACCACTTCTTGTTGCGTCGATGCGTTTAGCATTGGGCGCCACATTACTGTGGGGTGTCGTGCTCATCCGCCGCATCGTGGCCCCGGCCAGTTTCAAGAAACCTATTCCCCATGATCGCGCTACATGGGGTAAATTGCTATTTATCGGGCTTGTCAACAGCGCCATTCCATTCGCGTTAATTGCATGGGGCGAGCAGCGCATCAGTTCGGGACTGGCCTCCATCTTTAACTCGACCATGCCGCTCTTTACGGTCATTTTTGCGCATTTTTTGACGCATGATGATCGACTTACCGTCCTCAAGGCACTTGGCGTCGGCATTGGGTTCATTGGTGTCGGTGTCACGATTGCACCCAGTGCGGGCGACCTTACCGGCGAATTACTAGGGTGCCTTGCAGTCATTGTCGCTTCCTCATCGTATGCCATTGCCACCGTATATATCAAGAAAAACCTGACTGGGGCAACAGATCCCATTGCAACCGGCGCGAGCCAGTTGATTATGGGGTTTATATGGCTTGCGCCTTTCGCGCTCATTACAGGTGCAACGGCCAACCTGTCTACTGTACCTGCAGAATCCATTCAAGCCGTGACGGTTCTGGGTATCCTTGGCACTGGTATCGCCTACTTGATCTATTATTTATTGATTCAACATGCTAAAGCATCTCAGATGTCGCTGGTGACTTATCTTCTTCCTATAACGGCATTGGTTTATGGCGCATGGCTCCTCAGTGAGCCGGTTACGGTATACGCTCTGGTGGGTTTTGGTCTGATCGTTGCAGGCATTGTGCTGGTGAATCGTGCAAACCAAAGGCGCTCGAAGGTATTACCTATAAAGACCACTTCCGATTAGCGTAAAACCTGTGGCGCCAGACGGGATTATTTCCTGTGCTGTTCGAAGGCACAGCCAAACAGCTACAGTGGTGCAACCAGAATGTAATATATTGTTACGATTTACTTGGTCTTGCGCCGGTTACTGCTATATGCCTCCTCGTTTCAATCGCAACCCCCGCATCCCTTCTTCTAATAACTATCTTTGCGCAATCTAAGCTTGTTGGCTGATTGACCTTGGGTTGGTTACCGTGTCTTATTAGATTCATATTATTTTCGCAGAAAATCCAAGATGGGATATCCCAGATTTGTGTATGAAAGGTAAAAAGACTTGCGATATGCGCCTGATGAGAGTATCATCAAGATAGTTGCGTGGGTCAAAGTGGGTCGAAGTGGAGCAGCGGCGACACCTAAGAATCCAGGTTGGTTTTTAGCAACTGACTAATCATGTTTTTGGGAGAATTCACACACACGCTCGATGAGAAGAGCCGCATTACCATTCCGGCGAAGTATCGCGCGGAATTGCTGGCTGGGCTTGTCATGACAACGGGTTTTGATCGCTGTATTCTGCTTTTCTCTCAGCAAGAATTTGAACGCCTGTCAGAAAAAATGAACAGCTTGCAGTTCATCGGTCGTGAGCAGAATGCTCTGCGGCGCAGGTTTTATTCAGATGCAAGTGATGCCATACCTGATAAACAAGGTCGCATTATTCTGCCCGAATATCTACGTAATTATGCGTCGATCACCTCAGAAATAGTGATAGCCGGTGTCGGGAGATATATCGAACTGTGGAACGGTGAAGCCTGGGACAAAGTGTGTGCGGAGATGCAAGAACTCGCTGCACAGCAGGATCTGTGGGCCAAGCTGGGTATCTGATCTGCCTGAAATGCATATTACTGTTCTGTTGGACGAAGTGATTACTAGCCTAAAACCGTGTGCGGGTGGCAGATACCTGGATGTGACGGTTGGTGGCGGTGGACACAGCGAAGGCTTACTGGCAGAGAGTGGCCCCAATGGGGTTGTTCTTGGCACAGATGCTGACGCGAGTGCGATTGCGCGTTCAACTGAGCGCCTGGCAGCATTTGGATCGCGCGTGATTCTGAGACAGGTGTGGATGGATCAAGTTCCTGCATTGGCCCATCAGCTTGGATTTGTGTCTCTTGATGGCATCGTGGCCGACCTGGGGCTGTCATCAAATCAGTTGGCAGATGACAAGCGCGGGTTTTCATTCATGCGTGAGGGACCTCTTGATATGCGATTTGATGCCAGCCAGGGAGTGTCGGCAGCAGACTTGATCAACCAGTCTGACACCGAAAGCCTGGTTGAGTTGCTGCAGAAATATGGTGAAGTTGATCGAGCCAGGCGTGTGGCAGAGGCAATCTGGAAAGCCAGGCCGTTGACCACAACAGTGCAGTTACGTGACGTTTTGTCAGGAATAGCGAAAAGTCGCGGCCGCATCCATCCGGCGACACAGGTTTTTCAGGCGTTACGCATTGCGGTTAATGAGGAGTTGCGGCGACTAAGTGATTCACTACCGGGCTTGGTTGACTTGTTATCACCAGGAGGCCGGCTGGCCGTCATTTCGTTTCATTCATTGGAAGACCGCATCGTCAAGCGTGCCTTTCGTGATATGTCGACCGCCGAGGATGATCAACCGGGTTTTGGTCAGCCTAAGGTCGGATATAAACCGACGTGTGTTTTGGTTAATAGAAAGCCCATCGAACCCAGTGAGGCTGAAGTCGCAGGTAATCCGAGAGCTCGCAGTGCGAAACTGAGAGTTATAGAGCGAATTCTTTGATGTACAGCCATCGCCAATGGTCATGGTTGTATGGATTAGGGGCACGGCTTTGTGTCTGCCCGATGTGAGTCTGATCGCAAATGCTGAGGCAATTCCGTTATCCGACTAACCGACAGGCCCTGATGATGACCATCACCAGTGGGATCGTTTTGATCGCTATGATGATTGGCTGGCTTTCTGTGTCAACCAATACGGCTTTGCTGAATCGCAAGTTACTCCTGTACGACGAGCGTCAGGAGCAGATAGGTCAAGAGACGATGGCGATATGGACACAGATTGGTGAAGTTACTTCGCTGCAGGAGATGGATAAGCGCATCCGTGAGGCAGGCTATGCTCAGCCTCAGGCCATCGAGTTTATGGTTCCCAAACTCGTCACATCTGCGGTGTCCTCTACACTTCAAATCGAGGGGCGAACGCAATGATTTCTACCAAGCGTCTATTGATTCTCGCCGTCATCATCATGGTGCCGGTGGTCATGGTGTTTTTGCGCAGCTCCCAGATACAGATTGTTGATGGCGCCTCCTATGTTAACCAGGCTCTAGCATTGCAAGTGAATACTTATAAGGAAAACCCTCCGCGCGGTACTATTTTTGATCGTAACGGCAATGTACTCGCGGTGAGTCAACAGACATATTTGCTTCGTATTGATGCCAGGTACATCAGCACCACAGAAACAATCAATGCCGCGATCAAAGGTATTGCCCCGGTACTCGGACGTCCCGAAACCGAGGTTCGTAAGAAAATCGATGCCGTCGTCGCTGATTCAAAACGGCAGACGCCTACCATGTCGGCCATGATCTATTCGGGCATCCAACCCGAGGTCGAGCTCAAACTCAGCCAGGTATTTACCAGGCTGATCCTTCTCAACGGCGTCAAGGTCGAGTCGGTTTGGTCGCGTGTCTACCCGCAAGGAGCACTAGCCGGTTCCACCATTGGTTTCACGACTGTTGTGGACCCGTATGGTCTAGCAGGAATCGAAGGCTACTATAACCGTGAGTTAACACCCTATGTGGGGGCGCGTACCGTACGAGAACCTTACGACCTGATGGTGGTGACGCGCACCGTGCCAGCCTCTAACCTGGTGCTTGCAATCAACGCCAATCTTCAGAGCTATGTGGAAAAACGCCTGGTACAGGGCGTGGCAGAGTATAAAGCCAATGGCGGTACGATCATTGTCATGGAAACGCGGACGGGAGCAATCCTGGCATCCGCCTCCACGCCTGGTTATGATCCAAACACCGCATTAGCGTCAGTCAACACTGAAGCTGGCAAACGGTTGCGTGACCCGGGAGTTGCTGACCTGTATGACCCTGGCTCAGTCATTAAGCTCCTAACCACGGCCGCTGGCCTAGACGCTGGAAAGATTACGACGCGCTCAACCTATATGGACAATGGTGCGTATATCGTGGGCGGGCGGATTATTCGCAATTCCGACCTGGCTGGGCATGGACGTGTTGACATCCTTTACTATCTGCAACACTCCTTGAATGTGGTCGCAGCTCAGATCGCTGCTGACATTGGCCCTGAAGAGTTTTACCGACGCTTTAAGTTGTTTGGCATCGGCGGCAAGAGTGGCGTGGATGTACAGGGCGAGCCCGCAGGTTTGATGCGCACACCGCTGGATGCCTCATGGTCAAAACTGGACATGGCGGAGAACAGCTTTGGGCAAAGTCTTTCAGCAACACCGCTTCAGGTATTGAACGCCATTAACGCAATTGCTAATGACGGCGTCCTGTTACAACCTTATTACGTGGAACAATGGCAGCAACCTGATGGGCAGGTGGTTGTGAAACGTCCGGTCATGGTGCAACGCGTCATTTCGGCTGAAAGTGCTCATCAGTTAAAACTGATTGTTGCACAGGCCACGCGATCTGCAACCCCGCAGGCGATACCGAAAGGATACACCGCAGCCGGGAAGACAGGAACAGCCACATGGTATTTGCGCGGTATCCCACAGAAGACGACCATCGTGACCTATGTTGGCTGGCTTCCGGCGCAGCAACCTTTGATCACCATTCTGACTAAATTCGACCAGCCTTTGACCGATCAATTTGCCGCAAAAACGGCTTTGCCAGTCTTCCACGATGTAGCTGAGCGCGTCGCCCAACTCATGGGAATTCCACCAGACGCTATCCTGAATCAGGAGGGCAAGTAGAGCTCATATGTTGAATCTTGCTGATGTGTTCATCAGTTTCGGTGATCCAGCTGTCAGTGGTGTGACAAACCAATTGTCCGCCCTGGCTAAAATCGCAGTTCGGCAGGTAAGCATCGACTCCCGACAAGTGCGACGGGGCGACCTGTTTGTCGCTCTGCCCGGTGAGAAAGTAGATGGGCACCTGTATGTCGGGCATTCCTTCGGACGTGGCGCTATAGCGGCCTTGACGCATCAGGATGTCTCGCTTGAAGTGATACCCAATGCAGTTGTGGTTGACATGCGTCCGGGTTTGTTTGGCGGGTGTCTGAGCGAGTTTACCTATCATGAGGGTACGCCCCTGATCATCCGCGTGGAGAACACCTTAACGGCTTTGCAGTGCCTGGCGGCCTACTGGCGAAGCAAGTTTACGAAACTCAAGTGTATCGGCATTACGGGAAGCGTTGGAAAAACGACAACGAAAGAATTAATCGCACAAGTGCTGGGTACTCGATTTAATGTCCTTAAAAATGAAGGCAACCAGAACAACGAGATTGGCGTGCCTTTGACTCTGTTGAACCTGCGTCCTGAGCATGAAGTTGCGGTGATAGAAATGGGCATGTACCAGCGCGGAGAGATTGCGCTGTTCGCATCGCTGGCACAACCGCAGATCGGTGTGGTCACGATGGTCGCGCCTGTGCACCTTGAGCGCCTGGGAACCATAGAAAACATTGCGGCTGCAAAGGCCGAATTGGTTGAAGCGATTCCTGAAAATGGAATTGTTGTGCTGAATGACGACGATGATCGTGTGCGCAATATGGCCTCGCTAACACACGCGCGCGTTATCACGTACGGCCTTACTCCACGCGCCGATGTATGGGCTGACGATATCGCGAGTTTTGGGTTGGATGGCATTTCGTTTAAGTTGCATCAGGGAGATGAGGTGTTTCCCATGCGCGTGCCATTATTAGGGCGCCACAGTGTTCATACAGCCTTGCGCGCCGCTGTCGTTTCACGCGTGGAGGGACTGGGCTGGGAGCAGATTCTGGAAGGATTTCTTTTACCCGTGCCCCAGTTGCGCCTGACTGTGGCGGGTGGACCACACCAGTCATTAGTCCTCGATGATACCTACAACGCCAGCGAGGAATCTACCATTGCGGCGCTCAACCTGCTAAGTGAGATTAATGATGGCCCACATATCGCAGTGCTTGGTGATATGTTCGAACTCGGAGATGCAGAAGAGTCCGCGCACCGCAACGTTGGGTGCCGTGCTGGCCTAGTGGCGCGTGATGTAGTCGCTGTCGGTGAGCGCGCCAAGTGGATCGCGGAAGAGGCAACCGCGTGCAGTAGCAACAAGGCCAACGTGTATCACGTTTCGGATAATGTCGCAGCTATAGCGCTGTTAAAGGACATTATTAAGGAGAAGTCGGTCATTCTCGTGAAAGGTTCGCGCGGTATGCGCATGGAAGAAGTAGTGAGTGGATTGGCGGAAATGGCAGAGCAGGTTTAACGAAAAATATGGGACTATCTCTACTCATGGTCAGTGTGGCGTGTCTTGTGGCAATTCTCAGCGGGCGACCGTTCATTCGCCTGCTTAAGCATTGGCGTATTGGTAAGCAGATCCGTATCGATGGGCCGTCATCACATCAGGTTAAAACCGGCACGCCCACAATGGGTGGCGTTATGTTCGTGGCGCCGGTGCTGATCATGATTACGGCCATGTACACATACACGCGGGTGGCTGCCCGAGTCGGATTTGATTTTGGCGGTGTTGTTCTTGTCGGCAAATCTCTCGTCGTGCCCATGACAGTCATGTTGCTGTATGCCATTCTCGGTGCGATAGACGACTACATGGGCGTCCGTGGCCATCGCCGTGGTGAAGGCATGCGCGGGCGATTTAAATTCGTATTACAGGTCATTATTGCCATCGTTGCGGCAGTAGTGATGAACCTGTATCTGAAGATCAGCAAGATGGGTGTCCCCGGTATACCTATGCCGATCGAACTCGGGTATCTCTGGATCCCCATTGCTGTGTTTATCATCGTGGCTATCACCAATGCCGTCAATCTCGCAGACGGCCTTGATGGACTAGCTGCACTGATCAGTGTCGTCATGTATGTTGCCTATGCCGTTATTGCCTATAAGCAGGGGCAAGTCTTTCTAACCATGTTCTGTATGGTGACGGTTGGCGCATTGCTGGGATTTTTGTGGTTTAACGTGCACCCGGCCGCACTGTTCATGGGTGATACGGGAAGCGAGGCCTTGGGTGGCGCACTGGGCGTTGTGGCGTTGATGACAGGGCAGTGGCTGTTGTTGCCGATCATCGCCATAATTCCGATGGCAGAAGTCATTAGCGTGATTTTGCAGGTGGGTTATTTCAAGCTGACCAAAGGTAAGCGTCTTTTCAAGATGTCGCCTATTCATCACCATTTTGAGTTACTTGGCTGGAGTGAAACACAGGTAGTGCAGCGTTTTTGGTTGATCGCTATCCTGAGTGGTCTCTTTGGCGTGGGACTGGCGCTGTTTGGCAATCCTTAAGGCGAATTTATGAACTGGTTTCACCGTCGCATTGTGATTCTGGGTATGGCGCGGCAGGGCATGGCTCTGGCGCGGTATCTTGTTGTGCAAGGTGCACACGTGACTTTGAGCGACATGAAGCCTGCAACCGCCTTGGATGCAGAGATTCAATCCCTGAATAGTACACTGGGCGAAGGCGCCATTGCTTATGCGCTAGGGGGCCATCCGCTTTCACTGCTCGATGATTGTGACATGTTATGCCTCAGTGGTGGTGTGCCCATTGATCTGCCGATTGTTATCGAGGCACAACGGCGCGGCCATGCAGTCAGCAATGATTCGCAGATATTCTTTGACGTCTGCCCCGCTCCGATTCTGGGTATTACCGGCTCAGCCGGCAAGACAACGACAACGAGTCTGGTGGGCGAGATGCTGCGAACTGAATATGGTCGTTGTGTCGCTTGTGACCCAGTGGCGCAGGGAGCGAACCATGTTTGGGTGGGCGGCAATATCGGCAATCCACTGATAGCTGACCTTCATCGTATTGCAGTTGATGACTGTGTTGTACTTGAACTGTCATCATTTCAACTGGAGCAGATGACACGCAGTCCTCACATTGCCTGCATCACGAACATTACGCCCAACCATCTGGATCGGCATGGCAACATGGAGGCCTACATTGCTGCCAAGCACCACATTGTTGACTTCCAGTCCAACCATGACTGGGCTGTGCTGTGCGCCGATAACCCGATCACTGCAGCGATGGAAACCGCTGCGCGAAAGATTTACTACACACTGAATGATGAGCCAGAGGGAGACGGCGCCTGGCGAACAGCATCTGGTGATTTGCGTCTCCGCATCGCGGCGATCAGTATCGATGCTACTTTGTGTAACACATCCGAGTTGTTATTGATGGGTGATCACAATGTGTTGAACGTTCTGGCAGCGAGTGCACTCAGCGCGCTCGCTGGCGCTTCGGTGGAGTCGATTCGAGCCGTGGCAACCACTTTCCGTGGCGTATCGCATCGACTGCAATTGGTACGCGAATGGAATGGGGTTCGATACTATGACGATTCAATTGCCACTGCGCCGGAGCGTTTAATGGCTGCACTGCGCTGCTTCAACCGCCCAGTGATTCTTCTGTGTGGTGGACGAGATAAGCACTTGCCATGGGCTGACGCCGTTGAACTGATGTCTCGGACCTGCCGACACGCAATTTTGTTTGGCGAAATGGCGGATATGGTGACTGAGGAAATAGATAGGCAACATGCTGCGGTGTCATCAAAAATGTGCACTAGTCTTGAAGACGCCGTTCTCGCGGCGCAACGTCTCGCATTACCTGGTGATGTTGTTCTGTTATCACCGGGTGGGACGAGTTTTGATGCGTTTAAGGACTTCGCAGAACGTGGCGATGTGTTTGTGCAATTGGTTAACCGACTTGGTGAGTAACGGAGATTAGTCAATGGCAGTTATACAACCTGTTCGAATAAATCCTGGCCTTAGGTCTTCACTTTCAAACCTGGCTAAACCTTTGCAGGAGATCGAGCCGCAATCGACTGACTGGATTTTGATCAGCGTAGTTGGAGTACTGTTCGTTATTGGTCAGCTGATGGCCTATAGCACTACTTTCTATTGGTCGATGAGCCAGGAAGGTAACCCGTACAGCATTTACCTCAAGCAACTGGGATATGGCGTGGGCGGCCTGGTTCTTTTTGTCATTTTCAGCCGGATTGATTATGGCCGCTGGAATCGTACTGCATTGACTGCAATAGCCATTATTGCCATAGCGTTGATTGCCGTTCTACTGGTGGGTACTGACACATTCGGCGCGCGCCGTAGTCTCTTTGGCGGATCACTGCAACCCAGTGAACCAGCGAAGATCATCATACTCATGTACGGTGCGGCATGGCTGGCCTCGCGTCGTAAGCAGGTGACGAGTATTACAGTCGGTTTGTTGCCTTTTGTGATCATCATAGGCTCGATGGTGGCGTTAATCGCTGCAGAACCCGATATCAGCACAAGCCTCATCATTCTGCTGGCGGCATCCGCAATGTTCTTCATGGCTGGCGCAAGTCTTGTCCAGATTGTATTAACAGGCGGCGCTGCCGCGGGTGTGGCTTATTTCATGGTGACGGTCTTTCAGCACGTTTCCAACCGTTTGTCGGGCTGCGCTAATGGATGCGAGAATGTTTTCCAGATCAATCGCGCACTCATCGCCATCGGCAGTGGTGGCCTCTTCGGTTCTGGAATGGGATTGAGTTACCAGAAGTTTGGCTTCCTGCCTATGTCGCATACAGATAGTGTCATTGCCGTGGTGGCCGAGGAAATGGGTCTGCTGGGCGTGGCGCTGGTGCTGGCGTTGTTTGCGATCATGGCATACCGCGCATTGCGAATTGCCCAGCGAGCGGATACGACATTCGGCGCGTTCTGGGCTGTGGGTTTGATTACCTGGATCATGATGCAGGCAGTACTCAATTTCCTGGCAAACAACGCAATCATTCCTCTGCCCGGAGTGCCTGTGCCCTTTATCAGCTATGGAGGTTCATCATTGATATCTGTCCTCGTTGCCTCCGGCATTCTAGTCAGCATTTCGAGAGGCACGAGGTTTATATCCAAAAGTAGCGAGGATCAGGATGACGAAGAGGAAAAGTCCCGTGGAGGAAATGCTGAGAAAGTTGCGAGTAGTGATATCCGCCGGCGGAACAGCGGGACACGTACTACCCGCACTAACCGTTCTGGGCGCAGTGAAGACGCGAGTACTACCGAATACATCGGGCGCGATGTCAAATTCAAGCCTAGGCTCGGGCGCGGATCAGATACTACAGGAGCTGGAGGTGCTATTCGTTGGAGAAACGGAAGGTATGGAACGGGAACTCGTAACACGCGAGGGCGTTAGGTTCGAAAGCATACAGGCTGGCGCCATGCACGGTGTTGGTGTGACACGTATGTTACGCGGCTTTAGCAAAATGATCGCTGGCATAGCCGGCGCTTTTGCTATTCTGGGTAAGTTCAAACCGGATGTCGTATTTCTCACCGGCGGTTTTGTCGGTGTGCCAGTCAGTCTTGCCGCATGGCTACGTCGTATTCCCGCGGTGGTCTACCTGCCGGATATCGAGCCCGGATTGGCGCTAAAGGTGATGGCGCGCCTGGCTACTAGAGTCGCGACAACCGCGGATGCGTCAGCACAATTTATTGCGCGTGGCAAAATGGTTGTAACGGGTTATCCGGTACGAGATCGGTTCATGCATACTTCACGCGATATTGCGCGCGCCCATTTTGGCATTGCTTCCGATGCGAAGGTATTGCTTGTTGTCGGCGGCAGCAAGGGTGCACTCAGTATCAATCGTGCCATTACATCGAACCTGATGGTGTTACTCGGAGACGCTGGCATTAGCGTTATTCACGTTACAGGCACACGCGATTGGGAAGAAATACGCGCCGTACGTGAAGCGCTACCAGAGTCATTGCGCCAACGCTACATGGCATTCGCCTACCTTCATGAGGAAATGGCCGACGCCATGGCGGCAGCCGATCTGGCCGTCTGTCGCTCTGGCGCATCTGCACTGGGTGAACTGCCGTATCTGGGATTACCCGCAATTCTGGTGCCGTATCCATATGCATGGCGATACCAGAAAGTCAACGCGCAGTATCTGGTTGATCGTGGCGCAGCGGTCATTCTCGAGGACGCAAAACTCGGCACAGATTTGGCGCTGGCTGTGACGCGGTTATTCGCGGATCAAGCCGGTCTGGCCGTAATGAAGCGCTCTCTACTCAGTATGAGTGGTCGTAATGGCGCAGGTGAGATTGCTCAGCTGTTGATTGCCGTGGGAACACGAACGAGGGCGACGGCATGAACATATGTTACATGGTTGCACTGGAATGCTGGACTACAGGTGAAGCATGATCAATGCCAATCTGGTATTCATCATGTTTGTCATCATCTTCGGGCTGATAGGCGCCATGCGAGGATGGGTTCGCGAGATCATTGTTACCGCCAGTCTTGTGTTGGCATTGTTTGTTCTGAATCAGTTGGGTGACAAGTGGAATACCGTGATTCAAGGGCTCTCAGCAGCAAAAACGACAGAGGCGTGGCTGTTGCGAACACTGCCACTTTTTTTGATCGCTTTCTTTGGTTATCTAGGCCCGGCAGTCGTGCGTAGTCGGTTTGATCAAAATGCACGTGGGAAGATTGAGCAGGGCATTCTGGCGTTCATCATCGGCGCGATCAACGGTTACATTATTTTCAGCACAGTAGCCTTCATCGCTTGGCGTGCTGGATTGCTGGAGAGCCCACCTCCGCCCGGACCGAATCAGTCGCCATTGTTTTCAGCACCACTTGGTGGTTGGAGTGAGTTGTTTTTCCTTAAAAACGCAGCTATATCGGTCTTATCGGGAACCACACTGGTAGTGGTTTTGATTGCTGTTTTCCTATTTGTTATCGTGGTCATTGTGTGAGTTAGCGACTATGAAAGTACATATTATGGGTATAGGTGGCGCCGGTATGAGCGCCATTGCACGCGTGATGCATGCGCGCGGCATCACTGTAACAGGTGATGATCGTATGCACTCGCCTGTTCTCGATATGTTACAGGCTGAGGGTATACAGACGTATGTTGGGCATGACCCCGCCCATCTGGAAGGTATTGACATTGTCGCCCCCTCTTCTGCGATATCGAAATCTGAACCCGAACTCTTAGCGGCGCACCAATTGGGCATCCCTGTGTGGCATCGTGGTGATGTACTAAACATGCTGATGCAGGATCGCAGTGATGGGCAGCCCACGATTGGTATAGCAATCGCAGGTACTCACGGCAAGAGCACGACAACCGGCATGATCGCTACGATTCTGGAAGATGCTGGACTAAATCCATCCTACATTATTGGCGCGACGCCAGCTTCATTGGGCGCCAATGCCCGCGCCGGTAGTGGCGAAGCATTCGTGGTCGAGGCTGATGAGTATGACCGCACATTCCTGCATCTGGAACCCAGAATAGCAGTGATCACCAATATTGACTTTGATCACCCGGATATTTATAAGGACCTGAACGATACGATCGATACTTTTGCCCAGTTCGCAAGAAGTGTGCCTGCTCATGGTGCGCTCATAGTGTGCGCTGATGATAGCGGTGTGGTGGAGATGCTCCGTCGTTCCGTACCGCTTAGTGCACCCGTACTTGACTATGGCATGACGCGCGGCGCATGGCGTTGCACAAACCCGCGTCCTAATCCGATGGGTGGTATCGAATTTACTGTCTCGCAACACAATGGACAGTCTTCGAGTGTGTCTCTGCGCGTACCTGGAGTGCACAACGTGCTTAACGCAACAGCAGCATTAATGGCTGCGGATGCGCTTGGGGTGCCCTTGGAACAGGCCATTGCCGCGTTGGGCAGGTACAGTGGTGCAGGCAGGCGATTTGAATTGCGAGGTGAACGCCGCGGTGTGCGGATATTTGATGACTACGCTCATCACCCGACGGAAATTAAAGCCACGTTGAGTGCTGCACGTATGCGCTTCCCGGTGGGCAATATCTGGGCCATCTGGCAACCGCATACCTTTAGTCGCACGATCGCGCTGATGGATCAGTTTGCGACCGCTTTTGCTGATGCTGATCGTGTCATTGTGCTGCCCATCTACGCTGCACGTGAACATGCTGAGGATTTTGGCTTCGCTGCCACTGCGTTAAATTCGATTGAGCTTTCGCGGCGCATCAAGCACAAGCAAGCGCGGAGTGCAGCCACAATGGGCGATGCGTTGGGCATGCTGGTATCGCAAGTTCGACCGGGTGATATTGTGATCACGTTGAGTGCAGGCGATGGCAATATGGTAGGGGAGCGCTTGATCGAGATGCTGCGATGACGACCATGGATATATTGACCTTGATGAAAGATCGCGCCCGGCGCAATGAGTTGCTGGCCAGGCATACGACAGCCCGTATTGGCGGTCCGGCAGATCTTTTGATTGAGGCGCGCACAATTGACGAACTCATTGCACTGGCTCAACGGGCTGATGACATTGGCATGACATATACCGTTCTGGGTGGCGGCGCTAACGTGCTTGTCAGTGATCGCGGTATTCGAGGCCTTGTGATCATCAACCGTTCAAAGGAAGTGAAATACACCGTCCGTGATATTTCGGCGCATCTTGAGGTTGATTCTGGCGTTGTGTTGGCGACCCTGGCGCGTGATTGTATTGAGCGCGGTTTGATGGGATTCGAGTGGGCTATTGGTATTCCTGGTACCATCGGCGGCGCTGTGGTAGGCAATGCCGGTGCACACGGCGTTGAAACGAGCACCAATCTGAATATGGTCAAAGTGATGCGGCGAGGCTTTGCTCCGGAATATTGGACGCCGCGCCAATTGGCCTTTAGTTACCGCAAGAGTGCACTGAAACAATACGCTGCTACTGAGCGACCGATTGTGTTGGTGGCACTGTTTGATTTAAAGCGGGATCACCGAACTAACCTGGAACGGCGCGCCGCTGAATACATTGCCAAACGGAAGACGTCTCAACCACCTGGAGCAACCATGGGCAGTATGTTTAAGAATCCACCTGGCGACTATGCAGGACGCTTAATCGAAGCTGCAGGTTTGAAGGGAACTGTACATGGTGGTGCGATGGTATCGCCGGTTCATGCGAACTTCTTCGTCAATGTTAATGGTAATGCGACAGCTCATGACTTCAAGGCGTTGATTGATCAGGCGCAAACGGCAGTATCTGAGCAGTTCAATATCAACCTTGAGTTGGAGATTGAGCTGCTGGGCGAATGGGATGTGACCACTACCAAAATTGGAGCTTAATGTGACAACCAGCATCGACAATCGAAAGCTAAAAATCGCTGTGCTATATGGCGGCCAGAGTGGCGAACATGAGGTCAGCCTGATGTCGGCCGCGTCGGTGATGGAAGAATTGGACGACGCCAAATATGACGTTGTTCCGGTGTTTATCAGCCGAGAGGGTCAATGGAGTGTTCCAATGGAATCACTCCGAACCTTTGATGCAGTGTTTCCTGTTTTGCATGGTCCCATGGGCGAGGATGGAACCGTTCAGGGCTTGCTCATGTTACTTGGCGTGCCTTTTGTCGGCGCCGGCGTAGTTGGCTCGGCGGTGGGTATGGACAAAGCCATCTTCAAAGATGTGATGCGCGCCCATCATCTTCCGGTTGCAGATTCGCATGTGATACTGCGCCATGAGTGGCAAGCGCCAGATCATGATGCTGATGATGTCGACCAGCTGCTACGACGTAGAGAAATCGCTGACCGCATTACACAAACACTGGGCTGGCCAGTGTTTGTCAAACCAGCAAATATGGGCAGCAGTGTAGGCATCAGCAAGTGTAAAGTACCTGACGACTTGCCTGCCGCCATGGACGAAGCGTTGAAGTGGGATCGCAAGATACTGATCGAGGCGGCGGTGCTCAAAGCGCGTGAACTGGAAGTCAGCGTGCTTGGTAACGATGTCTTGCAGGCGTCAGTCATTGGAGAGGTAAGGCCGCGCAGGGAGTTCTATGATTACGCTGCGAAATACCTGGTTAAGGGTGATGAAGAGTCTGAACTGATTATTCCAGCTGAATTGACGGATGAACAGGCAAAGACCATACGTGCACTGGCAGTGGAGGTGGCCCGCGTTGCTGATGTGCGGGGCATGACCCGAGTCGATTTTTTGATGAATGCAGAAACGGGCGAGATTGTGATTAACGAGATCAATACCATCCCTGGCTTTACGTCGATCAGCATGTACCCGAAACTCTGGCTTCAGACTGGTTTTACTTATTCTGGCTTGCTAGACCGGCTGATCGAACTAGCGCGCGAAAAGCAACGATGATTATTTACCGGAATTTGCCGATACCGACTGGTGTAAAGCAGCAGTGACGATATAATTGATTTCTATATATTCTAATTAGTATCTCATAATCATATGGAGCAGCGATACCGACCTAAGCGCAACACTAGATCTCGATCGAGATTTGATGTGGTAACCAATAGCCTGCAGGCAAGAAATGCTTTGCTGGTATCGGGCGGGAATGGCTCGGGTACGGTTCTAGCGAAAATACTGGGTATTTGCGTGCTAATGGCGGCGCTGGTGGCCGTGTGTGCAGTCTGGTTCTTTGGCGAAGACCTCCGAATACATGTAATCGAAGTTCGGAATAACCAGGATGTGCCCAAGCTGCAGATTATTGGCGCAAGCGCATTGATGAAGGAGCACATTCTATCTGCAGATTTGAACGCTGCTGCTCATCGAATCGAAGCATTGCCCGGCGTCAAGGCGGCGCAAATCAGTTGCACATGGAAAGCGGGCTGCGAAGTCCTGGTGCAGCCATCCATCGGCATTGCCATGTGGCAGAGCGCAACAGACAGTACCAATAGGGTGTGGACAGATGAGCAGGGCAGAGCACAGAAAGCTCTTGGCGATACCCCTGTCAAACTGAATATCAAGGTCGAGGATGGCAGCATGCCAGTGCTTGGGGTGCCAATAAGCGACAGTCTTGCGCGCGCACTCAAAGAGCTGTTAGTCTTTCAGCCCAAGGTGATACGTTACACCTATTCTAGTCAATATGGACTGATGTTTATTGATGCGCGCGGATGGAAGGCAAGGCTGGGCGTTGCGGAGCACGATGGCGCTATGCAAGATAAGCTGGTGTTATTGAAACAGATAGGCGATCAACTGGCTGCAAAGAATACGGCAGCCAAGGTGGTTGATGTGCGTTTTGTTGAGGCGCCTTTTTACGAGAAGTGATAATGGCAGAACCAAGGGTACTCACCACAATTGATGTAGGCAGTTCCAAAATCGTGGCGCTGGTCGGCGAAGCCGGCGCTGAGTTCGGCACGGGTCGTCCTGGCGAATTCAGTGTAATCGGCGTCGGTGTCGTACCGTCGCGGGGCGTTAAGCGTGGACAGATCATTAATGTTAATGAGGCCACCTCCGCCATCCGCGAGGCTATTGATGGAGCTGAGCATTCTGCTGCCACTAAGGTGACCAGCGCTATTGTCAGTATCTCGGGAAATCATATTACTTCACAGAATAGCCAGGGCGCAGTGCCGATTAGCCGTGGTGATCAGGGCGTCAGCAGCGAAGATATTAACCACAGCCTGGAGGCCGCGCAGGCCATCACTGTGCCCAACAACCGTGAGATTATTCACGTCATCCCGCGGCATTTTCGAGTCGACGAAGCTGATGGTGTGCGTAATCCAATGGGCATGCTGGGTTTCCGACTTGAGGTACAAGCGCACATTATCACAGGCGCTACAACCGCGATCCACAATCTGCTGAAGTGCTGTAGTCAGGCTCAAGTGGATGTATCCGAACTTGTGCTGGGACCACTCGCATCGGCCGAAGCGGTTTTAACTTCGACAGAGCGTGAGATGGGCGCCATCGTCGTGGATATTGGCAGTGGCACCACTGATGTAGCAGTTTTTATTGATGGTGCAGTATGGCATACATCCTGTATTGAGGTGGGTGGTTCCCATTTCACGAATGATCTTGCCGTGTGCCTGCGTCTACCGCTTGAGACGGCGGAGCAAGTGAAGATCATGAATGGCCATTGCAGTGTTCAAGACCTGCCTTCAGACCAGCCTTTTGTTGTAGCTGGTTTTGGGGACGAACAAAATGTCAGTGTTCAACGGCGCGATATTGCAGAGATTCTGCAGGCCCGCGCTGAAGAGTTATTCGGCATGATTATGCGGGAGGTGAAACATAGTGGGTATGACGGCATGCTTCCAGCAGGGCTGGTCGTTACCGGCGGCGGTTCGCTGTTGCCCGGTATGCGTGATGTGGCCAGGCAAGTTACCGGACTTCCTGTGCGCACGGCTCAGCCCCGAGATTTGCAGGGATTGGTTGATACTTTGCACTCGCCCGCATATTCCACCGGTGTTGGTCTCTTGAAGTGGGGTATGCATGATGTTGTGGCGCGCCCAAGCAAGCGACGCCGACCGTCAATTGGTGTTGGTATTAATCTGGGTGGTTGGTTGCGCAATTTGCTGCCCCGGTATACATGAGTGAATTAGCTCAGGTGGTCTCAGCCATTTGCCCTATTGTCGATGTACAAATAACGAAATAAGATGCTTAAGCCAGTATAATTAATTTGACTTCGCAAATGCTTCCACTGCAATTTCGTAACTCTCCGCAGGTAGAATTTCAGAGGTTATTTTCATGATCGAGGAGTCTATGATGGATACATTTCTGGATACACAGTCGGTTCGTGCCGAATCACCGGCGCAAATCAAAGTCGTCGGTGTAGGTGGTGGTGGTCAGAGTGCTGTCAACCGCATGATTTCTGAAGGTCTGGCAGGCGTTGAGTTTATTACGGTGAATACCGACCAGCAGGCGCTGATGCTCAGCCACGCGCCAGTACGCGTGCGGGTAGGCGATAAAGTGACCCGCGGTCTTGGCGCCGGCGGTAATCCTGAACTGGGTGAGAAAGCTGCAGAGGAGTCGTCGGATGAGCTTTACAGCATCATCAAAGGCGCCGACATGGTGTTCATCACCTGCGGTATGGGCGGTGGCACGGGCACGGGGGCTGCGCCGATTATTGCGCGCATTTCTAAGGAGCTTGGTGCTTTAACCATTGGTGTGGTGACACGCCCATTCTCGTTTGAAGGTACGCCCCGAATGCGGGCTGCTGAAGCCGGCATTGAGAAGCTTAAAGAGCACGTCGATACTCTGATTGTTATTCCCAACGATCGTTTGCTGGATATCGTTGACAAGAAGGCTACTCTGCAACAGTCTTTTCGCACGGCCGATGATGTATTACGCCAGGGTATCCAGGGTATCAGCGAGATTATTACGGTTCCAGGCTTGATCAACCTTGACTTTGCTGATGTTCGCACGATCATGTCGGAGGGTGGAGCTGCTCTGATGGCCGTTGGCTCTGCTTCAGGCGAGGGGCGCGCGCGCACTGCGGCAGAACAGGCGATTACATCTAATCTTCTGGATGTCACCATTGATGGTGCGCGTGGTATTCTGTTCAACATTACCGGCGGTCCAGATATGAGCCTGTTTGAGGTTCATGAGGCGGCTACGCTGATTAAGACTGCTGCGCATCCGGACTGCAACGTCATATTCGGTGCTGTCATCGATGAGTCTATGAAGGAGCAAATACGTATTACGGTTGTTGCTACGGGCTTCGACCAGACTGCGGCTGCGCCCCGTCGCCCGGTTCGTTCACAGCAAACTACCACCACCACCACTACTACTTCTGCTGCTACGCCGCGACCTATCGGTCGGACCAGCCCCAAAGTTGAACGTGATGTGACGGAGCCGGTGCCTGTTCAAACGCCTGCGCGCCAGCAACCAGTTGATCCGGATAATCTGGAATTGCCCTCCTTCCTGCGCCGTCCTCGCCAGTAGTATATGGTGAAGTGGGATGGGCGAGTGAAGTATCCGCACTTGCCCATCTTTTATCCCAACGGGCTATATAGCGACCCGATGTGGTCGCCAGACTTGTCAGCGTTTCATCCTGGTTAGAATAAGGGTGTCTTCTGCAGACGCCCCGCGAGTGTCCTCGTTTTTATCGTAAAAGTTGAGCCTTTCAACTCGAGCATTTTTAATCTTTGACCGATTGACAAAGCCATACTCAGCGCATACAATCTGTGTCCCATGAGGCCATATGTTGGGCTATGCGAAATGAATACCACCATATATGGTGGTAATTATGGTATGAAGGTGAAAGCGCTAGTATGAAATGTCCCTCCTGCGGATCAAGCAGTACTCATGTTATTGATACTGTTCGCGAGCCTAATGATGGTATACGTCGCCGTCGCCAGTGTAAATCGTGTGAAAAACGATTTAGCACCGTTGAGCGGATTGTGGAAACCATGCCATTGGTTGTCAAGCGGGGTGGACGTAGAGAAGCTTTTGACCGTGACAAAATACTAATGGGTGTACGAACCGCTTGTGCCAAACGCCCGGTGTCAGCAGATGACATCGATCGATTGGTGGATCAGGTGGAAGCGCAGGTTCTCGCATTCAACAAAGCCGAAGTATCCGCGCGAGACGTAGGGGATTTGGTGCTAAACACATTGCGTGGCGTTGATGAGGTTGCCTATATTCGTTATGCAAGTGTGTATCTCCACCTGAAAGATTTGGAAAGTGTAAAACGTGAAATAGAAAAACTGTTGGCGGAACGCTAACAGTAAGTAAGGGGCTGGTCAGGTTGTAGACATGGCGTGCATGAGTCATCATGCCCGTCATAGGTGCTGCCTGTCCAGTGCTAATGAGGAGACTATGAAAGTCAGACGACGATTTACCCAGGCAGGATCAAGTGCTTATGCGTCTATCGAATTTGCCAAACGAAGTTCAGTGATCCGCAATCCTGATGGGTCTACCGTTTTCGAGATGCACGATATCGATGTGCCGGCAGGCTGGTCACAGGTTGCGGTAGATATTCTCGCGCAAAAATATTTCCGCAGAGCTGGTGTGCCGGATGAGACGAAGCCATGTCCTGAAGATGCCATACCGGAATGGCTTCAGCCAAGCGTGCCGCAGGAGAATGCCAAATGGGTTGGCGAACATGATTCCCGCCAGGTATTTCACCGCATGGCCGGAACATGGACCTACTGGGGCTACAAGTATAAATACTTTGATACGGAAGGAGATGCACGCGCTTTCTACGATGAGTTGTGCTACATGCTCGCCCGACAGATGTCAGCTCCTAACTCGCCGCAGTGGTTTAACACAGGATTGAACTGGGCGTACGGCATTACGGGTCCGTCGCAGGGACATTACTATGTGGATGGGCATAGTGGTGAGTTGATCCGTGCAACAGATGCCTACACGCATCCTACACCGCACGCCTGTTTCATCCAGTCCGTTGCGGATGACCTGGTGAATGAAGGCGGCATCATGGATCTGTGGGTGCGTGAAGCGCGCATCTTCAAATATGGCAGCGGTACAGGCAGTAACTTCTCTTCGCTGCGCGGTGAAGGCGAACCTTTGAGTGGGGGAGGTAAGTCGTCTGGACTCATGTCATTTTTGAAGATCGGCGATCGTGCCGCCGGTGCTATCAAGTCCGGTGGGACAACGCGCCGTGCTGCCAAGATGGTCATACTGGACATGGATCATCCGGATATTGAATTGTTCATCGATTGGAAAGTGGTCGAGGAACAGAAGGTCGCTTCCATTGTTGCAGGATCAAAGATCAACAATAAATACCTGAACGCGATCATTCGCGCCTGTCAAAGCACAGCTGATCCTGCTGTCCGCTTTGACCGCAAGAAGAATAAGGCGCTGGCGCAGGCGATTCAGGCTGCGCGCATTGCATTCATACCGACCAACTATATCGAGCGCGTCATCCAATTGGCCGAGCAAGGCTATACCAGTATTCTGTTCCCCGAATACGATACCGACTGGACCTCTGAAGCGTACGCGACTGTCAGTGGGCAGAACTCTAATAACTCAATTCGAGTGACCAACCAGTTTATGCGGGCAGCGGAGAATAACGATGACTGGCACCTGTATTGGCGCACTGAAAAGGAAAAGGCATTGCGCGCCAGGCGCGAACCAAAACCGCGCAAGACTCTTAAGGCGGGTGAATTGATGAAACGGGTTGCCTATGCTGCATGGGCCAGTGCAGACCCGGGCATTCAATATCACACGACGGTGAATGAATGGCACACGTGCCCGGTTGACGGCCCGATCAATGGGTCAAATCCATGTTCTGAATATATGTTCCTTGACGATACCGCATGCAACCTCGCCAGCCTGAACCTGCTTACGTTCTATGATGAGGCAACAGGCCGTTTTGACATCGAGGCTTTTCGCCATGCTTCACGGCTATGGACTATTATGCTTGAGATCAGTGTCTTGATGGCGCAGTTCCCAAGCCAGAACATCGCACGTCTGTCGTATGAATATCGCACACTGGGTCTTGGCTATGCCAACCTGGGAACCCTCTTGATGGTGCAGGGCATTCCATATGACTCACCCGAAGGGCGCGCCATATGTGGCGCGCTTACCGCCACCCTGCATTGCACGGCCTATGCCACTTCCGCAGAGTTGGCGCAACTTCTGGGAACATTCCCGGCATACGAGCGCAACAGGGAGCACATGCTGCGTGTGATGCGTAATCACCGTCGTGCTGCCTATAACGCCCCGCATGATGAGTACGAAGGACTGTCAATTACGCCCATGGGGATTGATCCCGAGTATTGCCCATCAGACTTATTGAAAGCTGCCCGGGATTCTGCCGATATGATGCTGTCACTCGGTGAGAAACATGGGTATCGCAATGCACAGGTAACCGTCATAGCACCAACAGGTACGATCGGTCTGTTAATGGATTGTGACACAACCGGAATCGAACCCGATTTCTCACTCGTCAAGTTTAAGAAACTGGCTGGTGGTGGATACTTTAAGATCATCAATCAGTCGTTGCCTCCCGCCCTGCGCCGCCTGGGTTACAACGAAGCGCAGACTGAAGACGTTGTTCGCTATGCGAAAGGCAGTGGATCACTTGTCGGTTGTCCGTATATCAACGCGCAGACACTGGCGACCAAAAAATTTGATGATGAGGTGCTATCCAAGATTGAAGCCGCATTGCCCGGCGCATTCGAGATTCAGTTTGTCTTCAACAAATGGACGCTGGGTGAAGAATTCTGCAAGCGCGAACTTGGCCTCAGCGATGCACAACTCAGTGATCCGAGGTTCAGCATTCTGCAGGCACTCGGCTTTACTAGGGCGCAGATTCAGTCGGCCAATGACTATGTGTGCGGCACCATGACGATTGAAGGCGCTCCTCATCTTAAGGTTGAGCACTATGTGGTTTTTGATTGCGCCAACAAGTGTGGCAAATATGGAAAGCGCTACATTCAGGCCAATGCACATATCTACATGATGGCAGTGGCGCAGCCGTTCCTATCGGGCGCCATATCCAAAACCATCAACCTGCCCGCCGAAGCCACGGTTGAAGATGTTCAGCATGCTTATACCTTGTCATGGCAGGTGGGAACCAAGGCTATTGCGCTCTACCGAGATGGCTCGAAGCTGTCCCAGCCGTTGAACACAGGAAGTGATGAAACGGATGTCAATGAGGCAACTGGCAATGATGGCGATGCTGTTGCGGAGGCAAAATCTTCAGCCGAGAAGATCGCCGAAAGGGTGGTGGTGCGTTATCTGGCCCGACGACGGCGCCTGCCCAATAAACGCTATGGTTATACGCAAAAAGCCAAGATCGCCGGCCATAATGTGTATCTGAGAACTGGCGAATACCCTGATGGTTCACTCGGTGAGATTTTCATCGATATGCACAAGGAGGGCGCTGGTTTCCGCAGCCTGATGAACTGCTTTGCCATTGCAGTGTCACTGGGTCTGCAGCATGGCGTTCCGCTGGACGAGTTTGTCGATGCATTTGTCTGGACTAAGTTTGACCCAAGCGGTATGGTGCAGGGCAATGACCACATTAAGATGTCTAGTTCTGTGATCGACTACATCTTCCGTGAGTTGGCTATCAACTATCTTGGCCGTGCTGATCTTTCACATGGCGATGATCAACGTGCAGAGGTGGCGCCTGAGCCGGAATACGAAAGCGAAGAGGAGATTGCTGTCGACACGATGTCAGAGCCAGTAGTGACGCCGTCACGCGAGCATGTGCCGTCTAACCACAGCAATGGCCATGGCAGTGTTCAGAATGGCCAAGCCGGGTTGGCGGCAGCGACCATTGCGCCGGCAGCCATCAAGATCTCGGCAGGCGTACAACAGATGTCAGATGTGGAGAAGGCACGCCAGGCGCGTTTGAAAGGGTACGTGGGGGATCCATGCCCCGAGTGTGGATCGTGGACGCTCGTTCGTAATGGTACCTGTCTGAAGTGTGAAACTTGCGGCAGTACGACGGGCTGCTCGTAGAGAGTGTGTGACCTATGAGTGTGATACCACCGCAACGTCCCGCATCAAAGACTGATTTGCGCCCTTACTTGGATCAGGACCTGAGTTGGCTGACGAACGAGGTGCGCACTGATCCCGACGTTGCGCCGGATATTATCGAGGCCTTTGCTGAACGAGTTCAATCTCTGCAACGGCAGAGTGATGAGCTGCGTGCCGAAAATGCATTGCTTAAGCGCACCGGTGGCCAGCAGACCACCATGGAGCAGGTGCAACGTCTGAAGGCCAATCTGCGCGACATCCGAAACCTGGCAGTGCGTAAGGGTCTGGATCGCGATGTCATTTCGATGGTTAGTTTTACGGGGCAGGCTGTCCAATTGGCGGCTCCTGCACCCATGGAGCAGACTTTAGCGGTGGAGATGACCGCACAGGACGAAGGGATTCAGTCGATCAAACCGGTCTACCTATCTAGTGGCACCTGGTTTGGGTCCATGATTGTTGTCACTTCCCATGTGCGGCTTGCGCTGGTGAACGGATTGAGCCTTCGCTACAGTGAAAGCCTCAATTGGAAGGACGCGCGCTCGATAGCCGGGCTGGACCTGGCGCGCGCCGAACGGATCGAGGCCATCTGTTCTTTGGATGAGTTGCGCCCACCTCATCATATGATCCTTGTAACGCGTCAGGGTTGGGCGCGGGTGATGTCGTGGTCGCATGTCGAGACGATAGCATTATCTGGCCAATCCATGACGCTTCCGGGCACGGGTGATACACCTGTCTGGATTGGCACATGCGATACGGATGGCGATCTGTTCCTGTTGACGCGCAATGGGCGCTGGACGCGTTTTCCGATTGCCATGATCCCTTCAATCGGTTGCAGTGGCATCACACTTGAACAAGGTGATGATGTTATCTGTGCTGTTGTTCTTGCCAAACACAACTCCGGTAGTGCGCTGTGGTTTGTCGGCGCAGATGGGACTGTGTTTGCGGTTGCTACAGACGGATTGGCTGCGCACAAGAAGCCGGGTGCAAAGTCAACAGCCATTGCAAAGAAGTACATCGGGCTGGCTTGCTTTGTCATCACTACCCGCAAGAGCGAGTTAGCCGTTATGCTGTCCAACTCAGGCGACCTGCATGTTGTCAGCATGAAAGGATTGCCTATCGCGCCCAAACCATCGGATGCGCAACCTCTGCAAGTCACAGGTCAGAGGCTGGTCGCAGCCGCCTTGTTGTAACCCTGGAGTCAAGCAAGATGCAGATTGGGATTGACTTTGGAACCACCAATACGGTTGTGGCCATGATCGGCAACGATGGCGCTCCCGTAGTTCTGCCGCTTGACCCCGCGGCGCCGGAGAGTGGCACGTTGCGAACCTTGCTGTATGTTGAGCGTGATGGCATGATCCATATTGGCAGTGAGGCTGTCGAGTTGCATCGAGAGCAGAATGTGGGTCGGCTACCGCGATTTGCTAAAGCCTGGGTTGGCGTCATCGATATCGAATTGGGTGATGCTGTCGTCAAAGGGTATGAGATCAAGGGTGGTGCCATGTCGGTGGAGGTGTTTGCTGATGTTGATGCCGATGCCCCCGGCCGATTGATGCACTCACTTAAAGGGCCACTGGCCACCGAGTATACGGGCACGAAAATCTTTGATCGCGAATACACGCTTGAAGAGTTGATTGCTGAGTTTCTTGTGCGCGTTCGTAAAAGGATTCAGGATCTGACCGGCAACGAGGCCTGCGAGGCTGTGTTTGGGCGTCCAGTTGTTTTTGCGGGTGCGCGTCATGATGCTGATAATGTGCGCGCCCAGGAAAGGTTGCGGCACGCAGCTGAAATCGCTGGTTTTACGCGAGTGGCTTTTGAACAAGAGCCCATTGCTGCTGGTTTAGCGTTTGGCGCCAGCCAGGCGCCATGGGCAACCGCGGATTCTGTAGCGCATTCGTATGCTGATGGTGCTCATGCCATGGTGTTTGACTTCGGCGGCGGCACGCTCGATATTGCCGTTTTGCGTATGTATGCTGATGGCTCACAGGCAGTTCTTGCGACAGGTGGCGTGGCGATTGCAGGTGATCATTTTGATCAACTAATATTCCGCCGCGCGATTCTTCCTTGGTTGGGCGAGCGTGTGAAGTGGGGGCCACAGCGCCTGGATATGCCCACTCACCTGCTTGATGCCTTGGGTGACTGGCAGGATGTGCTGTCTCTGTGCAATGCGCCGACACTGGCTTTTCTTCGGCAAGTTCAGGCCGAATGCACCAGTCCGATCCGCATCCTGGCCCTGGAAGATTTTATCTTCAAGGGTTACGCTTTTGATCTGTACTCGCGCGTTGAGCAGTGCAAGCGCGAACTATCGGATCGGCGTTTTGCGCTGACCGGTTTTGACAAGGAAGCCATCTCCATCTGGCAACCGGTAACGCGCCGGCAATTCGAATCGTATATTGCGCGGGATGGTCGAGATATCAAAGAGATGGTTCTTGATACAGTGGCCCGAGCTGGTTTGAGTGCAGAACAAATTGACTTCGTGATTCGCACAGGCGGTTCCTCATCTATCCCCTACTTTGTCGACATGCTCGGTGGTATGTTTTCCCGTGCGCACCTGACAGAGTCAGATTTATTCACCAGCGTAGCCAGTGGATTGGCTTTACGTGCTGCGCAACTCTAGTGCAGCGTTGCTGATCGCTGGAGCAGGTTAAAATCCAGCCCATGGAATTTCAACCTTTCGCTTCTGGCGTCGCTGACGCTGCTACGTCCGGCACTGCGAAAAGTGCCGCAGGCGTCGACTGGGACTTAAGCGTTTTCTTCAATAGCCCTCTGGATCCACGCATTGATGACGCTCTGAAGGAGTGCGCCGTGCGTGTTGATGCCTTTGAGGCTACCTATCGCGGTGCACTCAAAGTGTCTGGCGGACCATCGGTTGAACTGTTATTGACAGCGCTTCGGGAATCCGAAAATCTTCAGTCAACCCTTGTCCAGATCAGCGCCTATTCCTCACTGTTGTACGCGGCAGATACAACTAAGGATTCCCATCGCTCACTGGTTCAACGCGTTGAAGAAGCCATGACAGCCCTGCGTAACAAAATGCTTTTCTTTGATCTGGAATGGCTCGAAGTGGCTGACGCCGACGCCGAGAGGTTGATTCAACATCCATCACTTGCCAACTATAGCCACTACTTAAGAAGTGAGAGACGCTTCAAGCCGCATGCACTCAGCGAGCCTGAAGAAAAGCTGATGAACGACATGAACATGACCGGGATCAGCGCCTGGCAGAAACTCTTCACGGAAGTTACCTCGTCTCTGCGTTATAAGGTTGAGAAGGATGGCGAGGTTAAGGAACTGAATCAGGGGCAGGTGCTGGCCTTGTTGCGCGATCCCGATCGTGAGTTGCGCCGGCGCGCGTTTGACTCTTTGTATTCCACCCTACAGTCAAATGGCCAGGTGCTGTCGTTTATCTATGACACACGTTTCCAGGATCACCTGGTCAGCAATCGGCTGCGCCACTATACCGATCCCATGGCCCCGCGACATCTGGCCAACGAAATTGACGGCGCCGCAGTAAAAGCGATGATGACAGCCGTAGAGCGCAATTACCCTCTGGCACAGCGTTACTTCAAGATGAAGTCAAAGCTCATGGGATTGCCCGGCCTGGAATTGTTCGATCAATATGCGCCCTTGTTTGATGCAAAGGAGTCCTACAGTTACGACGCAGCCCGGGGCGTGATTTTACGGGCATTGCAGCGGTTTTCACCGGAATTCGAAACGATTGCAGCGCGTTTTTACAACGAAAACTGGATTGATGCTGATCCGCGCACGGGCAAACGGGGTGGGGCGTTCTGTGCGGGTATTGCGCCTGAAGTCCATCCATACATCTTGTGCAGTTTTAACGACGACATGCGCGATGTCATGACGGTAGCGCACGAATTGGGTCATGGCATTCACTTCTATTTGAGCGCACAGCAGTCTTTGTTTAATTACTATATGAGCCTGCCTGTGGCGGAAACGGCCAGTGTGTTCTCGGAGATGTTGGTATTCGATGACTTGCTGACGCAACTAGCAGACCCGCGAAAGCGTTTGGCTTTGATCTGCGGAAAACTGGAAGACAGCTTCGCCACAGTGTTTCGGCAGACTGTATTGACGCGATTTGAGGAAGCCGTTTATGCAGCGCGGGCCAATGGCCGATTGAGCGCAGAAGCGATTGGCAAAATCTGGATTGAAGCGAATGCTCCTTACTACGGTGATGCAGTGCAACTAACAAAGGGCTACGAATGGGGCTGGTCCTATATCCCACATTTTATCAACACGCCATTCTATTGTTATGCCTATTCATTCGGTGAATTGCTGGTACTTGCCTTATACGGCAAGTACCGCAGAGAAGGCCAACCTTTTGTGCCCAAATATCGCGCCTTGCTGGAATCTGGTGGCAGCCTGTCTCCTAGAGACCAGATGGCCGCAATCGGTATCGATATTCATGACGCGGCATTCTGGCAGGTTGGATTTGATGAGTTGGAGCGCCTTGTCGTCGAAGCCGAAAAGCTAGCGCAGAATGCTTGACAATATTGCATCGAATGTTGATAATCATGCACAATTACTCGGAGCCTTCGACGGTGGCACCTGGTACTATCATGAGATTACTTCGAAAAGTAACACACTGTTATGATTCCGTTACTAGTCAACATGGATCATGTATGGAGGTGTATCGACTAAAGTAATACCTTACTTCACACAGAAAAAGCACACTACGGTTGCATCGAGAGTCCTTTCAAATGAGTTTTTCCTTAAGGAGGAAGAAGAAATGTCAGACAAGAAGTTGTGGCGTATTGCTAGTGTCCTAGCCGCCGGAAGCATGATCTTGGCCGCCTGCGGAAATGCGACACCTGTCATCCAGACTGTTGTTGTTAAAGAAACATCCGCGGCTATTAAAGAAACGTCTATCGTCGTACAGACAAAAGAAGTTTCGGTCGAAAAGACAGTTCAAGTGCAGGTAACTGCGCAGCCGAAGGCCGATTGGTCTACACCGCATCCAATCCTGAGTGATCTTAAGGTCCGTCAGGCATTGGCCACTTGTGTTAACCGCGATGACCTGATTTCATCAGTTTATCCCACGTTATCTGCCGAAGATAAAGCCAAACTACGCATGAATACGTTCATCGTAAAAGGCACTAAGTTCTATGACTCCAATGCCATTGATTACACCTATGACATCACGGCTGCAGGCAAGTTGCTTGATGATGCTGGGTGGACAATCCCCAAAAATGGTGGATTCCGCGAAAATGCTAATGGTGACCGACTAACTCTGAAGTTCCTCACCACAAATGCATCGTTCCGCCAGACTTGGAGCGCGGTCATGATCAAGCAACTGGAAAAGTGCGGCGTGCAGCTCGCAGCTTCCTATGTTGCCGGCGCTGCGTATCTCTTCTCGCCACAGACTGGTCTGCGCCGCCGCGACTTTGAACTCTCGGCGTATGCGTGGGTTGGTCAGCCTGATCCAGGCGGTGAAACGCTTTATGCTTGTAACCAGGTCCCATTGCCAACCAATGGCTGGGCTGGTCAGAACTACATGGGTTGGTGCAACCAGGCAGCCAGCACTGCCATTCGATTGGCTAACAATACGCTGGATGAGAATGAGCGCAAGAAGCAGTATGCCATTGTGCAGGAAGAATTCGCCAAGGATATGGTGAGTTTGCCTTTGTTCCAGCGCGCAGAAGCTGCGGCATATAACAAGAACCTCAAGGGTATCAAGTTCGATGCAACGCAGTACTATCCCGCCAGCGTGACAGACTGGGAATTGCCCGGCAAGGACACCGTTGTTCTCGGGTTGTCACAGGAACCGTCATCACTGTTCGGCCTGGTTGAAGATTCCTACGCAACATCGCTCGTTAACCAGTTCCTTTTCAGCCAGGATATCACTGGGTACAACTATGACTACCAGGGTCCAGGCATGGTTGATCAGAAGCTGCCGAAAATAGACAATGGTGGCGCCAAGCTGGTTGAAGTTGCCGTCAAAGATGGCGACAAGCTTGTCAACTCAACCGGCGACATTGGCACCTTCAAGGGTGGCAAACTGTTGGACGGCGATGGAAAAGAGTTGACTGCAAAGGTCAAGAACTTGAAGGGCGAGGAAATCGACCTGAAAGAAGGCGTCATGATGCCGCAGCTCGCTGTCACATTTAAGTTTGTGCCGCGCACATGGTCAGATGGTCAGGCAGTCAGCAAGGCCGATTACCAGTTGGGCTACAAACTCACCTGCGACCACACTTCGGGCGCAGTGAGTTACGATACATGCGACCGAACTTCGAAGGTAGACTTCGCGACGGACACTTCATACACCATCACGTACGTGCCCGGCTACACCCCGCCGTTGTATTACGCGACGCCCCTGTTCGGTGCGTATCCGGCGCACCGCGTGATTGAGTCTGAAGGCCCGTACAAGGGTAAGACGCTTGCTGATGTAGAGCCGAAAGACTTCGGCACACTCAAGGAAATCCTTGAGACGCCGCTAGGCGATGGCCCCTACATCCTGACGAAGTGGGATAAGCAGCAGCGCATGGTTCTGACTGCTAACCCGAAGTACTGGGGACCTCAACCCAAAGTGAAGAACCTCATCATTCAGTTCTTTGCTGAAAGCCAGGGCGCCATTGCGGCTATGCTGCAAGGTACAGTCGACATCATTGGTGGTGAAACACTGCCAGGACCTGATAAGTCCATCCATGATGCGGCTGCGGCTGGCAAGTTGAACGAAGTTGTGATACCAAGTGCTACCTGGGAGCATCTGGACATTAACCTCTTTGTAAAGTAGCTTCCGCAAGCATAGAGGAGCGTCGCATGGCGCTCCTCTATGCTTCATCCAAGTAACATTGACCTTGGGCACAAAGTAAAACGGTCGCCTTATTTTCTATCCTCAATAAGGTGCAAGCATGGATAGGATTGATACTTTGTGCAGAATTTCTTAAATATAAGGTCGTTCATTTAAGTCATGGATTGTCCATATTGCCAGGTTTGTAATACATGGTGACCTATCTCGTTCGCAGGCTCTTCCAGATGGTCTTTGTGCTGTTGGTTGTGACCTTTGTTTCGTATACTCTGTTCTACGTGGCTCCAGGTGGGCCTTTAGCAGCAATTGGACAACTGCAAGGTGCAAAGGGTGGGAAAATCCGCGAAGAGGACCTTGTGCGCGTGATGCAGCAGTATGAATTGGACCTATATCATGTGCCACGATTCCTGCGCTGGATTATTGGTGAGCCACGGGGTCCCATCACTATTTTCGGGCAAGAGATTTTAGGCGCACTTGAAATTGGTTGCTTAAAAGAAGGCCAGGCGCAAAGGGTTTATCCAGACGGACGTGTAGAAACCACAAATTGCGTCAAACCTGTCTATCTTAAAGACCTCGTAGGTCGCACTACAACGCTGGGTATCCTGCGCTTTGATTTCGGACGATCACAACAAATATCACGCGGTATGCCAGTGATGGATCTGCTTGGGACACGAATTGTGCCAACACTGGTTCTCATGGGTATATCAGAATTGTTGGCATTGCTTATTGCCGTGCCCATTGGCATATATTCAGCAGTTAAACAATACTCGCGCTTTGACTATTTTATTACCACGGTAACTTTTGTTGGTTCTGCAATGCCCACCTTATTTTTAGGGGTCATGGCAATACTCGTGTTTGGCTTGCTGTTTAAAGATATTGGACTACCATTTCTGCCTGCTCAAGGCGCTACCTCAAATGTAGAGATCGCTGTCCCCTTGTTTGGGATGATCACACCTGAATCTATCGGGGATAAGTTATGGCATCTGGCAATGCCTGTCGGTGTACTGACTTTTGTTAACCTGGCAGGTTGGAGCCGGTTCATTCGTTCAAGTATGCTTGAGGTACTGCGACAGGACTATATTCGTACGGCCAGGTCAAAAGGGCTTGAAGAGACAACCGTTATCCTGAAGCATGCCCTCCGTAACGCACTCATTCCCTTTGTGACCCTGGTGGTTACACTGATCCCTGCAGTATTCGGAGGCGCCATTATTACTGAGTCGGTCTTTAGCTGGCCAGGCATGGGAAGGCTATACATTGAGGCATTGAACCTTAGCGATTATCCAGTAGCTATGGCGACCTTAATGATATCGACATTTCTAACCCTCTTTGCATTCCTCCTTTCTGATTTACTCTATCCAATTGTCGATCCGCGAATTCGACTCAACTAAAGATCCGTCGAAAAACAAAAACATGACGAAACCAGTGTCGATTGTGAAATCAGAAAGTCAATGGAGCATCGTATTTCGACGTTTTCGCAAACATCGAATGGCGATGATTTCACTGGTCATCCTCGCAGTTCTATTTGCTGCGTCGATATTGGCGCCAGTCATAGCGCCATTCGGACGCGATGATATTGATGTCAGTAATATAGCGCGCTTTGCGCCGCCCATGTCCGTTGACGCAGGCAATGGGCGCCTGCATATTCTTGGGACAGATCATCTAGGTCGGGATTTGTTTACACGACTTCTTTATGCAGCGAGAGTCACGCTATCCGTTGCATTTACCGTTGCGACGCTTGGGTCTGTCATCGGTATCACTTTTGGAACGTTAGCCGGATATTACCGCGGCATCATAGATACCATACTGATGCGTTTCCTGGATTTCTGGGCCAATCTACCTGACTTTCCTATACTGTTGATTGTGGCATCGATTATGGTGCGCGATGATAAACTACTTCCAATACCACCCTTTATCGTGTCGTTTATGGGTAACATCATGTTGCTCGCTGATCGCGAGGCGCGACTAGTGGTGGTTGTCATCGTAGTGCTGACAGTCTTTGGCTGGGTGGGATCAGCTCGACTCATGCGAGGCATGGTGCTTTCCGTTCGCGAGCGCGATTTCATCGAATCGTCACGAGCACTCGGGGCGAACAATGTTCGTATTATGGCGAAACACATTGTTCCGAATGCTTTTCCACCTCTCATTGTGTCTTACACATTAGGACTCGCCGGCGCACTAACTTTGGAAACAGCTTTAAGCTTTCTTGGCTTAGGTGTTCAGCCGCCAACGCCAACATGGGGAAATATGCTTTCTTTTTCGACCGGATATATGCTTGAGCAACCGTTCTTGCCATTGATTCCCGGTTTCCCTGTATTACTCTGTTCACTGGCTTTTAATTTCATCGGTGATGGACTGCGCGATGCATTGGATCCACGGTTGAAGATGTAAATGTCCCATGAGGTCACAAGAAACTTTATGAAGCGCTTCATCTGGAAAAACCGCGTTATACTCAACCCCTATGCTAGGCTGTGTGTGTCGGTTGAGCACACTGTTCTAATTTTGCTTATATTAAGGCACATTGATCGAAACTTAACTCGAGGAGAACTAAATGGGTGCTAATGTGAAGGCCGATTCACCCTCTATTGCCGGCTCCAATGCGAGCGGCTCAGCCAAGGATGAAAATCTGCTTGATATTCAAGGGCTAAAGACGTACTTCTATACAGAAGATGGAGTCGTTAAAGCTGTTGATGGCGTTGATCTGCAAGTAAAGCGCGGTGAGACGCTCGGTATCGTGGGTGAATCCGGCTGTGGAAAGAGTGTTACGTCTCTTTCTGTCATGCGATTGATCGGCGCTCCCGGAAAAGTTATCGCCGGCAAGATTAACTTTGACGGTAAAAACCTGCTTGCGATGACTGAAAGCCAGATGACGAAGATTCGCGGCAATCGCATCTCGATGATTTTTCAGCAACCGACAACCTGCCTCAATCCTGTCTTTAAGATTGGCGACCAGGTTTCCGAGGTGTTGAACATTCACCAGAGCCTTGGGAAAGAAGCAGGCATGAAGCGCTCAATCGAGTTGCTGCGCATGGTGGGCATCCCTGAGCCCCAGAAACGCATTAATTCCTATCCGCATGAGATATCAGGCGGCCAGGCACAGCGTGTGATGATAGCGATGGCTTTGGCGTGCGCTCCCGAACTCTTGATTGCTGATGAGCCGACAACAGCGCTCGATGTGACCATTCAGGCGCAGATTCTTGACCTGATGCGTGACCTGAGATCCAAGACCGGTACCTCTATCATGCTGATTACGCATGACATGGGTGTTATCGCCGAAATGGCTGACCGCGTGGTTGTGATGTATGCCGGCCAGATCGTAGAACAGGCTGATGTAAAAACACTGTTTGCGCATCCCATGCATCCCTACACACAAGGTCTGCTGGGATCGATTCCCGTTCTTGGCACCGTGCGCGAGCGCCTCGATGTCATTCCCGGATCGGTGCCAAATCTGTTGAACCCACCGCCCGGTTGCCGGTTTGAACCGCGTTGCCAGGCCTGTGAAGGTGCCATGCGCGAGCGGTGCCGTGTAGAGGTTCCGCGGTTGCTTGAGGTCGAGCCTGGTCACTTTGTGCGCAGTTGGCTATACGACAAATAACCCCTGTTTTAGCGAGTGCATAACAGAATCTATCAAACAGAGTTTGGCTGGAGAATAACGATATGACGATGACTTCGGAGATCAAGGCTAATCCCCAGAATTCCACTTTACGAAGTGATGATCTTCTGCAGGTGAAGGATCTCGTAAAACACTTTCCGATTAAAGGCGGCATCCTGCAGCGGACGGTTGCGCAGGTTCAGGCTGTCAGTGGTGTTTCCTTTACTGTTAAAAAAGGTGAAACACTGGGTTTAGTGGGTGAGTCTGGTTGCGGCAAGACGACAGTAGGCCGCACGTTGTTGCGATTAACCCCGGCGACAAGCGGCAGTGTCATTTTTGGCGGCAAGGATATCTTTACGCTGAACAACGCTGAAATGAAGAATATTCGCCGCGATATGCAGATCATCTTCCAGGACCCGTACTCTTCGCTTGATCCACGTATGCCTATCGGCGAGAGTGTGGGAGAAGGGTTGCTCGTTCATGGCGAACGTGACACAAAAAAGCGCAATGATATCGTCATGGCTATGCTCAAGAAAGTGGGTCTTGAGGATTATCATGCTCGTCGATATCCGCATGAGTTCTCGGGCGGTCAGCGCCAGCGTATTGGTATCGCGCGCGCTCTCGCTTTGCAGCCGAAGTTTATCGTATGCGATGAACCTGTATCAGCGCTTGACGTTTCGATTCAGTCACAGGTGCTCAACCTGCTGAAGGATCTGCAGCGCGAATTCGGCCTGACCTACCTTTTCATCGCGCACAACCTGGGCGTAGTTGAACACATCAGTGACCGCGTTGGCGTCATGTACCTGGGCAAGATGGTTGAACTGACAGATCGCGAATCTGTATTTCGTGATCCGTTACATCCGTATACGAAAGCATTGCTTTCTGCCATACCGATACCCAATCCCACCATCCATCGCGAACGCATCATCCTGCAGGGTGATGTTCCAAGCCCGATCAACCCTCCCAGCGGTTGTAACTTCCACCCCCGCTGCCCGTGGGCGATTGATAAGTGCAAGGTCGAGGTACCTCTGCTTGAGGAGCTTCGCCCAGGCCATCAGGTTGCCTGCTGGGTCGCCAAACAGCGCGTTGAGGACGAGAAGCAACTTCGGTAAGAGAGAAGAAAGCCAGATATCAGAGGTTGGAGGTCAGATAAGACTTCTGACCTCTTGTTTCTGACCTTCCTATAGCTCAGCCAAGAATCGTATACTTGCCTCAATGCCTTTTTCGTAACAAGCAATGGCAAAGTGTTCATCGGGGGCATGCAGGTTGTCACCTGGCAGGCCATAGCCCAGCAACACAATTGGTTTGCCAAGCACTTCCTGCAAGTCATTGACAATAGGAATAGACCCACCTTCAAGCGTGTAAATCGGTGGATTGCCGTACGTAGCCTGAGCTGCGCGAGCGGCAGCTTGGACCTGCGGTGCTTGTCGATCGATCAGGGTACCCCTGGTGCCGTTCTGTAGTAGCGTAAAAGCCAGTGTAACGCCTATGGGTGCTGCTTGTTGCATCGCCTGTACAACTGCATCGTAAATTGCTGTGGGATTCTGATTTGGCACGAGCCTGCAACTGATCTTGGCATGTGCCACTGCCGGCAGCACTGTTTTTGCGCCTGATCCGGTGTAGCCGCTCCACAAACCGTTGACTTCCAGCGTGGGACGCGCGCCCATGCGTTCTGGCACATTGAAACCAGGCTCGCCAAATACGGTCTGTGCGCCTGTTTCGTCGCAAATAGAGGTATCGTTCAGCGGGATTCGCGCAATTTCTGCGCGCTCCTCGGCGTCGAGTGGGCGTACATCATCGTAGAATCCCGGGACAGAGATAACGCCATGTTCGTTTTTTAACTTGGCCAGGATTTGCGCCAGAGCCATGGCGGGATTTTGTACATTACCACCGTACGTGCCGGAGTGTAAATCGTGCGCTGCACAACGGGCTTCCACTTCGAAGTACAACAGTCCGCGCAATCCGTAAAGCAATGTGGGCTGGTCGGGCGACAGTAGCGCGGAGTCGCTGATCATCACTACATCGCACGCGAGCATCGTCCCGTTTGCTGAAACAAAAGCCCCAATATTCGGGCCGCCGATCTCTTCCTCGCCTTCAATCAGAAACTTGATCGAAACGGGCAGGCTGCCTGCGCTTTGCAGATAGGCTTCGACTGCCTTGACGTGTGCCATATGCTGACCTTTGTTGTCGCTTGATCCGCGTGCAAAGATGGCGCCATCCCGAATGACCGGTGCGAAAGGGCTGCTGTGCCACAATTCGAAAGGATCGGCAGGTTGTACATCGTAATGACCATAAACCAGTACAGTAGGTGCGGCGGGATCGGGATGACGCCATTCGGCATAGACGATGGGGTGACCGCCTGTTTCCATCACGCTGGCAGTCAGCCCAATACTTTGCATGTGCCGACATAGCCAGTTCGCTGCGTGACGAACATCATCAGCATGTTCTGGTTGCGCGCTGACACTGGGTATCGCCAGATAGTCAAATAGATCGCCTAAAAAGCGTTTGTGGTTTGACCTGGCGAAATCAATAGCTTGTTCTGACATATCTATTCCTTGTGCTTAGATTGTTTTATGGCTTGAATCAGGTCATAGTCGATCAGCCATGTGTCTCTCTGTGCCTCGCGTACACCATGATTCTCCAACCATGCCATCAGGGCCGATGTGGATTGTGTTCTTCCTGGAATCTTCCATGCATCCGGGCCAACGCGATTTGTGACGATGAGCAGCCCCTCGGGTTTTAAGACACGCACCATCTCGAGTAACGCCTGCCGGGTATCTGGCAGGAACTCAAGTGCCTCAAGGCTGGTTACCACATCGAAATAGTCATCATGAAAGGGAAGGTGTGATGCATCTTCGCATAGCCACGTGATGCGGTCACCATACCGGCTCAATTTGGCTTCGCCAATGGCCAGCATACGCCTGGAAAGATCAATGGCCGTGATATGACCCGCGAAATTGGATTGCACCATCAATGTGTCGGGTAGTCTGCCAGTGCCTGTCGCAACGTCCAATACTCGGGCGGATGGACTGTGACTGCCCACTGTGCGATTGAGGTGCTTGAGGATTGGCATACCAAGCATGACACTGTCGAGTGCAGGATTAAACTGTTTCACGCGATCATAGCGAGGGGCAATCCAGTCGTATAGCCATATGACCACCTTGCGGCCAAGATAGGCGCCTTCGGCAATACCAAGCTGCCAGTACAGAAAGATGCCCAGTAATGCCAGAACAGCCAGCCCGCCAACAACCTCTTCGATCATCTAGGATCGGATAAATCGCGCAGCGCCTGATCGACGCGCCCATTGACGGTGCCTTCCGGATAACGACCGGCACTGGTAGGCGTTCCTGCTGAAATACCGGTCAGTAGCTCAATGCCTTCATCAATGCAGTTTACTGCCCATACGTGGAACTGATTGGATCTGACGGCAGCAACGACTTCCTCTTTTAACATGAGGTCTTGTACATTACTTGCAGGGATCATGACGCCTTGCTCACCGGTGAGTCCGCGCGCGTTGCAGATGTCGAAAAACCCCTCGATTTTCTGGTTCACACCGCCGATTGCCTGAACAGTACCAGCCTGGTTGACCGAACCCGTCACCGCAATGCTTTGCTTGATTGGCAACTGTGCCAGTGATGAAAGCAGTGTATATAGCTCGGCGCTTGATGCGCTGTCGCCATCGATGCCGCCGTAGCTTTGTTCAAAAACCAGTTGCGCAGAGAGCGAGATCGACCGGTCGCGGCCGAAGCGCTGTGACAGGAACCCGGACAGAATATAAACACCCTTGCTATGGATTGGCCCACCCAGAGCAACCTGTCGCTCGATATCCATAATGCCGCCTGGCCCTGGCCCCACAGTGACCGTAATGCGGCTTGGGCGTCCAAACTCAAAATCGCCCAGGCTGATCACCGACAAACCATTAATCTGGCCGATGGCTTTCCCCGACGTATCAATCAGTAAAGTGCCGCGCAAGATCATCTCGCGTGACCTGTCCTGAATAAGGCTTGCCCGAAAGGCTGATTCGCGCAAAGCCTTGCGAACGTGATCGACAGTGATATTGTCGACCAACTCCTGCGCCGCCCAGTAGTTGGCTTTTCGAACTAGATTGGCGATAGCGCCAAAATGGGCTGAAAGCTTCTCGCGGTCTTCTGCCAGGCGAATCGCATGTTCAATGACGCGCGCAGCGCCGGTTTTGTCCAAATGGCGCAGCCCCTCGCGCCGGCAGACAGCCGACATAAATGTTACAAAGTCGCTGACATTTTGCTCGCTATAGGGCATTTCGGTCTCAAAATCAGCTTTGACTTTGAAAAGTTCGGGGAAATCGGCGTCATATTCATGCAGCGAATAATAGATGTGCGCTGAACCAACCAGCACCACTTTCACGTCAAGTGGAATAGGTTGGGGCTGCACGGTTTTTGAGCTGAGAAAACCTAGTCTCTCGCCCATTTCCTCAATGACGATTTCTTCACTCCGCAACGCGCGTTTCAGGCATTCCCAACTGGCGTATTGCGACAGTACATCCTCTACGGGTAAAACGATGTAACCACCGTTGGCGCGGTGCAGGGCGCCTGATTTCACCATCGTATGATCGGTGTACATGGCGCCGTATTGCGTCTCTTTTTCTACGCGCCCAAAAAGGTTGGCATAGCTGGGATTGGGCGCGACGACGACAGGCGCGCCTTGTGTTTTGCTGTTGTCTATAAGTACGTTGACAAGATACTTGTGGAAGGGCAGGTCGCGCGCCCACGGCGTGGCAGGAGCATTATCCTCACTGTTGACGCCGCCTGACTTGAAGGTTTCAATATTCTGCAGCATATCCTGTTGCGCTGCTTTGAGGAAATCGATGATATCGGTGTGATCAGCATAGCGCTTAAGCAGGTCCTCCATCAGTTCGCCAACGACGTAGAGAGCTACCTGTTGGTCGAGTTCCTGGAGGTTTTCCTGCGCCGCGCGTTCCAGGTTGCGCAATTGCTTGAAATCTTCTTTCAGGCTATCCTGTAATGCTTCACGGCGTGCTCGAAATTCATCGCGCGCTGGGATGGGCAGTGCCTGAAACTCCGCATCAGTCAGGGCATGTCCGCTGAGCAGCGGCGTCAGGGCAATACCTGCAGGCGTGATCTGGATCATGAAACCCGCTTGCGCGGCCTGATCATTGATGCGCTCAACGACCACATCGCGCTGTTTGCCCAGAGCCTTCATGATTTCATCGCGTTTCGATCCATAAGCGTCGCTTTCAAAAACCTTTGGCATCTGGTATCGCAAGCGGTCGACAAGGTTCTTCACGTCCTGCTGAAACTGGCGTCCTTGTCCTGCCGGCAACTTGCAGGCGCGCGGCTGGTAAGGGTCGTCGAAGTTGTTGACGTAACACCAGTCAGGTGGCGCTTCCTTCTGGCGCGCCACCTCTTCAAGGAACGACTCGACCGCAGTCATCTTGCCTATGCCGGCCGGACCGGCCACGTAGATATGAAAACCGCTCTGTTGAATTCCGAGCCCGAATCGCAGCGCGGATACAGCGCGTTGCTGGCCGATGATGCCAACAAGTGGTTTAAGCGATTCTGTTGTCGTAATGCCCAACTGGTCTGGGTCAATCGTTCTGCGTAGCTTCTCTGCAGCGAGTTCCTGGATCATGTGAGAGATTCTACTCGTTCTCGATGGCTGCCTTTTGTGTATTGATCTTGTGGATCACGGCAGGATCAAACTTGGCCACGCGCTCATACGTATACAGGCCGTTCACTTCCTGCTCCACGTTGGTCAGCTGGGTGTAACAAAAAGCGAACATATTTGGATTGGACAGCAGGATTTCAGTTAGTTCCTTGTAGCGCTGAAGGAACTCCTCCGGTGTGCGCGGACGATCGCCATAACCCCATGACTGCTGATCGGCCTGCCCGGGATTCCACCAGATACCGCCGTATTCACTACAGAAATAGGGTTGTCCCAGATAAGCTGAGTCGTGCTTGGGGAAGTTCTGGTACATATTGTTGCCATCCTGTGAACCAACAAAAGCTGCTGCGAATTTCACGGGATCCTGCTCGTAATTGTGACAGTCGTATATATCTGTTTCTACATGCACATAGCCACTGGTGTCGATCGCAGGGCGCGTGCTATCGAGCGCTTTTGTGGAGCGGTAAATCAAGCGCAGCAACTCAGGATTTTGCAGAGGATTGGTCTCGTTGAACGGGCACCAGCCGATAATCGAAGGATGGTTGAAGTCGCGATCAACTGCCTCTATCCACTCTCTGAGGTAGCGTTCCAGTCCATGCGGATTGGCATGATCAAGGCCCCAGTTGGGATACTCACCCCAGGTGATGTAGCCGAGTTTATCAGCCCAGTAATGGAATCGCTCTTCGAAGACTTTTTCGTGCAGACGCGCACCGTTGAAGCCCATGGCCAGCGATAGTTCAATGTCGCCGCGCAAGGCTGCGTCAGAGGGGGCTGTATAAATCCCGTCAGGATAGAAACCTTGATCGAGAACAAGTCGTTGAAATACGGATTTGCCGTTGATCAGGACACGTTTTCCTTCAATCCGAATGTCGCGCAGCCCGAAGTAACTCGATACGCTATCCGTTTCGTGCCCGTCTTTAACAAGCTTGAATGCGACATCGTACAGATAGGGCGCGCCGGGTTCCCAAAGATGACGCTCTGAGAGCTCTATCGTGAAGCTCGAAGCGCCGGAAGCCGCGACATTGGCCTGACCAACGACTTTATCGCCTGCGCAAACTGTCGTCATCAGCCGGTACCCGCTCGGATTGCCGTCTATTTTGGCATGCACTGTAACTGTGGCATCATCAATGTTGCTGTAGTACTTTGCGCTGCGCAGGAAGGTGTCTGGTGCAGCTTCCAGCCAGACAGTCTGCCAAATGCCGGTCGTTCGCGTGTACATACAGCCATACGACTCGAACCGTTCACATTGCTTGCCGCTTGGCTGCAATGGACTGCGTGTGTCGTCTATGGCGCGTATCACAATGGTGTTGCTTCCAGCCTTGATGAACGCTGTGATCTCGAAAGAAAACGAGGTGTAGCCACCACGATGGTCGCCGGCGCGTTCGCCGTTGATCCACACGGTAGTCTCGTAATCGGCTGCGCCGAAATGAAGAAATACTCGCTTTTTCTGCTCAATCCAGCCGTCCGGCAGGATGATTTCGCGTCTGTACCATACAGATGCCATAAAATCTTTCTCGCCAATGCCAGAAAGGGCGCTTTCCGGGCAGAATGGCAGGGTTATTTTTCTGGACAGAGGTTTGCCCATGGGAAGCGCTCTGGCTTCACCAGACAGACTTTGATCAATATCGAAATCCCATTCACCGTTGAGGTTGACCCAATCAGTTCGCATAAATTGTGGACGAGGGTACTCGGGTCGGGGAATGGCGGTAATAGCTTGCATCGGTCATATTCTCCTGAGAGGATTTATAGGGCAGAATTTTACTTGAGTATGCGCGATGCGGTTTCATCCCGATGCCGGCATCAAATCACGTTGTAGCACTCAATCTTATCTTCTTGAGAGTATGATGTAGGCACTATTCTCAAAGCATGTGAATTTCGGCGGCACTATAGAACACGGACGTAGTCCAACGAAAACCAATTTTAGAATAAAGCGAGGACAAGATGGCATATACACAACGATTTGATGATGCCATGGTGTATGCGGCGCGCATGCACATTAGCCAGGTGCGAAAAGGCACGTCAACTCCCTACATTGGGCATTTGCTGGGTGTTTGCAGCATAACGATTGAATACGGCGCCGATGAAGACGAAGCGATTGCTGCTTTGTTGCATGATGGGCCTGAGGATCAGGGTGGCGAGGTTATCCTGACCGATATCCGTGTGCGCTTTGGCGATCGGGTGGCTGACATTGTCGCGGGCTGTTCGGATACATTCGAGAAGCCAAAGCCTGATTGGCTCATTCGCAAGCAACGTTACATCGCCCATATCCCGCTTGCACCCGTGTCAACGCGATTCGTCTCTGCTGCCGACAAGCTGTATAACGCGCGCACTATTCTGAGCGACACGATCCGCATCGGGGATTTGCTGTGGCCGCGCTTTACTGGCGGTAAGACCAACACAATGTGGTATTACCGCGCCTTGGTTAGCGCCTATGTCAGCGCTCCCGATGATCGGGTCAATCCACTGGTTGATGAACTTAACCGCGTCGTTACTGAACTGGAACGTGTCGTAAACGGATAGCTACACCAATGAGTGCACCCGCGCCCAGGTTGCTTGTGCGCTGTCAATCGCGTGCGCTGCAATCGCACGCTCATCAAGCGTAACCAGTTGTCGGTCACGCATCAGCACTTTTCCGCCGCAGATCGTGTGCGTGATCTCACTGCCGTCCATGCCAAACACAATATGCCATGGCGCGTTTCCGGCGTCCAGCGGAGTAAATGGATGATAGTCGGCCAGCACGATATCTGCATGTGCGCCAATAGCAAGCATGCCGACAGACTCGTCCCAGAATAATCCAGCGATGCGCGAGTTATTCGGATAAGCCATTCGAATAACCTTGTCGGCGCCCATCGCGCGAGGATCACCAGCCATGTGGCGATGAATCAGATCCGCAAATTTCATCTCAGCAAAAGCGTTGTTGCTGAAGCCATCGTTGCCCAGCCCGACACAGATGCCCGCCGCAAGCATTTGAACAACCGGTGAAGTACCAACTGCATTGTTCATGTTGCTGCGTGGCTGATGTGTCACAAAGGAGCACTGCTTTGCCAACAGTGCGATTTCATGCTTATCGACATGAATACAATGCGCGCAGATGGCTTGATCAAATAAGGCATCATGCGCAGCAAGTCGTTCAACAACGCGTAACTGGTATCTGGCAATGGACTTATCCTCATCCGCCATCCCTTCAGCTACATGCAGGTGCAGTGGTAATCCGGCGTCGCGCGCGGCGCGAACACTGCGATCAAGCGTGTCGTCGCCAATCGTCAATAGTGCGTGCATCCCAAATGCAGCCTGCACGCGCCCCGACCGATCGCCTGCCAGCGTTCGCGCGAACCGAATGTTCTCGGCTATACCAGCGCGCGCCCCATCTAGACCATTACGGTCGCTGACTTCGTAGCACAGGGCAGCACGTAAACCGGCATCTAGCACCGTTTTTGCAATCACATCGAGTGACCCTTCAATCGCGTTAGGACTGGCGTGATGGTCGATCAGTGTTGTCGTGCCGTGTTTGATGGCGTTCACCAGGCATACCTGCGCAGAACACCGCACGGCCTCCATGTCGAGAGCCCCATCCAGTTTCCACCATAGACGCTCAAGGATTTCGACGAAGTTGCTGGCTGCCACACCGGGGATGGCCATGCCGCGCGCAAAGGCGCCATAAAAATGTGTGTGCGCGCAAATGTTTCCAGGCATGATCAGCTTGCTGCCGGCATCGAGCACTTCGTCCGCGCAGTCTGCGGCCATATACTCCGGATGCCGCTCGATAAGCTCTCGGGTAGTGCCTATGTCGGAGATCAGTCCATCCGTAATCAGGATGGCGCCGTCTGTGATCACTTGATTACGATCGGTCATCGTTAATACTGTGCCATGTTTGATTAGCATTCGATGTCTTCCTCCATTAGCCGCACAAAACGACTGCCGTCTGCGTGAGACTGGACCAACTCGCTCAGTTCCAGTGCGTTTGTAAAGCGATCACCGCTGGTTTGAATGAACGAGATTCGGCGCCACTTGAGTGAAGGGATGGGCCGAGTCAGTCTTTGCAGCGGTCCAAGTTGCATTTTGTAATAGAGATCGCTGGCGTGCGGATGATCGGGCTGATCTGGCAAGAGATCAACGCGTTTCACCAGTTCATGCCCGCGCACGTGTGCATATTCATGCACCGCCCATTTTTCATCACCGAAAGACGCCGTCAGGTAAAAAGCCAGAATATCAGCAAGGAAATCAGCGGGCGCATTTTTATAGGGGATGCGGTACCAATGCTCCCATCGAGCTATCTCAAGATCGTGCGGCTTGTTAATCAGACATACCAGCACCCGCGCGTCGGGTTCAATAAGCCCATCCATCAGGCGATCTCTGTGAAATCGACAAGCGGTTCATCACTGGGTGGTTGATGAGCCAGGATGACGTGCCAGTCGCCGTATTCGCGCTCCGCCGTAACGCTTAATACCTCGGCGCGCCCTGCATCCAGAACAGGCAACAAGTCCGGCGTCAGTGAGTCTTCGCTGTAACTGTCTTTCCAGTCGGCTTCTGGCGCTACAACGAGCTGGAAATGCGCGTGCAGGTGCTCAGTGGGAATTCCATTCAACAGATGGGCGATCACTGGCGCCTGTGTTGTTGCAATGGCTTTCTTTGCCGACAGGCCACGCCCGCGGTGTTGCCAGTCGATTACCACCCATCCCGCTGGATTGTTTTCTGTCAGGCGCGCGACAGCTACTTCATCACTGGGCAGTTTGACTTGCACGTGATAGCTACTTGCGTGGTAAATAGATCGCATGGATAACCATTGTCCGATCAGCCCATCCAATTGTTCTGCGTGCATGTCTCTACTCAGGAGCGCAAGGCCATGATCTTGCGGTCGGTATCGGCTACCTTGGCCTGCTGGTTCAGCCACCACTCGGGATCGAGTTGAGCGTTCAGTTCGTCAACGCTCTTACCTTGTTGCTCTACCCATGTGTAATACTTTAGATTGTGCCACTGTCGGCGATTCTCAGGCGTGCCATCTTTGAACCAATCAGTCTTCTGGTTGTGCAGAATACCTTCAACGCGAACAACGCTCTCACAAGCATCCAGCCGGCCATACCGTTCATCGGTTTCGCGCATCGTGCTGTAATACCGTTCAATGTTATCGGTGGCTGGGATCACAATGGCATCGTGCTTGCCCATGCCAAAGTGCCTGGCTGTTTTAATTGCGCCAATCAGGTTGCACGCACCGCTAATCCCGAAGATGCCTGCAATTTCGCATGCCACGTCACCGGGCACGCCATAACGCTTCATCAGTACTTCACCACCAACAGGGTCGGTGAGAACCTGACATAGCTTGACCGATTCCTGATCATCAATACAGGTCAGCCCATCCATGTTAGTGACATGGTGAATCCAGGTGACATGCTTATCGCCAATTCCCTGAATGTCATGCGCGCCATAACCATTGTTGTACAGCGTCGGGCATTGCACGGGTTCAAGGCCAATCACTTTACAGTCGGTAAACGCCTGTTTCAAGCGGTCGCCGGCAGCAATGGTGCCGGCGCTGCCCATCGACGAGCAATAGGCCGCTATGCCGCGTGTGCCTAGCCGTTGCTCCAATTCGCGCTCCAGTTCCACAATCGTCGTGCCAGTTACATGGTAGTGGAAGCGATAATTGCCCATCTCGGCGAACTGGTTAAGGATGCGGATCGTGTCGGGATGCTCTCGGGTCAGGCGGTTGCACTCGTCGTAGATTTCTTTGACGTTGGACTCGCTGCCCGTTGTCTTGATGTAGCGCGCGCCATAGCCCTCGATTTTCTCGAAGCGCTCCTTGCTCATACCTTGCGGCAATATCACCACGGTGTCAAATCCCGCGCGTCGGCCAACCCAGGCACCGCCAATGCCATAGTTGCCCGTGCTGGGAAAAACGAGCGTATCTCTAGTCGGATCAAGCTCGCCGTCGACATATTTCTCGATCATGCACGAATAAGCCGGCCCGACCTTGTGGCTGCCTGTGGGGAAATCCTTCGCCACCATGACGACGATTTCTGCGTCAACACCCGTGATCTCATGCGGCATTACAAAGTAGTTGATCCCCCCATCGGCTTTACGCCAGGTAATATTGAACAAGTTGATCGGATCGAGCGGGTTTTCTGTGCGCGCCTTCTCAGCGAGAGCACGTATGGCGGCGGGCGCCGACTGCGGGTGCAGCATTTCTTCAAAGGTTGGTCCGAGTATATTTGTCTTTACGCTGTTCGTTTGATTCGTCATGATTTCCTGACCGTTATTCTAAAATGTGAAAAGAGTTCCGGCGATGGGTATACATACATCGCCGCCAAATTCGCGTTTTGCCTCATCCAGAAGCGTCAACTGTTGTCCTTCGTACATGGCGTCGATGTGGACCAGCGCCAGCTTGCGCACGTCTGCCGCTGCTGCATTCCGGGCGCTGATCTGCGCAGTGCTGTGGCCATAGATGCCATTGGCAAATTCGGGATTCAGCGTGGCGCAATAAGAAGCATCGTGAACGAGCAGATCGGCATCACGTGCCAGGATGATGATATTGTCGCTAGGGGAAGTATCGCCAGTAAAGACCAGCGAGACGCCGGAGGTTTCGAAGCGCGCCCCAAGATCGGGCGCAAATTCGGCGTGATTTAGTGGCTGCGTGCGCAGGATGATCTCATGGGTCAACTGAATTACCGACGGCGCGTGGTCGGGTAGTGTGATGCGGGTCAGATTCCCCTGGAGTTTCTGCGTGTCTCCGCCAAAAATAGCAGCCACAATCTGTTCCAGGGAAACGAAGGTTAACTCGCCGGCGATGACAACCGGATTAGGCGTGTCTTTGGGCGCTGAAATCGCCCACCACAACATCAACATCGGAAATCCGAGGCAATGGTCTCCGTGGCGATGTGTGAAGAAGATATGCGTTATCTCGGCCGGTGATATCCCGACCGCTGAAAGCTGCTGCATAATGGCCGGTCCGCAGTCGATCAAGATGCAGGCTGTTTGTGTGCGGATAAGAAAAGAGCTGTTTGTCTGCCCTGACATCGGTATCGCAGCACTGACGCCAAGGAATAACACTTCAATCATTAATTTTCACCACAGCGGCATTTTATCAGGTCGTGAAGGCTTATCCTAAGGTTACAATACCCGTTATGACGCTCAAAATACCCTATGAGGATCAACTTCATGCAGACACGGTTGCATTTTTATCTGCTCAGCCCAAGCAGCTACTCATTGGCGGACGATGGACGCCATCGCTGAGTGGCAAGACATTTGTGACGAATGAACCTTCGACAGGGCTTCCCCTGGCCGAGGTGTATGAGGCGCAGCCAGAAGATGTCGATCTTACTGTTGCGGATGCGCGCGCCGCGTTCGAGAAGTGGCGCAAAGTAACGCCGTATCAACGCGAGCGATTGCTGCACAAACTGGCCGATTTGATCGAAAAGCATTCACAGGTATTGGCGGAGATTGAAACACTCGACAACGGTAAACCAATTGGCGCAGCGCTGAACATCGATGTGCCATCCACGGTGGAGATGTTTCGTTACTATGCGGGTTGGCCTACGAAGATCGAGGGTGGCGTGAAGCCTGTATCCATCCCAAACCGATTGAATTACACCTTGCGTGAGCCGGTAGGTGTTGTTGGAACCATTATTCCGTGGAACTTCCCGCTCAGTATGATTTCTTGGAAGCTCGGGCCGGCGCTGGCAGCAGGCAATTGTGTCATTTTGAAACCGGCAGAACAGACGCCACTCAGCGCCGTCTATTTCTGCGAACTTGCTATTCAGGCTGGATTTCCAGAAGGCGTGATCAGCTTGTTGAATGGCGCGGGTGAAGTCACGGGCGCCGCCCTGGTTGCGCATCCAGGCGTGGACAAGATTGCTTTCACTGGCAGCACCGAGGTCGGCCGGTTGATCATGAAAGCAGCCGCTGGTAACCTGAAACGGGTATCGCTCGAGCTTGGTGGCAAAAGCCCGCATATCATCTTTGATGACGCTGATTTGGAAACAGCCATTCCTTATGCCGCAGGGAGTATTTTTGGCAATGCGGGGCAAAGCTGCAATGCCGGGTCGCGCTTGCTGGTACAGCGCAAGGTGTACGAGCAGGTGGTGGAAGCCGTTGCCAACAGCGCAATGCACATCCGGGTGGGCGTTGGTATGGATGTTGGCACGGACATGGGACCGCTAACTTCGCTGGAGCACTACCAACGCGTTACACGCTACATCGAGCTGGGTCAACAGGCGGGAGCAAGCGTGCGCTTCGGCGCGCAACGCCCGTCGGGAGTGCCACAGGGAGGCTACTTTGTCTCTCCAACCATATTTGAGAATACAACGGATGATATGGCTGTGGTGCGTGAAGAGATATTCGGGCCGGTTCTGGTTGCCACAGTGTTTGATACTTTGGAAGAAGTCGCACAACGCGCCAATAACACGCCGTATGGACTGGCTGCCGGGGTGTGGACTCGCGACATCAGCCGTGCGCATCAGCTTGCAGGAATGTTGGCGGCCGGCACAGTCTGGGTAAACTGTTACTACCAGTTTGATCCTTCATCGCCATTTGGCGGCTATAAACAGAGTGGTTTCGGGCGCGACATGGGTCATGAAGCGCTGGAGCAATACTTGAATACGAAAAGCGTATGGGTGGGTTTATGAGCACACACCAGGCTGCGATATACGTTGTGGGTCACAAGAATCCTGATACGGACTCGATTGCCTCGGCGATCGGGTATGCGTGGCTGCACCGTGAGCGAGATGGCGAAGATGCGCATGCAGCGCGCGCCGGTTCGCCCAATCCGCAAACGATGTTTGCGCTGAAGCATTTTGGCATCGATACGCCCATTTTGTTGGAGGATGCGGCGCCGCGGTTTAAGACGATACGGCATGGCATTGCGCCGTTGTTGCCGTCGAACCCGTTGTCAGATGCATGGCGTCTTTCCGCGGAGCTGGGACGGGCTGTGCCCGTGGTTGACGAGAATAGTTGCCCGGTGGGTATGGTCACCGGCCTCTCTGTTTTTAAATACTTGTCCGGTCACCTGGATATGGCCGATGCGCCTTTTCGCGCGCTGATCGGTGTTCCGTGCGGTGAGGCCTGTGATCGCGAGGTTCCAAAGTTCAGCGCGAATGATCGGGTGAGTGATTACCTTAGCAGCATCATGAATTCCGAACGTGAGGATTTCTGGATTGTGGATAGCCAGGGTAAGTACCAGGGCACATGCTCGCGCGCAGACATGCTGCATCCTCCACGAACACGGTTGATTCTGGTTGACCATAACGAGGCTTCACAAGCTGTAAGTGGGCTGGCTGAAGCAGACGTGCTGGAGGTGCTGGATCATCACCGTCTGGCTACGATCAATACGACCATCCCGATCGCTTTTCACGTCGATACCGTAGGTTCATGTTCGACGCTGGTGGCCGAGCGGATGCGCATGGCGCGTTTAACGCCACCTGTAGGTGTGGCCGGGATGCTTTTGTCAGGGCTTTTGGCGGATACGCTGATTTTTACATCGCCAACAACAACCCAACGCGATCGCATGTCCGGTACATGGTTGGCGTGGATGACTTTCGGCGTCGATGAGGCTGAAGCGGGTATGCATGATTATGGGATGAAGCTACTTCGCGCAGGCGCTGATCTGACTGGCCGGTCTGCGGAGGAAGTGGTGAATGCCGATTGCAAGGCGTTTGATGCAGGGGTTGTGCACTTTACGGTTTCGCAGGTTGAAGTGACCAACTTCCAATCGTTGATTGACCGGATGGCTGAGGTGCGCAAGGCTTTGGCTACTCTCCAAGAGCAACGGCAGTGTGATTTCTCGGTGCTGATGGTGACGGATATTATTCAGAACAACAGTATTCTCATCGGTGCGGGACAGGGACGCTATCTTGAACGGATGCCTTATGCGCGCAAAGGTGAAGGCTGGTGGGATTTGCCAGGCGTGGTGTCACGTAAGAAGCAACTGTTGCCGACGCTGCTCGGTATGTTGCAGGGCTAACTCGTGAAACGTCATTGTGATATAAATATAGCATTATGAATGTCTCGATGCTTCATACAGATCGAAAAAGTGGATGTAAGGGATTGTCACTTCATCAGAGACAGGGCGCACGAAATGCACTCGTCATTATGTTGGTGACGGTTGTGCTGACGCTGGGTCAACCACAACCTGCAATTGTTGCCGCCATGTCCGATCCGTATAATCCGTCTGCCGTCATGAGCGATGATGAGCTTAATGATTCTACTTCGATGTCGTGCGGAGCGATTCAGGAGTTTCTGGACCAGCGAACAGGCACACTTAAGTCATTTACGCAAGACGGTAATTCTGCTGCGCGACTTATTTGTCAGCAGGCAAGGCAGTTCAGCATCAATCCGCGGATTCTTTTGACACTGCTACAGAAAGAGCAAGGGCTACTTGGCGATGACAGCCCAAGTCAAAACCAATATGACTGGGCTTTGGGCTGCGCCCCGGGTTATGATGTCGCCAAAGGTATGACCAATCAGCTTGAATGTGCGGCGCGTACATTCCGTAATCGTTTTGACAATGCGGTCGTGGGTTCGGAAGTGGCGGGAGTAAAACCCGCCAACCGCGCAACTATCGCACTGCTACAGTATAACAATAGCGATCAGGGGAACCGCGACTTCTGGCGTATTTGGATGCGCTACTGGCCGACATCAGGCCCCAGCAGCGTGCCAACGGAGTTGTTTGTGGATACGCTGGAGATTGAGACCACTCCCGACGTAAAGGAGCCATGCCGCAGCGGTTGGTTAAAGGGTGCCTTTGGCTATGCTGGCATGAATCTGGTGACTCCGAATGCTACCGGGAAAGCCGACAGCACCAATTCCGGAATATGGCGTCCCGGCATTCCCAGAGAGGGGCCATATCAGGTCTCAGTCTATATCCCCGCGCGCAAGTCCATGCCGTGGCCATGCGGAGACTTCAACGTGGTATGGGACACCAGCCACGCACGCTATGCCATCCATCATCGCGATGGCATAACCATGTATGAGATCAATCAGGCGCCGCTGCATGATGAGTGGGTCAATCTTGGCACCTATTATTTCGCCAGGGGCATAGCTGGGTATGTCGAGCTTTCTGACCAAACAGGCGAGGAATCAATGACTCGCTACGTCAGTTTTGATGAGGCGCGTTGGGTGTGGGCGGGGCAGTGAAACGTAAAACGTGCAGGGAGTGAGGGCGCGCCATCATTCCCTTAAAAGTACGTGGAGCGGGGGCTGCGGAAGGGATTATGGTGCTGGTACATATACTATAACCACAATGCGCTCTCCGAATGGTTTACGGCGCCCATCAATCAATTGCCAAACACCACGATAGATGCCTGGATGAGTTGGGGCGATCAAGTTCAGATGAATATCGGCTGTGTCGCCTTGTTTGACTTCCTTGATAATATCGACTGCGCGCCCGCTCATGCGCGCCTCCGGCACATTGCCATAGGCGTACACCAGCCGATAGGATAGGTACCATGGGCAGTTGCCACTGTTGCGCAGGCGCCATGTTTTGGTTAATGGCTGCCCGGGCTGCACTGCCGGTATGTTGGTCATATTCTGGTCATCCAGTGACAGGTTTTCCACAAGCGACATGCCGTTGTTACAGACCTCGAAACCTGTGCCATTGGCAGGCGTGGTAGCGACACTGACGGGCGTCGCGTCGATGGCGGCTTCTGCGCGTGGATCCTGCGGTGGCACTGGCAGAATGTTGTCTTTGTTGATGCGCAGATACAGTTCGGCGAGTTGCTCAATTCGACCAACTTGAATCAGGTTTTCCATAGCGGCATTGACTTTCTCAACCAGGTTGCGGCTGCTTCTACCTGCGCCGACGACAAGGCGCAACGGGTAGAGCGCTGTGCCTGCGATACGAACATCTCCATTTGCAGCGAGGATTTCGGCTGATGTCAGGTCCACTATCGCAATGTCAATATTGTTGGCCAGTAATTCCGTAACGGCATCCTCGTTGCGGTCAAGAAGGGTAATCCGTTCTGGCGGTACCATTGTACTTACCCATGACCAATAACTCCCATCGCGCAATACACCGACGCGTTTCTGCGCAATGTCGGCTGGGCTTTTCACGGAAATAATTGTTGAACTTGAGAGCGTAAGTACGGCGTCGCTGCCTTCATAAACGACATGTGATAATCGCAGCGGATTGGCGCAGCAACTGACATCGGACGCTTTCAGAATGGCAGCATCGATCTGACCACTTTGAAGGGCTTGTTCAAGTCCTTGTTGTGTGTAGTCATGAAACTCTGCCTGAACGCCGATTTGCTGGCTGATTTCGCGCATGATGGCAATCTCAAAACCCTCAATGAGGAAGTTGGCGTTGAAATGCGCGAAGGGCGGTCTGTCTGCACTTACGCCAACAACGATCTTGCCCAGGCTGTGGATGCGTTCCCACCCATCGCTGAACACAATGTCGTTCGATACGGGTGTGCTGTTGCGGACAGGCGTGCCGATCTGCGCTGGTACACAGGCGCACAGGGTGAGTAGAGTGATTGCCATGAAGACTACGGGCATGCTGTGACAAAGCCCGAAAGGGGTGTCGGTTTGGTGAGTCGTTTTCACGCAGGTATTGTACGTGCGCCGTTGTGGTTGTCGCCGGCGGTCAAGTGTGAACTATGGTGTATAACGTGGTTCTATGAAGCAGATTCCCATTCTTAAACGCGAAACGCTGACATATCACCAAATCGCAAAAACAATTGACCATTCTCTGTTGCGCCCGGAATTGACCGAATCGGATGTGATGGCAGGATGCGCTCTGGCTCAACTATACGAAGTTGCGTCGGTATGTGTGAAGCCATGCCACGTGGCGTTGGCGGCGCGTCTCCTGCAGGGGACCGATGTTGCCGTGGGTACAGTGATCGGCTTTCCGCACGGCGCGCATACGACCGCAACCAAGGTGTTTGAAGCAACGGAAGCGTTGGCGAATGGCGCCGTCGAACTTGATATGGTTCTTAATATCGGCGCATTGCGGTCAGGTGACGCGCTTTATGTGAGGAATGATATTCGGGCTGTGGTCGCTGCAGCGCAGGACAGAGCCATTGTCAAAGTGATTCTCGAAAATGCATACCTAACTGATGAACAAAAGGTTCTGGCGTGTCAGTTGATTGAGCATGCAGGCGCCGATTTCGTCAAGACCTCGACAGGATTTGCTCCCAGCGGCGCAACGATCGCTGATTTGAAATTGATGCGCGCCAGTGTAGGACCGCACATGCAGGTGAAAGCGGCAGGCGGTGTGCGCACGCTGGACGCTTTACTGGATGTCATCGACGTGGGAGTAACTCGTGTTGGGGCAACGGCAACGGCGACAATTCTCGACGAATTCCGGCAGCGTCGACTACAGCGTGAAACGTAAAACGTAAGGCACGGGCGATAGCATTGCCTGACGAAATCATGATTATTTTGACGTTGATGGCAATGCTTCGCCCCTGACACGGAGTAGATGCGCGTTACATGGATAACACGTTACTTTGCCCCGGACACGGTGTACACGCGCATTACACGGTGTCATTGTCGTCCGGGGCATGCCGAGTTTCGATAATCGCAGCTACATGACTAAGCAGTGACTGTGGCCACAGCCTGCTCGTGGTGTTGCGCCGTTTCGATTTCCTGTCGCCGATTCTTTAAGCCCAGTGTGAGTGCAAAGAAAACAATGGCGAGTCCGCTGATCACGATGAAAGCGGCGCTGAATCCCAGAATCCCGCCACCTTGTGAATCTGCGACTGCGCCAACAATGACGGCGCAGAAGAGTTGACCGACCATGCTGCTCAAACTGAGCAAACCCTGTCCTGCGGCGCGATCCTCGGCCGGCGTCTCATTGAGCATGATGTAGCGAAGTGGCGCGCCCAAAAGTGCGGACAGCCCAAAACCAATTAACACGCCAGCAAAAATGAACATTGCCAGATTGACGGCTACCAATCCCAACACTGCCATACCTGCGGCCAGCAGCACCATTCCTGACATGACGATGACCTTGGACCCCAACTTGTTAAGAAGCCGTCCGATGGTAGGTGAGCCAAATGACATGGCAAGCACTATCGGCATCAGGATGAAACTGGCGGACGATCCTTGTAGCCCCAAGGTCGCGACCGCCAGAGTAGGAATGAATATGAGACCCGCCATGCCGAGACCTGCGCCAGCTGTCAGCACACCAGAAAGAACGATCTGGCGCGACTTAAACAAGCTCAACCTGAGCACGGGCTCCGGGTGTGACCGCTCTATGCGTACAAAGATGATGAAGCTGATCACGCTGATGACGATAAACGGCCACATGTTCATTGAGGTGATGCTGTTAACCAAGTGTGCTGTATCAATCTGGTTGATGGCATAAGCGAGGCTTGTCAATGCAAGGCCAAGCGTGATCATGCCGGTCCAGTCTGGTGTAGGGCGAACCGCGGCTTTAACTGAAGGGATGTACTTGAGCGCGATAATGATCACAATGATCGCAATCGGCAGGTTGATCAGGAAAAGCCACTGCCATCCAAAGCGCAGAAGGATCGCGCCTAGAATGGGGCCGATGATAAACGCCATTCCAAAAACGGCGCCGATCAGTCCCAGGGCGCTACCGCGTTTTTCCGGTGGGAATGTATCACCAATCACTGCGCCGGCAACTGGAAATATACCGCCTGCGCCAAAACCCTGTATGGCGCGCCCGGCGAGAAATACGCCAAAACTGCCTACAAATGGCGAAATCGTGACGATGACAGAGCCAATGGCAAACAGCAGTACGTCGGCAACGTAAACGGCACGGCGACCAAACATGTCAGAAAGCTTTGCCATCAAGGGTGTACTTACCAATTGCAGAAGCACATAGATTGAGAAGACCCAGGACATGCTTCGCTCATCAACAGTAAATGATTTGCGTATTGAAGGCAGGGCTGGTCCCACAATGGCAATGTCGAGTGCGCCCATCAGGACACCGACAAACAGGACAATGAGAATAGTGTTACGGGTTCGTGTGTTTTGAATGGTCATAGTTGCTCCTTGGAGATCAGGATTCTTCCTTGAGAGATAAGTTAATGTTTATGAATGTGTTGCTATGGGTTGGGGCGATGGTTTCAGAGCGTTGTTTCGTCGATATAGGCGTTGATAGATGAGTATTGCGATGCCAACGTACGCCAGTGTTTTGGGGATCATCAACATGCCAAGTAGTGGCGCTTGGGCAGCCCATAGAATCACGGGCGCATAAAAACCAAACGATATTCCGATCATGACCCCAATCCAGATAAAGGAATCGTCTTTGGCTGTCAATGCGTCACGCAGGATGAGCACTAGCACACCGAGTCCCTGCACTACCAGCAATGCATTGCGTAACAAGCTCCATTCGTAGGGCGCCACTGCCTGATCCCATTGATTCTGCGGAAGCGCCATGACAACCAGACGCGCGATACCAGCCGCGATTAACATCCAACCATATAAGCCCAGAGGTTTATTGAAGCGCTTGCTCCACATAAAGAGTACGAGCGCATAGAAGAAGGTCAGGGTGATGGCTGTGGCAAGTGCGCCAATGCCGACCAGGCTAATTGGGATACCCAGCACGATAGGTTTGGACTCAAGGTTGCCAAGCGCGTATGCCACGACGCGGAAACCGACGTGCCCCGTATCGCCTAAGGCAAGCAGCCCGAAAGCCCACTTGGCCATGCGTGCAACAGAGGCATCGGCAGAGGCCACATTGGATTGGTGGCGCTGCATCGCAATGACAAGCACCCAGATTACAAACAAGTAGCTGATGTTAAAAATGATTTCGACCCACATTCGCATGCTTTCTGACATGGGGATGTCTCCTTATTGCCGTGTTTAGTATGTCAGTCCCGGAAATTCATGCTGACTGCACGTCTTGGCAGGCTTCCGTGAATGGCATCACTGGACTTCTCTGTGTTGCTTGTAATGTCTTGTGATTTGTGTCGGTGGTCATCAGGCATGCCAATATGGCCATCCGCGATGACGGTTGCCTGTGCCAGTGTATGAATGGCGTGCGCAATCTGGGACTTCTGGGCTGGGCTCAGGTTTTTACCGATTTCCAGCAGCCAGCCCTGACGCGCACTTACGCTGTCCTCCACAAGTTGATGTCCCTTTTTGGTCAAGCTGATCCGACGCGCGCGACGATCGTCAGGAGATTCCGAGCGTTCAACCAGATCCTGCTGCACCATGCGCTCTATCATCTGGCTTACGGCAGCCTTACTGGCTAACATGGTTTCCAGCAGCGTGTTCATCTCACACGGGCCGCCGTAATGCACTTGCATCATGACGTTCATCTGGAGCATGGTCAGCCCGGCATCACGGGTAAAACGGTGAAAGTCTTCCAGCGATCTTCGCGCAAAGGTGCTGAACCACTTCAACATCTCGTCATAGAAGTCACTGTCCTGATTGGTTAATTTGTCCATATAGTTAATAGGCATGTACTATAAGGCGTGATGAACTGATTGTCAATGGGTTGGAAGTACTGGAACCAATGGAAAACAAAAATGGCCTGACAGTGGTTTGTCAGGCCAAGTGCTGATCTCCAGAGTGATCCTGTTGGATCGTTCTGAGTAACGCAGAATTTCAAGGTTCAGGCTGTTGTCATGTTGAGCTGTTCGATTAATTTAGCGTCACTTGCGTAACCCAGGTTGAGCGCTTTGATGGCCCCTTTTGCGTCGACGACTACGGTTGATGGCACCGTGAGAATGCCCAGAGTATCCACCAGATCAGGGTGTTCCAGTGCTGATAGCGACAATATGGTAACCCGGTCATGCAATCCGGCTTTCAAACGAGCGAGTGCAGGCGCCTGCAACGTTCGACAGTCGCGGCACGATGGTGTCGAGAAGGACACGACCGCGGGTTTGCCGGTCGGGATAATGGCGCTTAACGGTGTGCCTTTCTGCAACTGCTGTATTTTGATCTTGCTCCACAGCTGGATGACGCTCCAAACTGCGGCTACTGCTACGACGACAATCGCCAGGATGAGTATTCTGTCTATCATTTACTTTGTGATAATCCCGAATCGTTGCAGTTGGAAGAACACAAAGCAACCTGCGCAGAAACCCATAAAGAGGTTGACCGCGGCAAGCACAATGACCACAATGGTCAGCGCCCAGCCGAAGGTTGTGAAACCCAGAAGAAAGCCGACTAACGCAATGCCCAACACCGAGCCACCCATACCTTGAGCGAAACGATGCGGGGCGGGATCTTCAACATGCACATCAGGCTTGACGACGTTGTGTGGTTTCAGGACATCGCGATATAGCCTCTGAAATAACGCTGCTTGTGGCCAGATCGTTCCTACGATCATCACGGCAGCGATGAACAGAACAAACAATGGCGCATTGAATATGAAGCCAATGACTAGAAAGGTAATGATCAATGTCTGATTTACCTTCAGTGCGCTATGGTCAAATGGACGAATCTTGCTGACTGAGTTACCTGCAACAGCTTGTTGGGTTGTCATATTGGGTATCCTTAAACGGTGCTCGCGCCTGCCACATCAAGGCAGACACTCTTTATCACAAACAAGGGCGACAGAAAGGAAAATGAGGGGCGGGTGTACCGGCTGCTTGCGCAGCAAGTTCCCGCTACCTACAGAGGCATCCTCGGTAGGCTTGATAAACGAGGTGGAAAGACAACCTAGCCAACATGGTGTGCGGATGATAACACACGTTTATCGAATCTCGCACCGGCGGCGCTGTTTTCTATACCAGTGACTGCAATTGCTCATCCGTTAATTGGGCGCGAAAGGCGGGCACTAGTGGCCGTTCAGCAATCTCCTTAAAGCTTACCCCTCCCTCCCAGGCGAGAGCAAGGACACGCACAATCAGCTCGTCAGTGAATTCCGGCAAACCGAGTTCAGGTTCAGCATGACGTTTGCGTGTCACGGCTTTTAACCATGGTTTTACTTCGCGCTCCCAGCGCGGGACGCTGCCTGGGTGCGGGTTGTATACAAACTCTCTGGCTAATACCATACCGGCGATCTTCGGGTCTGGATTAGCCAACGGTTCACCAGCAATGGCCACTTGCCGAAATCGTAACACTTTGGCCGCGACAACCCGTTTGCTCAGTCGATCATAAACATGTTCGATCGTCTCGTTCAATTGCGATGGGTTGAGCTCCTGCAGCCATTGCACGGTTACTCCGCTTGCCACGCCGAGTAGAGTCAGCTTGTCACCTTGTCTCGTCGTTATTTCACGGATTTCTGACACCACAATCAGGCGACTGCGTTGTACCACGCTCTCCTGCATCAGCGTCCCACGTCGCCCATTGACAACATCAAACTCCTCGCTACCGCCAACACGCACTGCAAGTTGATCAATGAAGCCACTCAAATGACAGCGCTGCACCGCTTCATTCGCTACGATGGACACCCCAGCGTTGCTCTCCGCTTCTCCGTTGCCCTTTGTTACAATCCCCATAATCTGACGATATGTCAAGGCTACTTCGCGCGCAACGTGCGGATTCACTCCATGGCTGTAGCACGCCTTATAGTCAAAATTGTTATTCGACGCATGTACAAATGAAGCGGCAAGCAAGTAGTAATCTGATTGATCGAGGCGCGTCAGGCTTTCACGATTGCGCCGTGTAATCTTATCCTCGCGGTTGATTCTTGACAGCAGATCACGCCCGCTGACGAGTGCGACGAACAGCGCGATCTCAGGCACACAGTCATACTTTTTCGCCTCGATCAACATACGAGCGTAGCGTGGATGAATTGGCAACCGTAGCATCTCTCGTCCAACAGAAGTAATGTGATGTGGTTCTGCCGTTATGGCGCCAAGTGATTCCAACAGTTCCTCGGCGCGCCGTACATGCTGCGTATTTGGTTTGTCCAGAAAGTCAAAGTGCTCGGCTTCGCTAACACCGAATGAATGCAGTTGCAGCACTACTTCGGCCAATTCCATCCGCTGTATCTCGGGCGTATTACGTTCCGGGCGTTGTGCATGGCTGGCTGATGTCCACAGTCTATAGCACACTCCAGGTCCCAACCGTCCACCTCGCCCGGCTCGCTGATCTGCCGAGGCGCGCGCGATCAGTTCTATATGCAGTGTGCTGATGCCATGTTCCGTGTCAAAGCGAGCGATCCGGGCCAGGCCGCTGTCGATCACAAATCGCACGCCTGGGATCGTCACCGATGTTTCGGCCACGTTGGTCGACACGATGATGCGTCTATACGATGTCGGTGCAAATACACGATCCTGGTCCTGCGGTGACAATTCGCCATGAAGTGGAATGATGACGATATCCGACTTGAATGCGCCGAGTGTGTGGCGCAGCGCTTCCATCGTGGACTGGATTTCAAATGCGCCCGGCATGAAGACAAGAATGTCTCCCGTGTCCGTCTCGCGCACAATCTCCACAGCCTTCTCTGCGGCCAGTTCCCACACAGGGCGCTCATCATCCCATTCGTTGTAGCGGATTTCCACAGGATAGGTGCGTCCTTGTGAAGAAAGCGCCGCGCAATTGCCCAGATACTCGACAAGCGGCGCCGAATCCAGTGTGGCAGACATCACCATGAGCAAGAGATCCGGGCGGGCTTGTTGCTGCAGCGATTTGACCAGAGCCAGGCCAATATCACTGAGCAAGTTGCGTTCGTGGAATTCGTCAAAGAGGATGGCGCCGATGTGTGAGAGCGAAGGATCACTTTGCATCCATCGCAACAGAATACCCTCGGTGACAAAGGCAATTCGCGTCTCTGGTGCGATCGTGTCATCGAACCTGACACAATAGCCTACCGTGCTGCCGAGCGCTACGTTCATTTCCTGTGCCACGCGCCGCGCCACCGTCCGCGCCGCCACCCGACGCGGTTGAAGAACGACGATCTGCTTGCCTTGCTCGCGGCCATCTTCCAGAATCATCTGGCAGACTTGCGTGGTCTTGCCTGAGCCTGTTGGCGCAGTGAGTACGACTCGGTTGCAGGTGCTCCATGCCTCACTTAAGGCGGCGCGTAATTCCCAGATAGGTAAGGTATTCGGTTCTATTCCATTCTCCGATCTCTAATCACTAATCGCGTTTCACTGGCTTCTCACAGTTCAAACTTCAGACCGCATCTCAATGGTGATATGGTCACCCGCATGCAACGTGATGGCGTTATCAAACAACACCTGAGTTCCCTCACGCGTTGTCACCACTGTTGCTTGTGGTTTGTCCTTAGCTGAGGTAGGGGTGACTTTGTCTGACTCTGCGTTCGCCGTAACGCGCACATGCGCGGCGCCCTTTGTCGCTGTCAACAGGTCAATCTGCCGCAGGGTGATCTCGCCATAGTCGACACTTAGTTTCGCAGTAGCGCCTTTTGCTGTTGTACGCTGAGTGTAATTGCCCCACCCGGAACCACTTGTCCAGACACAACTGAACTTATCCATAGCCACTTTAGGCGCAAACGCCATGTGCTGCTCCGGTGCGCTGTACTGATAACCGCTCAAGGCCAGAACGAGTGACCAACTCGACATTGCGCGCGCGTAGTGATTACCGCATTCAAATTCATTCCATGGATTGCGCCGTATGCCGTCATAGCGTGCGCGCACGCCTTCCACTATGCTCAACCCGTGTTCAACTTCACCTTCGTAAATCATGCCGGCAGCGACTTGATATTCGATGCCAGTCCAAACTTCATCGCCATAGACGCTTGGCAATTGTGGGCGACCACCCTTTGGCCAGGTAGCAATCGCCAACCCTGCTTCGTCGTTCAAGCCATAGACGCGCTGCATATTGGCGATGCCGCGCAGGGACGTGCGCCAGTTGTACTTATAGATGCTTTGCATGGCGCGTTTAACATGACGCGGATCCAGAACGTGACCGATGCCCACGACATGGCTGAGCCACTGACCAAGTAACTGGTCGGACAGACAACCCGGACCGACCTGATACTTTGGGTAAAGATCGAGTGGCGATTGCAGATTATCGGGAACGATCAACAGATCATCCACCTTAATCTTGTGTTCGTAATACTCGCCGTTCCACAGCATCGTCTCAATCTTGCTGCGCCCGCTATCGTAGAGCGATCGATATTCGGTAGCAAGTTCATCTTCGCCAAGGTAGGTGGCCATCAATCCGCATGCCTGCAGCGCGCCGAGGTACAGCGACCCCATCATGGTGTTCGGGCCAAAATATTCAATGTCGTAGGTGTTGTGCTGGCGTCCTTCCATCACGCCATCTTTGTCGCGATCCCATGCATGCGGGTTGGTGTTTGACCACGCGTATGAGATGGCGCGCTTGATGCCAGGCCACACCGTGCGCAGATAGGCGTCATCGCCACTCAATTGCCACTCGCGGTATGCCTTCAGGATAGTACCCATCTGGCCATCAGCCGCAGCTTCGAAATCCCAGAAAGCGTCTGAGGTGAGTGGAAGCAAGGTGCGGAAAACCATCTTGCCATTAACATCTGTATTGTGCGTGAAGTCGGTCAACCGCATTGACCTTTCCATGCTGGGGAACAGAAATGCCAGTGCCTGCTCGTAATTCCATACGTGCGTACAGTTCATCGGGCAGCATCCACCCGCACAGTGACAACCCTCGAAGGCATGCAGCCGTCCATCCGACAGTCGCAGACACGTTGTCGTGCGCATGATGCTGGCCTGGCTTGAGGCTGCGTCAAGGACTCCTGCCGGCAGGCTACTTTTGAAGAACGTAGCGTGCCACAAGCGCGTTTCGCGCTCCAGCCGTTCAAGGTGCGTGGCAACATACTCAGCCACATCCCACGCATCAGCCCATTTTGTGCTGTACCAGTTATGCAGCATCGCATTGTGGACTGATTCGGTGGCATTCCAGTAATTGCGGATATTGGGCAGATGCCACGTGAAGACGACTGTAAATTCGCGCGATTGCCCCGGCTTTAGTTTAAACGGTACACACTGCGCGCATTCGTTATAACGCCCGGCTGGCGCAGCGAATGGCTGCAACTGTGGTTCTATCTGGCCGTCGGCGCTGAAATCGTTCCAAAGCATCTGCAGGCCATCCCACCAACCGCCCTGATACCAGTGTGTCTGAGCTTGATATACACTGCCTTCGGGTTCGCCAACCAAACTGATGCTGGCGCTGCCATAATACTCACTGGCGTTATCGATGGACGGATTGGTCATGAATATACCGCGCAGCCGCCCGGTGTGGCTATCGCGTGCTTCATTGGCGCTGCCGCCGGGATCATAGCCAGCAAGCTGCGCCTGCCAGCCGTCATGCCCCAGTTTCATCTTATTGATTGGATTGGTAAAGGCGGACAGAAATGAGGCCTCAACTGATTTCGTTGCTGTGTTGGTGAAACGCCATTTGTAAATAGCGCACGGAATGCTCGAATCATCAGCGTTTAGAGGTATGAAGGGGTTAAATGCCTCCAATTCCACCTTGACGGGTAAATCCGGATCACGCAGCTCGATATGCGCCAGTGGATACTCGCCAGTAAAAACAGCTTCGCGCATACGGGGCGCGCCGGCAGCATGGTTCTGTTCGTAGCCGCCCCCTTCAAGATCAGTGTATGGTGGCAGAAACTCGCGCTCGAGAATCTTGCACTGCGCTGTTTTGCCAGCACTTGGTTTCAACCACAGCGCAAAGAACGTGTTGCGCGGGACATTGCCCTTCCACGGCCGGTTGTATATCTCAAGATCGGTGAGTTGCCCGCGTCCTCCCAGAGACACGGTACCGGTTCCAATACCGCCGACAGGCAGCGCGATTTGATGAAGCGAGGCGCCGGAAAACGAGCGAACTTTATTGGACTTGGCTCTTGATTTAGGCATGCTTGAATTGTATTGCACATTAGACATTAGAATGAGTTCATGCTTCCTGATTACCGAGTTAGACAGCGCGATTACCTGTTAAACATCAGCCGCGCGATCACTTCGCAGCTTGATCTCAGCGCCGTCCTGCGCCTCATACTACAGTCGGCAGTGGACATGCTGAATGGTTTGGCCGGGCTTGTGGCGTTGAAAGACAACGATGGCCGTTACCGAATCCGCGAATCGTATGGCGTCGCACGGCCATTACTCGACCAATTAAATCCAATTCTGAATGATGCCGAAGACCCGCGCGAAGCGACGACGTTGCTTGAGCGCAACCTTGTTGCCATCGCGCAGCGCATCGGTCTGGGATTCTGGCAGGTGGTGTCGTTGCCGTTAAAGGTAGGTAATGAACTACTTGGCAACCTGTACGTCTTTCGGAATCTAGGCGGTGAATATTCAACTAACGACCGTTTGATCCTGCAGAGCTTTGCCGACCAAGCGGCCATTGCGGTTAATAATGCGCGCCTGTATCAGGAACTAGCCCAGGAGAAACGCCGGCTTGATGCAATTCTTGAGTTTAGCGCCGATGGCGTCGTCATCATGGATGCGACGCACCGGATCGTGGTGTTTAATCGCGCGCTTGCGTTACTGACTGGCATACTTTCGGCGTCCGCATTCGGATTGATCTTTGAAGATGTGTTGCCATTGACCAACAAGCGCGCCGGCATCACGCTGCACGACGCAGAAGCCAATGGCTGGCCACTGGTCGGCGCCGCCGCGCCGTTATTTGTCGAAGGCGACTTGAAGCGCGCAAATGGCAAGCTGGTCAGTGTCGAGATTAATTTTGCGCCACTGTTTGATTATGAAAGTCGTCTGGTTAATATCATCGCCAATGTCCGCGACATTACTCGCTTCCGTGAGGCAGATGAGATGAAATCGACCTTCGTATCGGTGGTGTCGCATGAGCTTAAGACGCCCGTTGCGCTGATCAAGGGTTACTCCAGCACGTTGCGGCGTCAGGATGCGCGGTGGGATCAGCAAACGGTACGCGACAGCCTGCAGGTGATCGAAGAGGAAAGTGACCGACTGGCGGAGCTCATAGACAATTTGCTGGATGCTTCGCGTGTGCAGGCAGGCAATTTCCGCCTCGCGATGGTTGAGCTGGATATTGATCAACTTGTGATTAAAGTCGTGGATAAGTTCAAGTCGCAGACGCGTAATCAGAAGTTGATTGTCGATGTGCCATCCGACTTGCCGCTGGTTCATGCAGATGAGGCGCGCATTACCCAGGTGTTGAGCAACTTGATCTCTAATGCGATCAAGTATTCACCTGAGGGTAGCGATATACATATCGGCGGTACTGAACGGGACGCAGAAGTGATCATTTCGGTGAGTGATGCCGGGCCGGGCATTCCAACTGAAGATCAGTCACAATTGTTCATGCGCTTTTATCGAATCGATAATGCTATGACGCGAAGGACGCAAGGGGCAGGGCTAGGGTTGTACTTGTCGAAAGCCATCATCGAAGCGCACGGTGGACGCATCTGGGTAGAGAGCGATGGCCGCACAGGTTCGCGATTCTGTTTTAGTTTACCGCGCTATAATCCCCAGTCGCGAATTGACTCATCCACCTGATCTTACGGTCAGCTGTTGAGTACTCAACCTTTATCCGAATTCGAAGACCCAATCCGTGATTCTCGGGCATCCGAGTACTCTCGGACAATAATCATTAGGAGATCTATGCCGCAACTGGTGACACCAGGTGGCTCGTCACGCCAGCAACCCGTGACTGCCCAGGTGATTGATGTCGGGCGTGACCCGAAATTGAAGTCTGCGTTGCTTTCTGGCCGGCTGCAGAACCTGACTGCGCCGTTCCTGTATCACGATCCGTCGCTGCAGCTCGCTTACGTGCTCATGCCGATGGAACTGAATATACGTGACATGGAGCAGCAGCGCATTATCGGACAGATGACACAGGCTGTGATGCGCAGCCTTCCCGATGAATCGCCGCGCGGATACCTGCTTCAGCCCAAAATGTTTTTCTCTTTTCAATCGCTGGTTGAGGCCATTCTGGAGCATGACGGCATCACGCCCGAAATGCTCAAAGAGCAGCAACAGCGTGGCGACTTGATACGGGAGTTTATGCGCGTTAATGATGAAGAGTCATTGCGCAAAATGGCTCGCGACAATGACGCCAAAGTGGATGCTAATCTGTTTGAACTCCTCACGGCCAGCATTGAAGCCAATGTGGAGGCTGGGCGTGAGCAAGTGGCCAATGCACTTGCCGGACTGCAACGCGTTCTGGTTGAAGAAACCGCCTATGGCAAGCAATTAGGCGTGCGCATGGCTGCAATAGAGGCGTTGCGCAAGAGCCCGACGCGTGAAGTCCTGATTGAGCAGTTGGTTGGCGCCCCGGACGATGAGACGCGCGAGGCACTGATTGCGATGGGCCGCACACTGATTGATTATCTGTTCTTTCAGATGATCACCACTCGTGTTGATGCAGCTACAGGCGCAGAAAAAGAAGAGTTGGTGGCGCTGCGCAAACAAGTTCAGGATATACGCGACAAGATTGATGCGGCATCGCGCGCCATGATGGATTCAAAAGCTAACCTGATCAACGAGATTCTGTCGAGTGAGAAACCCGAAGACGTTGCGCGAGCCAACGAAGAGGACATCGACGATGTGTTTGTCAGCATGTTGCAGGCCAACATGCAGGACGCGCAACAACGCCATGATGAAGAGCTACTACGCGCGCTCATGGTTGTGTATCAGATTGCCATGAAGATCATGTCTGAACGGCAACCGCCTGAGATTCAGATGATCAATGCCTTGCTGATGGCGAAGTATCCTGAGGAAAGCAAGCGCATGCTAGAGGAAATGTCAAAATCGATCGATGATCGGTTTATCCAGGTGATGGTGCAGGTGGCAGATCAACTAGCCCAGGAAGACCGCACCGACCTGGGAGCAAAGTTGACGCAGGTGATTGTGCAGGCGCGTCAGATATTGCCGAAGTATGACGCCTCTCGCGATCCCAACGCCAATGCTGGCAGCGCAGCCACCCAGAACAGACCGCCCTCAAACGAACCACCCAAACCAAAAATCGAGATTGCCCGACGTTAGTTTGCGGTAGATTGCACTTCCACGAGCTGACAAGCCGACCGGGGATTCGGAGACAGTGACAATAAATCAGGGTGGACATATGTGTCCGCCCTGATTTATTTGTGAGATATTGAGAGTGTAATCCGCTATTTCACGCCGATCAACTCGACATCGAACGTTAACCGGGCGTTGGGTGGAATAGGCCCCTGACCCTGTGCGCCGTAGGCAAGATTCGACGGAATGACCAACCTGCGTTTACCGCCGATACGCATTGAAGCAATACCCTCATCCCAGCCAGGGATGACTTGCCCGGTGCCAAGCAAAAACTCAAAGGGTTGCCCACGGTCAACGGAACTATCGAACTTTGTCCCGTTATCCAGGTATCCTGTGTAGTGGACAACCACGCGCTGACCCTTCTGTGGCTGTTGACCCGTACCCACTACTTTGTCAACATACTGCAAACCAGAGGGGCTTGTGACTGCGCCGGCTGGGGCAGGCGCCTTTGCTGCGTTCATGGTCGGCACGGGAGCCGCTGCTTGGTTGCTGGCAGGCTGGGTCGAAGCAGAGCTGCTTGATCCGTTTAGAAATGAGATCATGAGCAGCAGAACTGCTGCAAACGCGGTTATGGCAACGATGATCCAGACATTGGCAAGACGTTTATCCATCTTGGTGTAACTCCTATTAGTTTTGTTAGTCTCCGGTTTCAGCTAAATCCAGCCGGCAACACAGTACCAGTTCTTTCGCGGCGCGCACTTCATCAAGCCGACGCATGGGTGCCGTATGTGGCGCATCCTTGACGAGAGCTGGGTTCGTGTGTGCCTCTTCCGCGATCGACAGCAATGCTTCCACAAAGCTGTCAAGGGTCTCCTTCGATTCTGTTTCGGTAGGCTCGATCATCAGCGCTTCAGGCACAATTAACGGGAAGTAGTTGGTCGGTGGGTGGAAGTTGTAATCCATTAACCGCTTGGCGACATCGAGCGCACGTATGCCTGGCGCGTCGGCGAACTTGCCTTGCGCTACAAACTCATGCATGCAATAACGCTCGCCTTGCGGCACCGGATAGATATGCTTGACTCGGGCTTGAATGTAGTTGGCATTCAAGACGGCGTTCTGGCTGACAGCGCGTAATCCTTCTTCGCCATGGACGCGGATGTAGGTGTATGCACGCACCAGCATGCCGAAGTTTCCCCAGAATGCACGCATTCGCCCAATGCTTTTGACGGGCATATGCCACTCAAAGACGGTGTGGTCGGGTGAGGATTTCACCTGAACGATAGGGCCGGGCAGAAAATCCGCCAGATGCTTTGCGACGGCTACTGGGCCAGAACCTGGGCCACCGCCGCCATGCGGCGTGCTAAATGTCTTGTGCAGGTTGTAGTGCATGACATCAAAGCCGATTTCGCCGGGTTTCGCGATGCCCAGCAGGGCGTTCATGTTGGCGCCGTCTCCATACACGAGGCCGCCGGCTGCATGAACGAGGTTGACCACTTCTTCGATGTGTTCTTCGAACATGCCCAGCGTATTTGGATTGGTGATCATCAGACCACAAACGGTGTCATCGAGCTGGGCGCGCAAGGCCTCAAGATCGACGTTGCCGCGCGTGTCTGAGGGGATTTCGACCACTTGCAGACCAGCCATGGCGGATGACGCCGGATTGGTGCCGTGGGCAGAATCCGGGATCAACATCCTGGTGCGATTGTGATCGCCGCGATCGCGGTGATAAGCGCGCATCATGAGAATGCCGGTGAGTTCGCCATGCGCGCCAGCGGCAGGCTGCAGACTTACGGCAGCAAAACCAGCGATCTCAGCCAGCATGGTTTGTAGTTCATACATCAGGCTCAGCGCGCCCTGAGCTGTACTGGTATCCTGCAGTGGATGCAGCATAGCGAATCCCGGCAATCGCGCCATATCCTCGTTGATGCGCGGGTTGTATTTCATGGTGCAACTGCCCAATGGATACAAGTTGGTATCAATAGACATATTGCGCTGCGAAAGACGTGTGAAATGGCGAGTGACGTCAATCTGACTCACTTCGGGCAGAGGCACGCTGCCTGTTTTGCGCAGTAACTCCGCAGGTAATTCATAGGTCGGCACATCGGGTTCGGGCATGACAATGCCCTTACGCCCAGGCTTTGAAAGTTCATAGATCAGTGGTTCTGACACGAAAACTCCTTGGTTGCCTCTAATTTTACCTTCATGCAGAGCATTGGATCGCATGAGTTCTCAAGGAATCGCAACGGATGCCTGGACATTGGTGAGAATCATGTCGTCGTCGCGAACGCTAACCCGAATGCGCAATTCGCCGGATGATGAAAGAAAAGCGCCGTTGAGCGGCAGGCTTGGCGGACCCACAGCGACGCTTGTGATGACCTCGGTGAATTTGTGAGAATCCCAGTCAAAAAGGGCGACAGAACTATGACGCAACGCGGTAGACGATGTATCTGAGTCAGCAGTGACGGCCATAGCGATATTCACTTTGCCGGATGACCGAACGTTAATCCATGGCGTCATAGCAATAATGTGCTCGCCTGGTTGCATCGTTAATCCATTGGGATCCAGCGCCACGCCGCTGGTTGACGAAGCGATGTACCAGGTGAAGGCATCTGGCGGCAGCACTGTTGTCGGGATGGCCAGCAATGGATGGACTGGAAGCCGCCAGATGCGTAGTCCGCGATCGGTATAAGTGGCGCCGTCGACCAGAGCATTAACGCGATCCGTATCATCCCAACATGCAAGACTGACTCCTGTACCTGCGCTGGTGGTTGGGTTGTTGTAGAGCGCCGTAACAAGGCCACGTTCGGCCTGTTCTTTCAAGCGATCCGGGAAGGTGCGCCAGTTCAGCATGATTTCGGCCAGGGAGGCCCCATCCATATCAAAGGGACGGCGATAGGTAGTCGGTCTCGCGCTTGACGATGCACCGTGACCGGCATTAGTTCCATAGGACGATACATAGCCTGAAACCTGTACACGGTCAGCAGGAAGCGACAGGGCCATTTGCGGCCTGCCAAGGAGCAGTTTGACCTCTACGGGCGTGACTGTACCAGGTGCTAGATTGCCAATGACATAGTAGTCCTTGCCAGCGATGATGACGCAGTCGTGGAAAGCGGCGCTCGAAGCATTATGGATTATGCCTTGGATCAGGCTTGTGTCACTCATTGTGTGACCTGGTGCAAAGGTCAGGTCTGCTTGTACAGTCGGCAGCAGGCTTTCGCCTTGTAGGAAATAGGCGCGCATATCGCTGTTTTTGGCTGCAACCTGATCAAGTCGGTTGGGGTCGCTCAGAAGGAAATTCACTTTATCTGGTTGGTCTGGATCAGGTTGTATCTCCTGTGCCAGATGATGACCTGTAGAAATATCCAGCGTGGTTCGGCGTGGTGAATATAATCCTACTATCGCTTGTGAGCGGGCTGTTGGCACATCTGCACTCCCAGCAATGACACTTAACCGGTGCACTTGTGGTTCATTGCCATGCAAGCGGAAACCGGAGGCATAACCGAGAATGGTAAAAAGTACGACCGTGGCGGGTATCGTAAACCACGCCCAGGCAAGTTTGTTGTAACGGCGCAGCCAGTAGAAATTGACAGGTCCGATTGTGATGACATAGAGCGACAGGAAAAGTGCGATGACCAGAAAAGAAGGTAGTGCTGCCCCAGGCAAAGCGCGCGCGGCATCTACCGCCATCGACGATTCGCGCAACTGGCTGTTGCCGGAGGTTACATTGATGGCGCCTCCTAGAAAACCGGAGAAGATGAAGCGCAGGTCTTCCCAATCGCGCAGAGGCGAAATCGATGCATCAAAGGCCAGTTGGTCGACGATGCCTTTGCCTACCTGCCGGCGCATGATCAAGGGTGTGTCGCTGGAACTCACAAGGCTATGTGCATCATCAGTAGCAGGAATTAATGCGACGATAGGCGCGAACTGGTCTTCAGGTTTCAGCGTGAGGGAGGAGACACTGGATCGCCCGTCTGTCCTGACTGACGAGGATATTGGCAGCGCCGAACTCATGTTTGTCGACACCTCGACGTTATTCGGGTTGACAAGTTCATGTAGCACTGCGACTGAGCTTTGTTGAAGCGATTGAGCTGTATGCGCCGGCGCAAAGTCCTCGAAACCGTTGATTGTGAGTCGAGCGCCTGGGCCACCTGATAGGACCAGGTGACCGCCTCCCAGCACCCATGCACGTATAGCATTACGTTGCGCCTCGCTTAAGGCCAAGGTGTCAACATTGTTGAAAATCATGACATCTACAGCGTCCAGGGCTGCAGTGAAAGCCGGTATCTGGTCGGGCTGCATCTGAGCAACATAGGTCATGCCGCGATAAGGGGTATGCAAGTCATTCAAGAAGTTGAAGCCATCTGACGGGTTACTGATGACAAGGATCAACCTGTCGCCGCTATCTAGTGGATGTACTGTCACTGTGCTTGCGCCAAGTACAATGCCCTGACTTGAAAACAGGGCTTCGATAGGGCCTGTAGATGGCGGTGAAAATAACTGCATCACTTTCTTGCTGTTACGGGCGAGTGATACACTCGTTCCATATTGCTGTGAGCGATCCTGGACAGGTGAGAGCGCTATATTGCCGTCAACAGGTTCGGTGCTGTTCAGTGTGACCCGCACGGGCACCCAGACGCCTGGTTTAGTGTAAGTATTGAAACCCGCCTCAGCAATGATGGAGATCGTTGATGCAGGGGCAGGCTGGTTGACGTAGGAGCGAATTGGCATAGCGTCCTCTGACCATTGTATCGATCCAGTATGCGCTAATAAATCAACAGGCGACTCCAAGATGCTGATGAGACTGAGAAGTAGCACGAAACTCACAACCATAGCGGATTTCAGGCCTTTCATTGATACAATTCTAGCGGACGACTTGAAGGGGAAATGGAAATTTTTGAACTCACTCTAGCTATAGTCGGTGCACTCGCCTGCGTTGGCGCTGTTGTTGTGGCATTGGTATTGCTGCCACGGCGACGTGCTTCGCGGCGTGCACTCGAAACGCGCGTGGCGGAACTGGAATTACTGAGCAACGCTGTTAACAAAATTGCATCATCTGCACTTGATGAGGATGCCTTGTGTCAGTTGGTTTATACCTGCGCGGCAGAGTTGGTCGATGTCAGCAATTTTCAGTTGGGCTTGTTTGACGGCAATGATTATGTGATACGCGTCCGCCTATCTGAAGGCGTGATGCAACCTGTGGCACGCTATAACCTCGATGAAGGTCGCGGCATCGTGGGTTGGATGCGCGATACAGGGCAATCGCTCCTGGTTCGCGATTTCCAGACCGAACTCCCTAATCTGCCTGCCAAACCACGCTACATCAGCAGCCATCCACCGCGCTCAGCCGTGTTTGTGCCTATGGTGTCTGGCGATCAAGTCATTGGCGCCATGGCGCTGCAATCGGATACGCGGAGTGCTTATACAGAAGCGCACCTGCGCATTTTGAGCATTATCTCGAATCAGGCTGCGGCAGCGATACAGAATGCACGTGCGCTGATGCGAGAACGTACACGGGCGCAGCAACTCGAACTCGTTAACGAAGTGGCACAGCAGACGGCGGCCATCCTCGACCCTGAAACACTATTGCCCCGCCTGACGGAAGCAACGCGCAGCACGTTCGGCTATTACTTCGTGGGTCTTTGCCTGCTTGATGAAGAAACGCAGGAAATCGTCATGCGTGCTGCCACGCATCCCAAAATGGTCGGTCAAGTTCTAAACCACGGTGAAGGCCTGATTGGCGCGTGCATCATGGAGCAGCGCATCGTATTCTCAGATGACACTATTCATGATGCGCGTTTCCTAGCTACGCATTATCTTCCAGAGACTCGTAGCGAGATCGTCATTCCGCTGCGCCTGAACGCCAACATTATTGGGGCACTTGATCTGCAGTCAGACCAGTTGTCCGCATTTTTACACATGGATCAGCGCTACCTGGAAGTGCTGGCGCAGCAGGTGGCTGTTGCAGTTGAAGATGCCCGCCTGTATCAGGCAGAGCGTGAACAAACCTGGATGTCGACGGCGCTCTTGCAGGTTGCCGAAGTCGCCGGCAAGGCTGATTCGCTTGACGACGCCCTGGTGAGTGTCGCGCGTCTTGCACCACTTCTCACTGGCGTGGACTGTTGTGCTGTATTGACATTTGACGCAACATTCGAAGTGTTTGAGATCGCGTCAATGTATGGCGCACTTTCCAGCAATGAGCAACTGTCGGTGGGCGATGTGCTATTACCAGCTGACGTACCGGCGCTTGAGGAATTGCTTGCGCGGCGCGAGCCTGTGATGGGCAAGGACAGCGGACGGCTGGCGGTCCCGATGCTGGCGCTACCAATGGTGGCTCAGGATCAGTTGATCGGTGCCCTTCTCGTAGGTCAGAACAGCGGTGCTACGTTTACGCGCAGGCGGATTGATCTGTTGTCTGGATTGGCCAACCAGGCGGCATTGGTCATTGACGTCGTTAATGCCAACCTGGCGCAACAGGAAGAGTCATGGGTCACAGCAGCGCTGTTGCAGGTGGCGCGCGCCGTCACTGAAAGCAATGATCTTGATACCATTGTGCAGACTGTAGTGAGATTGACGCCGCTGTTGGTAGGCGTCGAGTCCTGCGCCATATTTGTGCGTGTGCGCGAAGATACAACGTTGCGCGCCTCGCAAGCTTATGGGGTGTCTCGCGCAGCCCAGGAGCGCGTCAATCGCGATGAGTTTCCAATGGCAGCGTGGCGTGACTGGTTCCTTGACTTCCAACGCAACCAGGGACTGCCCTTGCTAAACCCGGTTCCCGACGTGATTTTGAAGCGATTAGAACTGGAATACGGCGTAGCGCTCCCACTGATTGCAAATACGGAATTGGTAGGCGCCATGGTCATAAGCATGAACCGACAGAATCAGTTGCCAGAAGGCAGGGCACTGAGCATTCTGGTGGGAATTGCCCAACAGACAGCACTGGCAGTCAATAATGCCCGTCTTTCGCATGAGGCAATGGCGCGTCAGCGATTGGATCAGGAACTTGCGTTGGCACGTGAAATCCAGACGAGCTTTCTTCCAAAGGATTTGCCCAGCGTCACCGGTTGGGGAGTCTGTGCTGCATGGCAAGCCGCGCGCCAGGTCGGTGGTGATTTTTACGATTACATTGGTCTGCCAGATGGCCGCTATGGTATGGTCATTGCTGATGTCGCGGACAAAGGTGTCCCGGCAGCTTTATTCATGGCGTTGTCACGCACTTTGATGCGCGCCGTTGCATTAACTGGAAGAGCGCCGGCAGACGCATTAGCACGTGTTAATGAAATGATCTTGTCGGATTCGCACTCCGATCTGTTTGTGACGATGTTTTATGCGGTGTGGAATCCTGTATCCGGCGATGTGGTTTATGCCAATGCCGGCCACAACTCACCGATCCTCATACGGGCTGACGGCGAGATGACTGAGTTGCATTCGAAAGGCATTGCACTGGGCGTTATAGAACATATCGCACCAGAGGCGCGCGTCATGCAGATGCAACCCGGTGATGTGCTCCTGCTATATACCGATGGGATTACCGATACGCTGCAACATGATGACCGCGAATTTGGTTTGCCTCGTCTGAAGCAAGTTCTTACCGGGTCATGCCACGGTAGTGCTGAGGAAATCATCAATGCCATCATGGATGCTGTGCGCGAGTTCGCCGGATCAGAGCCGCCGTTCGATGATCAAACTCTCGTTGTGCTTAAGCGCGAGAAGAACAGCATCAAGTTGGGCGATGTCAGCGTGGCGGCGCTGCATTCATAACTGGGACGGGCGCAGGAATTTGCCCACTGTTGAAGTAGCCATATACAGCTCGCGCGATGTCACTGATGATCAGTGAGGTCTCGCTCCAATTGAGAGCGCTGTTGCCGTGCAGGATCACTGTAAGCACGTAAGAGCCGCCAGGAGAACGCACCAGGCCAGCATCGCCATGGTTTGTCGCATCCCACGACTGACGGCGAAATACGTCGCTTGTCGGACTGCTTGCCGCGATCAAGATTCGCGCGTTATTTTGTCCGATGGCATTCAGTACCTGATCACACTTGGCTGGGCTGATCTCTTTGCCAAATGCCAGTAGTAATCCGCCTGTTGCATTGTGACACTGATCCAACATTTCAAAGAACAGTCCCATTTCGGCTGGTGTAGTCTGTGCCAGCGGGTTCGGTGATGTGTTCACATCGGTGCGTATATTCGCTGGTGTAAATACCGTTGGTGATAATGCAGCTTGATCGTAGGGCTGCGCCAGAAAGGTGCTGACTAGCCCCATTCTTTTGATCGTTTGATTAAGCAGGTTAACGCCGGTATGGCTATCGCCCTGACCTGATTCCGCCAGGATATCATTTGCTTTTGTGTTTGTGCCATCGGTTACCGCTGCAATGAGATTTGCTGGCGCGCTCGCTGTCGAGCCCCCGGTGGCCGCACGTATGGCATCAAAGACGATCGCCATCTTCAGCCAACCTTCAGCTGAAAACGCCACGTCACCATTAATCGCAAATGCCTGACCCGTTTTCAAGTCTTTGACAAAGACACCCGCTGTGCCATTACTGAACTTGATCAGACGAGCCTTGATCAGCTCTCCCAGTGATTGAATTGAACTGCCTGCATAAGGGATGACGTCAACAGGCAAATCAACAATGCGCGCAGAATTGGTTGTTAGCGATTTCAACAACAACCTCTGAGACTCTTCTCTTTGAAGCGACAATCCATTCTGACCGGGTGATAACTGCAGTCCAGTGCTATCCGGTTGAGGCGTTTTTGCTGGACGATCATTGCCAGAAGCCAGTGTATCGAGATAAGCGCTCAGTTTGGCTTCAGAGTATTGAAATGGTATCTCCATTCTGTTTTCAGTCGACCGTCGCAGTAAAAAGTCTGGAAATTTGTCCAGATTTCTTTGAACGGCCAGAAGTTTCTCCAACTGGAAACGCATAACCACGCTGTTGACTTGATAATCAATACTGGTGGGATCGAATTGAATTATTGTCGCCTGATAGCGTAGCGCAACCGGGCTGAGCAGCACGCGATTGGTGCGCGTGATTGCTTCATTGATGGTCAGACCGGATACTTCGATGTCTCCGATGAAAGTAGCGCCGGGTAGACGGTCGCGCGAACTCAGAAAAGACGCAATGCTGCCAACAGCGAGAGCAATAACAATGACGCTGAAGATGACCAGAATGGTCGTAATCGTTGATCGGATGGTTAACCGGCGCTTCATAGGAACAGTGTATAACTCACAACCAGATGATGACAGGTTGTGGTGAATCGGAAACCAACCGTAGCACTTTGTATGAACATTGCCAGCGATGATAACGCATGTTGCAGTCCATGGTAATGACGTCTACTCTCTTTTCGCCTTTTTGTCATCTCTACGACTCTGCGCAGTTGCGCTAGAATGGCTCACTAATAATCTAAAGACTTCACTGACATATTATCGGCAGCGAAGTCAAGCGAGCACAAGAACATGACAACACTAAAAGAAGCCCTGGAAGTAATGCTGGCCCGATTCAATCCCGCAAAAGCCAAAGGCATTAATGCCGTAATCCAAATCAATGCGACTGGTGATGGCGGTGGGCAGTTTTATACAACCGTTGCCGACACAAAAGCGATCGTATCCGAAGGCACTGCAGAAAATCCAACTGTGACAATCACCGTCGCTGCTCAGGATTGGGTAGCTATCACTAGTGGGCAACTTGACCCAACCCGCGCTTTCATGGCTGGCAAGCTGCGCATCACGGGTGATCTTGGGCTCATGATGCGTTTCCAGAATATGTTTAACTAGCTCTGGACTTTGCGTTAGATGCCACCAATTGAACGTGTACTGAACATCTGCGATGTGCTGGCATTGCAGTTTTCTGAACGTGCCGATCAGCATGATCGTGACGGATCTTTTCCGTTTGAAAACGCATCGGATCTTCGCGATGCTGGACTGCCCGCTTTAACCGTTCCGACCGAATTTGGCGGCAGTGGAGCACTGCTATGTGACATGGTCCAGGTGCTCCAGCATCTTGCCCGTGGAGACGCGAGCACAGCGCTTGGAGTTGCCATGCATCTGCATATCATGGGGCAACAGGCTGAGACGCGATCGTGGCTTCCTGAGCCATACGAGGCCCTATGTTACGAAGTGGTGTCTAGAAGACTTTTTGTGAACACCGCTGCCAGCGAACCTGAGATGGGCAGCCCTTCTCGCGGAGGGATGCCTGCAACCACTGCCACACCGGTCGAAGGCGGTTATCGCATCAATGGCCGCAAGAGCTGGGTCACGTTTGCGCCGGCGTTGGATTACATTCTTACCTCAGCCACGATTGTCTCCGAGACTGACGCAACACAGCGCCTGTCAGGCGTGTTTGCAGTTGCAGGCAATGCTCAGGGTGTCAGGATTCAGGACAACTGGGGCACTGCTTTGAGTGTTCGAGCCAGCGGTAGTTGTGAAATTGAGTATCGCGATGTGTTTGTGCCAGCACGATGGCACGTTGAAACCCGTCGCCAGGGAGACTTGCCTCGCACGCCTCCAATGCCACCGGCATGGAGTGCGAGTGCTTTCGCTTCGGTTTACCTGGGTGTTGGCGAAGCTGCCCTTGCTGCGTTTGCGACGTATGCCAGGCAGCGTATTCCTTCGGCACTGGGTAAACCGATTGCAGAGTTACCCTCAGTACAACGGGTCATCGGTCAGATGGACGTCACTTTGCGGGCTGCACGCGCTGTTTTGTTTGAGACGGCGCGACGGTGGGATGTCAAACCAGAATGGCGGCATACTATGGCTGCTGAATTTGCAGCAGCCAAATATCTGTGCACCAATGCAGCTGTCACTGCAACTGAATTGGCGGTGCGAGCAGCCGGCGCAAATGGACTTGATCGACGCCTGCCTCTGGAGCGCTTTTTTCGCGATGCCCGCGCCGGCCTGATGCATCCACCGCAGGATGATCTGGCGCTGGAGTTGATGGGACGACAAGTGATTCATCCTGTATGACCTATGGCTGAGTTGACGCGCAAAGAAGTGATTCAACTGTTGGCTGTGGTTAACGGCGAAAGCGCCGGCGTGCGGCTGGCGGGTGTTGACCTCAGCGGACTCGACCTGAGGGCGCTCAATCTACAACAGGCTGATCTTCGCCTGGCTAACTTGAAAGGTGCTCAACTCAGCAAGGCTCATCTTAACAGTGCGAATCTGAGTGGCGCTAACCTCGAAGGTGCAGACCTCAGTGGATGTGATGCAACGTCAGCTACTTTCACCAGCGCCATCCTGCGTGATGCGAAACTTTTCAACGCGACACTGCGCGAAGGTATTTTTACCGCCGTGGATGCTGTCGGCGCAGACTTTCATGATGCTGACCTGACAGAAGCACGCATGAACCTGGCAGACCTGAGCAGTGTGGACTTAAGCAGGGCATTAATGACGCGCGCACGCTTAAGTAAAGCTCACCTCGGTGGTGCAGACATGGTAGATGCCATGTTGCAGCATGCGGATTTAACCGATGTCAATCTTGACCTGGCAGACTGTACGCGCGCCAATATCAGTCACGCCTTCCTCCAAAGGGCAAGCATTATCAACGCAACGCTTGAATGGGCGAACCTGCGCGACAGCAATTTTTCCGATGTGTTGCTCTCGCGAACCAATCTCAGCAATGCCGATTGCAGTCGCGCCATCTTCAGGTCAGCCCAGATGCGCGGTGTGATTGTTCGTGATACAAATCTGAGCGCAGCCACTTTGCGCGATGCGCAAATCGAACGTGATGCGCTGTTGTATGCCTTGTTGTCTGGTACCACCCTGCCTGATGGTTCGACCTCGCTCGACGCATAAAAGCTGATGCAGTGCAAGCGCTGCGCGTGATTTGCAAAATCGGCCGATTATGCTACATTACCGATACAGGAGTGGTCCGGAAAAGGTCTGTGAAGGTGATAGTTTCGTTCCCCTTGAGTTCAAGAGCAGGGTACTCGTCGGAAATGACGAACATGGGTCTGCGCATACGCCACTGGCGTATTGGCGCGATGAGGCGCTGGTCAAACTTCAATAGAACAATGAACATCACCCGGGTAGCCATCCATAGGCATCTACCCACGCAGAAATAAGGAGGATGGTTCGATAAGAGTCACCACATCGTTAGACATATCATACACAACCGGGTAGTTTGCTAAGCCAGGCAACTGGCAGATTCGTTTGCGGAACTTCGTTCCATAATATCGTTCCATATACGGAGAGAGAAAGAATTATGCCCAGCAGACTGTATGTTGGCAATTTGTCGTATTCCACAACTGAGGATTCCCTGCGCCAGTTTTTCACCCAGGCTGGCGAGGTCAAGACTGCTGAAGTCGTGATGGACCGCCAAACAGGTCGATCCAAAGGTTTTGCATTTGTTGAGATGGTCAGTGATGATGGCGCACAGAAGGCGATCACCCTACTCAATGGTAAGACATTGGATCAACGCCAGCTTCGTATCGATATCGCCAAACCCAAAGAGCAGCGCGCGCGCGTCGGCGTTGGCGGTGCGGGCGGTGGATTTGGGGGTGGCGACCGCAATCGCCGCAGCAGTGGTGGTCGCAGCAACCGAGACGACTACGAAGGCTGAGACTACATAGTCCACTTAATCTCTGCAAACCTGCATTTTCTGCCTATAAGCAAGAAAATCCGGCAAATCCTGAGCGGGGCGCACTCACAAGTGCGCCTCGCTTTATTATTTTTTATTCCTCGCGCAGAACGTAACCAACACCACGCACAGTATGTATGAGTCGCGCTTCATTTCCGGCTTCGGTTTTCTGCCGTAGATAGCGAACATACACTTCCAGCACATTGCTCTCTCCGCCAAAATCGTATCCCCATACGCGATCTAAAATCTGTTCTCTTGTAAGCACCTGGCGAGGATTGCGAATGAGGTATTCCAGTAAGTCATATTCCTTGGCGGTTAACTCAAAAGTGCGATCAGTACGTCTTGCTAATCGGGTGCCAGTATCCAGTTGCAAATCCGCGTAACGCAAAATTTCGGGTTTTGAACTCGGCGCTGATCGACGCAGCAGGGCATGTATGCGCGCCAATAGTTCGGGAAACGCAAACGGTTTAACGAGATAGTCATCAGCTCCCGTTTCCAATCCAATCACCCGATCAGACACCGAATCTTTGGCCGTCAACATCAGGATAGGTACATTGCTGACTGTACGTAACCTGCGACATACCTCCAGTCCATCCATGCCGGGCATCATCCAGTCAAGGACCACCAGATCGGGTGGATTGTCGCGCGCCGAGGCCAGTCCACTTGGCCCATCTGCCGTAGCTGTGACTTTATAATTTTCATACGCGAGACCACGCCGGAGTAGATCACGAATAGCCGGATCATCTTCAATTACCAGTATTTGTTCCATGTTCATCATCCCATAACAGACTGCGTGCCGTTGCGAGTGCCGGGGGCACTGCTGTCCCCCATTGATTGTAATGTACGAGATCGGTCATTGGTTTGCGTTGATTACTGACCCAGTCAATCGTGTTGCGCGGCGCCTCTGCATTCTTGTAACCCATGCGAAAAATGGCCACGAGGTCATATTGATCAGGTATTCCCAGCAGGTTTTCCACGCGCGCACGATTTTCCTTCACTTCCAATGGCGTGCTGATAAACTGCATGCCCATATTAAGCGAGGTAGTCACCAGCCAGAATGTCTGTATGACAGCGCCAAGTGTGATTGATGCGTACAGGCCACTCAGTTCTCCAGGTTTGTACTCCTGTTTGTCCAGAACGATGGCCAGCAGCATTGGCGCATTTTCAACGATCTTACGTTGATCTCGCCCAAGCAAGCGAGACGCACCTAGCTTGCTCAGCAGATTCCCGACATTTTCAGAAAACACCAGTTTGACCAATGGTTTGAATATAAGCGGTACGTTATCGATAAAAATACCGCTCTTGCTGGATGTCACTTCCTTTGCGCTGAAGCGAAAGTAGCGCCTGTACCGTGCGACAAAGGCGCCTTCATCCATCAACTGTTGCATTGAATCGCCGGCAATGCCCGCCATGGCATTGATGTACTCTTTGTCTTCTATGATCAAAAATCGCCACGGCTGGCTGTTGAAGTGCGAGGGTGCGCGCGTGGCGGCTTCTATCAGCAAGCGTTTGTGCTCGTTGCTGACTGGTTCCGGGCTGAATGGTGTATTGGTTGTCTTGCGACGACGGATGGCTTCCAGTAGGTCCATAGTTGCGTGTATGTGTGACCTCTATCCATGAAATAGAATTGATTCGTGTTGGCTTGCAGTTTCGAGATGACGAGAGAAATGTCGAACTCAGTGCACCAACAGTATCACATAGTAATACACGATCACACCTGCCCACAGGATTGAGTCAATTCGGTCAAAAATACCGCCATGCCCTGGAATCAAATGCCCGGAATCCTTGGCATTCGACTGGCGTTTGTACATGCTTTCAACCAGATCGCCCAGCGTGCCAAAAATGCCGACGAGGCCAGAGACAATCAGGCAATGGATCATAGTAAGCGGCGACACCAGGCCGACAACGAAACCACCGATGAGCGATACGGCTATACCACCAAAATACCCTTCCCAGGTCTTTTTGGGGCTGAGTGAAGGAGCCAGTTTGTGTTTGCCGAATCGTTTGCCGAACACATATGCTCCGCTGTCAGCGAGCCATGTGATGCCGATAGCCATGATCAGCCACCATACGCCATTATCCAACTCGCGCACCGCCGCCAGGTGTCCTCCTGTCCAGCCAAGATAAGCACCGCTGGCTACAGCGATGGCCCATTCTGCAATCGGCATGCGTTCGCGGTAGCGCATCTGTGCGGCAATGGAGCCGAGGAGAAGGACCGAAACTATGGCAGAAAGATAGGGAAGGGTGGGGAAACGGATAATCACAAAAGCGACAATGGTGGATGACAAGCAGGTGATCAGTGATGGCTTCAGTTGATTGACGGCCATCATCGCATGGATTTCGTACGCCGCAATCAAGACTACGACCAGTATCAGGCTAGTGAACCACATGCCGCCCAGTAAGCCGGGAATGATCGTCACGATACCGATAACGGTCCCACTGATAGCGCGAGTGCGCATGCTGTTCACCTCAGCAGCAACTGCTTGCACTGGATGTTGTGATTGATCTCCAGTGTAACCCTGCATATCAAATTGCGGAACTTACTTGGCTATGCCACCAAATCGCCGATCCCGTTTGTTGAACTGCTCAATGGCCTTTTTTAGTTCGGATTCGTCAAAGTCTGGCCAGTAAACATCGGTGACATAAAACTCGGAATAGGCTCCTTGCCAGATGAGGAAATTGCTGCTGCGATACTCACCACTCGTACGGATGATCAGATCGGGGTCAGGTAAACCGCAAGTGTACAGATACCGGCTGATTGTATCTTCGTCAATGAAGTCAGGATGGAGGCCTTCTGTCAGCATGGCGCGCACTGCGTCAACAATCTCTGCACGGCCGCCATAGTTCAATGCGACATTGAGGATAAGTCGATCGTTATGACTGGTCTGCGCGACAGCGCTCTTGATCTTGGCCTGTAATCCCGCCGGCACACGTTCCATGCGACCAATATGCCTGATTTGTACTCCGCTTCGATCTAATTCATCCAACTCGCGTTCAATGACGGCCTCGAGGATGCGCATCAGCCCATTGACTTCGTCTTCGGGCCGCCGCCAGTTTTCGGTAGAAAAGGCATATAGCGTCAGTATTTTAATGCCTTGATCAACACAAGCACGCAGTATCCTGCGCAGGTTGTTGGTCCCAGCTTGGTGACCTGCGACGCGCGGCAGGTTGCGTTTACGCGCCCAACGGCCATTTCCGTCCATGATAATGGCGACATGGTTCGGTGTTCGCGTATCGGTCGCGGTTATTGTGCGAGCACGGGTCATGGGTTGATCATAAATCGCTGCTGGTATTGTCATTGGTTTCTAGCCGATCCTCGCCTCAAGCCATCTGGAGTTTGCATCTACGGGTGCTACATCTCCAGGATTTCTTTCTCTTTACGTGCCCCAAGATCATCAGCTTTGGCTGAATACTTGTGAATCGTGTTCTCAAGGTCCTGCTTCGCCTTCTTATGCTCGTCTTCGCTGATTAATTTCTTGTCCTCAAGCTTTTTGTACTTCTCAATTGCCTCGTGCCGACGGGCGCGCAGCTCCACTTTGGCTTCTTCAACCCGCTTGCCAATCGTCTTGGCCAGATCCTTGCGACGGTCCTGAGTCATGGGTGGAATTTTGAGATAGACGGCCTTGCCATCGTTATGCGGCGTCAGTTTCAACTCGGAAAGCTGGATGGCTTTTTCGATTGCCTTGATGGTTGATGGATCGAAAGGCCGAATCATGATCATCTGAGCTTCGGGCACGGATATGGTTGCCAACTGTTGCAACGGGAGATCGGTGCCATGATAGTCCACCATAATCTTCTCAACTAAATGCGGTGACGCTCTGCCCGTACGGTAGCCCTGGAAATCTTGTTCCATTGCTTCGACGGCTTTTTGCATTGCCTTATCAGTTTCGGTAGAGATACGTTTGATATCTTCAGCCATGGGTTTGTCCTCCAAATCGTAGGTGTGGAATTCTATCTGCGTTTGCTAGAATCCTGTCAAATACTATCATACAGAGGAGTGACAGGTTTTGCCACTCGGTGTCAGACGTAAAAACGACGGTTAACCTGCCCATCCCCTTCGTTCGGAAGGCTGGTGGCAGGCAAACCCCGAAAAGGTTCCGAAAATACTATTTGCCGTGAATGAGTGTGCCGATCTTTTCGCCAAGTACTGCGCGCTCAAGACAATTGGGTTGCCATAAGTCGAGAACCAGGATTGGCATATCATTTTCCATGCACAGGGTGATGGCGGTGCTGTCAAGGACTCCCACTTTCATATTCAGGGCATCGAGGTAGGTTAGTTGCTCATAGCGTTGCGCGTTGGCGTTCTTGCGCGGGTCACTGTCATAGACACCATCTACCTTCGTAGCCTTGATCATGATATTGCATCCGATCTCCATCGCTCGCAGGGCGCCGGCTGTATCGGTGGTGAAATAGGGATTGCCTGTCCCGGCGCCGAGGATTACGATGCGATCCTTCTCGAGGTGTCGGATCGCGCGAAGTCTGATATAGGGTTCTGCCACTGAGCGGATTTCAATGGCGGTCTGAACACGAGCCGACATGCCCATGCGTTCAAAGGCATCACGCAAAGCGAGAGCATTCATCACCGTTGCCAGCATACCAATATGGTCAGCGGTTGTGCGATCCATACCATGAGCAATACCATCTTTACCGCGCCACCAGTTGCCGGCGCCGAGGACGATGGCTACCTGAACTCCCATGTTGCGAACAGCCTTGACCTTGGCGGCGACTTCCTGTGCCAGATGTGGCACGATGCCTGTTCCACCGGGTCCTGCGAAGGACTCACCGCCCATTTTCAGCAACACACGTTTGTACTTGGGGACGCCACCGTTTGGTACATTAATGCTCATACTGTTCCTCCATAACAAAAAAGGGCATTTTCATGCCCTTTTTTCAATGCGCTAACCTTATTGTCCGCCGATTTCGTATCGGATAAACCTGCGAACCACCACGTTTTCGCCGATTTTTGCGACCGCGTTTTTGATCAGGTCGGCGACCTTCACTTTGTCATCCTTGACAAACTGCTGTTCTAGTAAACAGACTTCCTGGTAAAACTTTTCCATCTTGCCTGCGGCAATACGATCAGCAATTTCGGGTTTCTTACCTTCGCCGATGGCTTCCTGCTTGTACTGTTCTTTCTTTGCGTCAATCACAGCAGCAGGAATGTCTTCTTTTTTAACATAGTCGGGGCCGGATGAAGCCACTTGCAATGCCAGATCGTGCGCAAGCGCCTTGAATTCTGCCGTACGGGCCACAAAGTCGGTTTCGCAATTGACTTCTACCAGAACAGCCATGCGCCCACCCATGTGTGTATAGGCTTCGATAATGCCATCGTGGGCTTCGCGCGAAGCCTTCTTTGCAGCAGCAGCCAGACCTTTCTCGCGCAACCAGACGGCTGCCTTATCGAGATCGCCGTTGTTCAGGTCAAGTGCTTTTTTGCAATCAAGCATGCCTGCTGCGGTCTGCTCGCGCAGGGTTTTAATCTGCTCCGTTGTTGCCATATTTATATTTCCTCCACATCCTCTGTGCCGGGGTCAAATGAGCGTAACTCGGCATCTTCTTCGAACTTCAATTCACCAGTGCGAATCTTTGCCAGAGTCTCTTCACCCAATTGCTGGCGGCCTATTTCCAAGGCCTCCACGCCTGAACCTGCACCTTCAACGGCGCCATCGACGCCCTTGCGCAATGCAAGCCCTTCCAACGCCGCATTGGCCATGGCTTCTACGATCAGCTTGATGGCGCGAATGGCATCGTCGTTGGCGGGAATGACGTAATCGACGCCGTCGGGATCACAGTTGGTGTCCACCATCGCGATGACGGGGATATTCAACTTGTTGGCTTCCTTGATAGCATTGGCTTCACGACAGACGTCCACGATGAAGAGGGCATCCGGCAGCCGCCGCAGAATCTTGATACCGCCCATGCGGCGATTCAGTTTGTCGATTTCGCGCGAGCGCAACAGGGCTTCCTTTTTGGTAAAGCGATCAAATTCACCACGCTCTTTCATCCCTTCCAATTCCATCAACCGATCAAGTCGTGACTTAATCGTGCGCCAGTTGGTCAAAGTGCCTCCGAGGAAGCGCTCAGTGATGCATGGCTGACCGGCTCTCGTTGACTGCAGGGTGATGGGCTCTTGCGCCTGACGCTTGGTGCCAATGAACAATACTGTGCCACCCTTGGTGACAATCTCACGGATCAAGTTGGCGGCAGTGTCGATAGCGGTAATTGTCTGCTGAAGATCGATGATATGGACGCCGTTGCGCTCAGTGAAGATGAATGGTTTCATCTTAGGGTTCCAACGCTTCGTGCGATGACCAAAGTGAACACCTGTCTCCAAGAGAGCCTTCATGGGTACTGCTGGCATGTTTAATTACTCCTTCAAAACCTCTGCGTTTTTCTACTGGTGTGAAGATTGCGAACAGGTCGAAATTTATCCGCAACAGGCCTGCACATCATCAAAACGCATGCGTATTTCTTCGGCCATGTACTATTAGTATCAGTGCTGACTCCAAGTCAGACCATGGCCGCGCCAAATTTTACCATATAGAGTGAATTGGTGACATTCCGTACCAAATCCGCCGAAGCATCCTCAGCCCGTCCTTATCGAGTGATGGTATGAATATTGCAGTGCGTTGGCGGTGCTGGACTGGATGTGAGTCTTGCTGACTGTGCGTCAACAGGTGATTGGCTATGCATGCGTGATAATAAGTGAGTGTCTAAACGAAGGGAGTATATGTTTAATAAGGTTTCCGATATCACTGAAGCGCTGGCTGGGCAGCAGTACATTGCTACTGATGAGATTTCAACTGCCGTCTTTCTTGCCGAGAGGATGGGGAAACCTATTCTGGCGGAAGGTCCGGCAGGTGTCGGCAAGACTGAATTGGCAAAAGCATGGGCAGGCGCTACCCGACGTGAACTTATACGTCTGCAATGTTACGAGGGATTGGATGAATCCAAGGCCCTGTATGAGTGGGAATATTCCAAGCAAATGCTGTATACCCAGCTTCTGCGTGACAAAATCAGCCAGCTCATGTCGTCGGCTGAAACGCTGGCGCAGGCAGCAGATCGATTGGCCGCAGAAGAGAATGTATTTTATTCGATGCGTTTCCTTCTACCACGCCCATTGCTGCGCGCACTTCTCAGCGAGAAGCCGGTTGTCCTTCTGATTGATGAAATCGATCGCGCGGATGCAGAGTTTGAGGCCTTTCTGCTTGAAATTCTCAGCGACTTTCAGATTAGTGTGCCGGAACTCGGTACGATGAAGGCAAAGTCACAGCCCATCGTGATTTTAACGAGCAACAACACACGTGAACTCAGCGAAGCGCTTAAACGGCGCGCGCTTTATCTGTACATCGACTACCCGTCACAGGAGTCAGAACTAAACATCGTGCGGTTGCGCGTACCGGAATTGGCTCCGGCGGTTGCACGGCAGGTGGTTGAGGTAGTTCAACGGTTGCGCGAACTGGAATTAAAAAAGTCTCCGAGCGTAGCTGAAACTGTGGATTGGGCAAAGGCACTTGTTGCGATCAACGCCAAACACCTGGATGAGAAAACGCTCAATGACACCCTCACGGTAATCCTGAAGCATGAAAGTGACATCCAGCGTGCGCGCCGCGCATTAAGCAGCGGAAAGAATACTCGTGAAGTCGGAGTTCGCTGACGTGGTCAACTATGGATTCTCGTATCGTTGAGTTTGTGAGCGCGTTGCGCTCTCGCGGTGTGCGTGTTTCGCTGGCAGAATCCGCCGATTCCCTCCGCGCGATTGAAGCCGTCGGCGTACTTGATCGATCCTTGTTTAAGCATGCGCTTAAAGCGACATTGATTAAAGAACCTGCCGATGTTCCTACTTTTGAGCAGTTATTTCCCATGTTCTTCAGCGGTGAAGGTGCTCCGCTGCAGTCCCCGCAAGGATTAACAGAAGAACAGCAGGAACAGCTGCAAAATGCACTTCAAGCACTCAAGCAGGCTTTGCGCGATCTGATGAGTATGTTGGCGAATGGTGAGCAGCCCTCGAAGAGTGATCTTGACCAGCATGCTAAGCAGGCCGGCGTCAGTTCACAGATGCATCAATATCGCATGAACCAACAAACGCAGCGTTGGCTTACTGAGCGTATGTTGCGCGAGATGGGACTCACTCCGGAACAGATCAAAGAAGCGATCGAAGCCCTGATGAAGCAGTTGAAAATGCAGGGAATGGATGGCAAGGCGCGCGAGGAGATTCGAGAAACTATTCAGCAGAACGCGGAAGGCATGCGCGAGCAGGTTTCTAAATATGTCGGTCAGAGCATGCTGCAGCAGCCAGATGACAATCCGCATCACCGGCGTATCGATGACTTGATGAATCGACCTTTGTCATCCCTGACTGAAGCTGAAACCGATGAGTTACGCAACCATGTCCGGCGCCTGGTGGCGCGTCTGCGCTCTCGCGCCGCACTTCGCATGCGTCATGCCAAAGAAGGCGACTTTGACGTGAAAGCCACAATTCGCCACAATCAGCGTTACGGTGGTATTCCACTTGAACTCAAACATAAACGCCACCACCTCAAACCCAAGCTGACGGTGATCGTCGATATTTCTACTTCCATGCGACCTGTGGCCGAGTTCATGTTGCGCATGGTGTATGAGATGCAGGACCAGGTGAGTAAAGCGCGCTCCTTTGCATTCATCGATGATATCCACGATATCAGCATCACGTTTGTTGAGCATCGACCGGAAGATGCTGTGCCAATTGTTCTGCATGAACTCCCGCCCGGGCACTACAACACAGATCTGGGCGCCAGCCTACAGACCTTTGTCACAGACTATCTTGATACAGTCGACCGGCGCACGACAGTGATTTTTGTCGGAGATGGCCGCAACAATTACAATGATCCTCGTCTCGATCTGGTGACAACACTTAAAGGGCGAGCGCGCCGGGTAGTGTGGATGAACCCTGAACCTGCTTTTCAGTGGGGGCAGGGAGACAGCGATATGATTGCCTATGCGCCGCTGTGCGATGCGGTACATCAGGTTGCCACATTGCAACAACTCGCTGATGCGATCGATGACTTGTTTCAGAGACGCTGACTCTTCGCCCGGCTGACAGGTGACGGGCAGGAGACGGTATTTATTACAGGACAAACATAAACACATGGCAGGAAGTCGCGCTGCATTGCGCATCGGTTTAATAGGTGGACTTGTACTGAGTCTGGCAGTGGTTGCTCAGCAAGTCACAGACTCTTCCGACTTACAGTGTTTTGGCTTCATCATCACGGTACTCGGGCTGTGCGTCATCGGTTATCTGGCTTCGCGGGAAGTGGGCGATCCAAACCGGTTGCCGGCATTGCGCGCAGGTGCGGTTGGCGGACTGATTGCCGGATTGCTTGCCTCGATGGCTACTGTTGCCGTATTGATCTTTCTATCAGTAAGTGGCGACACGCTGCAACGCGCGCAGGCCGTATTTCGTGAAATGCCGCCCTCACTGATGGAACAGTATGCAGCGGCTGGTATTACGATCGAATCACTCGCACAATTGACCGTTACCATCCAGATACTGTGTTGCCCAGCCGTTCTTCCGATAATGGGTCTTGTGTTTGGCACCATTGGCGGCGCCTTCGCCTCCCTTGCCAAACGCGGGCAGGGACAGGAATCGGATTCCGGAAAAGGCAGCTAGTCAATGAAAAAGCGTAGTACGGTGTCGGAGCTTCAGGCACTGTCGGTTGCACGTCGTAGGTCGCTTCTTTTTGTCGCCGTTGCCGTTGCTGTGGCGCTGATCGTATTAGCACTGACAAGTGAAGTCATCGCGTTGCAGTGCATCGTACTCGCCGCCCTCACACTGGCCGGTGCCCTCGCAAGCGCCTGGGCAGCCGTTTCAATCGATCCAAAGGCAGCGTCGCGTGCTGGCATGCAGGCAGGCATCCTGGTTGCCATGGCCTACGTGATGCCAATGGCGCTGTATGCCTTCTACAGATTCATAACACTCGATGGAGCCATGGCGGCGCGGTTGGCGGGAGAGATGAGCGCCGCAGAGGCGACCAATCTAGTACAACAACACATCACGCCAGGACTGGAGTACTTCCGAGGCCAGTTTGTCAGTTACATTTTCGGATACATACTCTTTGGACTGTTGTTTGGATGGCTGCTTGGCGCTGTGGCAGGTGTTATTGCTAAGCGAACGTCGCGCTGACGCAAGTCAACCTTATACGGCTTATTCTGCAACGTTATTAACAGCCCACCCGCTGATAAATCCAAGATAGGCGGGAATCAATGGCAGAACACAAGGCGAAGCAAACGAAAGGAATCCAGCAAGCGCGGCGATGATGATGCTTGGCGCAGCGCCAGTGCCACGCCCGAGTAATTCCTCTGGGCTGAAACTGGAGCGTGACAAGATCGAACTGAGTATTACAAGTTGTCCGGTTACCTGAACCAGGCCGATCGCTATCAGCAGTACACCGCTGATGATTTCAATCAGGCGCATGTTACGTTTAAGACGCGCCAGCAATGGGGTTAATCGATCGGCCAGGAGCGCCACAAGAAGAAACGGCACGCCAAGCCCGAGTGTATAGGCAGTCAATAGTGCCAGACGTTGTAGGATGCTGTCGGCTTCCACGCTCATCGAAAGGATGGCACCAAGAAATGGCCCAATGCAAGGCGTCCAGCCTGCGGCAAAGGATAGACCGGTCAAATATGACTGCAGGCTGCTGACGCCCCGCGAAGTGCGGCTTAGGCCTTTTCTGGTATCGCTGTACAGCAAGGGGATGTTTACGATGCGCAGGGTAAAAAGGCCGAATACGATCAAGGCCAGCCCGCCCACGATTCGCACGACATCGCGCGCGGCATAAATGGTGTCGCCCAGAAGTGTGCCAACAAAACCGAAGATGCCAACGATAAAAGTGGCAAATCCGGAAACAAAGAATAATCCTTGGACAAAAGTCACCATTCGACTGCGTTGAGTTTGCACCGAAGGTGTCAGTCCGGAGTGTGATGTGCCTGTGATCTGCTGGGCCAAGATGTTCCTCTTTACTTAGAATCTGCTTCGCTGTCGTTGTTGGCCTGATCCTGCTTGAGTTGTTCAGATATCTGATCAAGCAGTTCGGCGTCACGACGCAGGTTGCGTTGGCGCAGGACAAGAGATAGAAGGTAGCCACCAATGCCACCAAAGAAAACGATGTAACCGGCGATCAGGTAGATGGAGTTTTTTTCTGAGAACATATCAATTAGTGAGTTCAGCGCGACGGTAAGCCAGTACGTCGGCATGCGATTGCAGCTCAACCCGGCTACGCAGCATGAACATGTAAATTATAAAGAATGTGAAGAAGCAGAATGCCATGATCAGACCTATCTCGCTCGATATTCCAAAACCGCCTTGCTGAGTGCCATTGACGCTTTCGCCAATCACGGCTGGATGGACGCTGTTGAGCACACGGCTGACGAGGAAGTTGAGCGGGATAGTCAGCGCACCGATGATGCCATAGACAGCCGCAAATCGTGCGCGTCGTCCTGGATCATCCAGCCCGGAACGCAGCATCAAGTAAGCAATGTACATGAGCAATTGCAGCGCGCTGAGCGTCAGCTTGAAGTCCCATGTCCACCACGTATTCCATACGGGACGCGCCCAGAGCATGCCAGTAAGCAGCACCATCGCGATGAATACGACGCCGATTTCCGCCGAGGCTAAAGCCACGCGATCATACTTGAAATCACGTCGTTTTAAATACAGGCCACCTGATACGGCGGTGACAAACCATGCGGTAAAGCCAATTAATGCTGAAGAAAAGTGAAAGTAGAAAATGCGCTGCACGTTGCCACCGGCGCCGTCTTGCGCGCGCGGAGCAACGAGAAATACAAGTAACAATGCTACGATAAACATAGCGCCGGCAGCTATACCAATCCCACGCGTTGTCTGTGTTGCGTTGGTTGGCTGTTTGGCTGTTGCAGGTCGTCCGAGGGTCTGTTCCATATACACCTATCCTATAAGTTCGCTGGATTATACTCTTCGATCATGACAAGCACACCTGCGATTGACTTTCGACCACGTTCCGTTGGTGAGTTACTTGACCTGACATTTATGCTTTATCGGCACAATTTTCTGCGGTTGATCGGAATCACTCTGGTTGTCATGGGCCCTGTCGCAGCATTCTCATTATTGAGCAGATCCAGCAGCATCGTTCAGTATATGGCATCACTGGCAAGTCTGTCATCAGGAATACAAAGCCGTTCCGCCATTGGCACTGCGGCGATCATTTCATCGTTGATCGCCTGTTGTGCAGGTGTTTTAGTTGCGATAGCTGGCGTCTTTGTGCCGTGGATGGAAGGCGCACTGACGCATAACACGATTGAACACATTCTGGGACGCAAGCCTAACTGGCGTGCTTCGTATACTGCAATCCGGCCACGCTGGGCGTCACTGTGGGCAGCAAATGCACTTCGGGTTATTACAGTGTCAGTAGCCATGATTCCGTTTGTGATGGGATTGTATGGCGTGTTGATCAGCATCGTGTTTGCCTTTGGCGCATCGGGCAGTGCGCCTATTGCCAATGCTAATGACATCAATCTGGTCTCGTTGGGCCTGGTTGCGATTTGTCTGCCGGTAGGTTTGGTTGGCGGCGCGCTGGGCGTGTATGTTGCAACAAGTTGGAGCATGATCGTGCCTGTCATCGTAGGTGAAGGTATCGATGCTACGACATCACTTGGGCGCAGTAACACACTCGCAAAAGGATTTCGCATACGACTGATCGGACGCCTGATGCTTTTCGAGGCGATGCGTTTCTTTGTATTGACATTACCTATACTGGCTATTCAGCTGTTTGTTTATGGCGGTTCTTTTGTGGCGCGGGTTAATGAACCAACATCGATCTGGACTGTTGTGGCGATTATTGTTGCAGGTATTCTGGGATCAATTGAAAATGTGCTGGTTGCTCCTTTTTATAGTATCTATATCGTCGTCAACTATCTAGACCTGCGCATACGCAAGGAGAATCTGGCGCTGCAGATACAGGCCGCCAATCTGGCACAGGAAAATGTCAATGCAACAGTGAGTGTTCAGAATAACTCACTTGATATAGCAGAGTCCACGCCATTATCCAGTGCGCCGACAGTGATTTCTAGTCCCATTCTTGATGCGCCAGGGCTGGCTATCGTAACCAATCCAGAGATTCAGCGTGACGACAAAGTGATCGATGAGGCTAATGGTATGCCGCCTGCATCCACGATGGCGTTGCCTGCGATTGAGGAGTCGATAACACCAGCGCAACGTATCAGCGCCTTGTTTAAGCGGTTGCGAACCGAAGGAGATCAGCCTGAATTGATGAACCAACTGGGCATCGCGTATCAGGAAGTTGGCGATTTATTCGGCGCACGTGACTCCTTTACACGCGCAAGAACGCTCGCACCTGATAATCCTGTTTATGCTTACAACATGGCGATGCTACATCGGCAGCGCAAGGATTTACCGGCAGCTCGCGAGGCTATGGCCGATTACCTCAGGTTGGAAACTGATGCTCTACAGCGTCAGACCGTATTGGCTGATCCAGCGATGAAGGACTTGCTGGACTAAGTGTGTGCCTGGCCAGTGCGCTGCCACCCATGTACAATCGGTTGATACTCATTGTCCCGATCCACGAGCGTTGGATTCAAGCACTGAATCTTTACCTATATTATGAACCTACCTGATCTCTATCAGAGTCTTAAGGCAGAAGCCGCCAAAGTCATCGTAGGACAGACTGACGTCTTTGAGCATGTTGTCGTTGCGCTTTTCAGCGGTGGGCATGTCTTGCTGGAAGGGGTGCCGGGAACAGCCAAGACACTGATAGCCAAGACACTTGCACGCCTCATACAGGCAGACTACAAGCGCGTGCAGTTCACTCCCGACCTGATGCCGTCAGATATCGTCGGCACAAGTGTGTTTAACCTGCAATCCAGCGAGTTTAGCTTGAGGCGCGGCCCGGTATTTACGCAGATCATGCTTGCTGATGAAATCAACCGCGCGCCGGCCAAGACGCAGTCAGCGTTGCTTGAAGCCATGGAAGAGCATCAAGTGACGATCGAAGGCGAGATGAACCGATTGCCAGAACCATTCATGGTGATGGCAACACAAAATCCTGTCGAATATGAGGGAACCTACCCGCTGCCGGAGGCTCAGCTCGATCGGTTTTTGCTGAAGGTGCGCGTCGCTTATCCACCGCTGTCTGCAGAAAGTGAAATACTGCGTCGTTATCATCATGGCTTTGACGCACACAAGCTTGATGATGTCGGGCTGAAGCCTGTAATGACACCGGCTGATATTGCTGAAGCACAGGCAACTATCCTGACAGTCAAGGTTGAAGATGGCATTTTGGATTATATTGCTCGACTCCTGGATGCCACTCGCAAGTCGCCGGACTTGATCCTTGGCGGTAGCCCGCGCGCCGGCATCGCTCTATTGCTAACCTCAAAGACCTATGCGGCTCTGCAGGGGCGTGACTATGTGCGACCTGATGACATCAAGTTTTTGGCGCCGCCTGTCTTGCGCCACCGCATCATCCTGCGCCCTGAAGCGGAAGTAGAAGGACTGGATGCGGATAAGGTCATCCTGCATATTCTTGCTAAGGTAGAAGTGCCGCGCTGATAGCGCCGATGTATTGCTGCTGAACATGCCTACCCGACGTTTGCTGTTCCTCGCACTCATTGTTGCTCCATTACTGGGGCTGGCAGAAGCCGCACCGGTCATGAGCACATTGGCTATGCTTTACGCGTGCCTGGTATGCGGCGCGGTACTGCTTGATGTTCTTTTGATCGACAGGTATACCGCGTTTGAATTAATTCGCAAACATGATCAGCGTCTATCGCTTGGCGCGGATAACATCGTTGTTCTACAGGTAACACATCGTGGTAAGCGTGCCACGGTGATCGAGTTACGCGACGAACCGCCGGATGCATGGTTGACCAAACCTGACGGCGCTGCCATGCTTGCGGTGTTTTTGTTCCCGCTGTCTGTGCGTGCGACACATGAAGAGTCGTATACAGTACGCCCACTACGGCGCGGTGATTACTTCTTCAGGTGCATTTCCTTGCGCTGGGTTGGCCCACTTGGGCTGATGAGGCGTCAGCATTCCTATGATGTGACTCAGCTGGTGCAAGTCTATCCCAATGTGCTCGAAGTACGCAAGTACGATTTACTGCTGAGGCGCAATCGACTGCAGGATATTGGCCTGCGAATCCAGCGCCGTTATGGGGAAGGGCGCGAGTTTGAGCGTCTGCGTGAGTACCAACCTGACGACGATTTTCGCCACATCTCGTGGAAGGCCACTGCCCGCCGTCACAAACCCATCACCATGGAGTTTGAATCGGAGCGTAGCCAGACTATATTCATCGCCTTTGATGTGGGCAGAATGATGAATGCATCTGTTGGCGAAATGACGCGCCTCGATTATGTGATTAATTCTGTGCTTCTGTTCAGCTACGTGGTGCTGGGCAAGGGCGACAAGGTTGGCATGATGACGTTCGCAGATAAAGTGACGCATTTCATCGAGCCGAAATCCGGGCGCGCGCAGTTCTATCGCATGCTGGATTTGCTGTATCGGGTCGAAACACAACCGGTGGAGCCAGACTATAAACACGCACTCAGCTACCTGCGCCTCAAGCAGCGTCGGCGCGCGTTGGTGGTTGTCTTCACCGACTTGACCGGTGGCGTATCGATGCAGCAACTAACCGCCGGCGTAGTGGGATTGCGCCCGCCTCATTTGCCGCTGATTGTGACCATCAGTGATCCGTTCCTTAAGGAAATGGCTACGGCCACGACGCTGACAGAAGCGCAGGTGTACGAACGCGCAGTAGCACAGCGTGTGATTGATGATCGACGCGCTGTACTTCAGCGCATGGAGCTACAGGGGGCGATCACGCTAGACGTGCCGGCTTCACAGTTGTCGGCGTCGGTCATTAATAAGTATCTTGAGATCAAGGGGCAGGGGATTCTTTAGGCTGGCGACCGCCAAGTACTAACAAAGCATAGGTGATCACGCCTGACAAGATCGCCGCGACACCGCTATAGAGCGGGTTGAATTGCGGAGAAACGAAACCCTCGATGGTGCCTGCAATCACCAAAAGCGGTATGGACCCACCCGCCAGGATAACGGCCTCGCGGGTTGCGAGTATTAAGGCATCTTTGCGAGACTTTACGCCAGGATGCAGGATAGCCCAACCCATGCTGAGGCCAGCGCCGCCAGCCAGGAAAATCACCGTGAATTCGATCACACCATGTCCGATGACGAAGTTCACCAACCGCCAGCCCAGGCCGTAGTGAAAGCACAGCCCCATCAGCCCTCCAACAGAGAGTCCATTGGTGAGAAGGATATAGAGCGTCACCAGTCCGGCACTAGCGCCACCAGCGAAAGCGGTCAAGCTGACGCGGATGTTGTTCGTCATGATGAAACTGGATGCATACGATCGCTTGCCTTCCGGAAGATCGATCCATAATTCGCCGTTTCTGACCAGTGGTATCAATTCTTTTTCACTGTCGCTGAAGGTCCATTCAGCCACGTCTGGTTGCAGGTATACCAGAATGCCGTGCACAACGGCGGGCACTACCAGTATCAAAAACGCGGCGACGATAAACGGGAATAATTTGCGGCAGGTGCGTGGAAATTGCGACAACATGAATTCGACTAGATTCAATGCCTGCGCAGGACGGCCTCGATAGACGGCGGCATGAGCACGCGCGATCAACTGATTCAGGTATGCGGCAACCGTGTGCCCGCTGTAGTCACGCTGTGCAAGGGCAAGATCACTGGTCACGTTGCGGTACAACTCGCCAAGTTCTACCAGTTCATCGGGCTTCATCAGCCTGATACCGTTGCCGGCTGATCGGTCAACGAGATACGCAAGACGTTCCCATCTGGATCGATTTTCTTTGATAAACAGGTCAACATTCATGCTGAGAGCGTCGCTTAATGCTGATATAAGGCGAGGAAGTTGGAAAGGGCCGTGTTGAAGGCGGATGGGTTTTCCAGCGCCGTAAGATGCCCTGCTTCTGGTATGACTGCTAACCTGGCGGTGTTGCCTATGGCCTGCACCATATAGCGCGAATCGCTGAGCGGCGTTATCTTATCAAGCTCGCCGACAATCACCAGCGTTGGCACTGTTATTGTTGGCAACGTCGCTGTTGAATCCGGACGAGTAGCCAGTGCATTGAGAATACGGGTGATTTCCTGGGGATCAGTACTTTCAATCATGCGACGTACTTCCATACCGACCACGCCATGACGATGTACGGGCGCCAACAGGCTGTCCAGCATGCCGTCCGATATGGCCCTGGCGCCATGGATAGCTACTTGCTCGGCCTGGGATTTCCGGCGCTCACGCACTTCAGGCGTATCTGGAGCTGCCTTGGTATCTGCAAGAATCAACCGTTCGATACGATTTGGGATTAATCGCCACAGTTCAAAAGCAGTGTATCCACCCAGTGAAAGACCGCAGATTGTCAGGCGGGACTGATTGCCAAGAGCCGAATCCAGCAACGTGATCAAATCATCAGCAAGTGTATTCACCGTCACATTGGCACTACGGTGCTCAACTTCTCTCGTGTCGCCATGCCCTCGTAGATCAGGTGCAAAAACGTGATGGCCTGCGCTGAAGTGCGACATCTGGTGACGCCACATGCTGTGGTCGAACGGGAAGCCATGAATAAAAAGCAAGGGTGTAGCGTCGCTATTACCGCGTTCGTCCACGAACATGCTCAGGTCATTAAGGCGCATCAGCATGGCCATTGTTCCTGGATTAGCTGGCGCGCCCCAGCAGGCTGCGGGCCAGTTCTTGCAAGGCATCGGCTGCCGGTCCGCTGATCCGCGCCGATGCCAACGCATGCATCGCCTTGTTGTAGGCATCGAGTGCGGCTTGTTCGGCATAAGCGCGACCACCGCGTTCTTCGATGAGAGTCCGAAGAAGTTTGATCTTGTCGGCTGTCATCGGCTCATTGGGCTTCGAGTCTGCTTCGCCGAAGTACAGCTCCCGTATGGCTGCATCGTGCTCAGCCGCATAAAGGATAGGGAGTGTTTTCTTGTGATGGCTGAGGTCACTGTCATGCTTCCCGGTTTTCTGAGGATCACCCCAGATGCCAAGTACGTCATCCTGCAATTGGAACGCAATGCCGAGCCATGCGCCAAAATCGGCCAGAGCTGTTACCTGCCATGCCGGCGCGCCTGCGAGGATCGACCCGATTGCACACGAAGCTTGAATGAGCGAGGCAGTTTTGCCCTTGATCATGGTCAAGTATTCTGCCGATGACACATTGGAGCGTTTCTCGAAACTCAGGTCCATATGCTGCCCGATAGTTAAAGCCACGCATGCGTCATCAAAAACCCTTAGCGCCCGGATTACAGCTTCTGCAGCAACACCTCGGTCGATTGTTGCCTCTAATGCAATATGCGCCATGCTGAACATGGCGTCGCCGCTATTAATTGCAAGCGCTTCGCCCCACACTTTCCACAGCGTAGGACGGCCTCTGCGTAGTTCGTCGCGGTCTTCAATATCATCGTGAATCAAAGAGAAGTTGTGCAGCACTTCGACCGCAGCAGCACCCGGCATAGCTGCGCCGAGCGTCCCACCGCAGGCTTCACAGCATAAGAGGGTGAGAACAGGACGTATGCGTTTACCGCTATACACAGATGCTGCCGATCCATTGGCATCTGCGAAGCCAAGGTGATAATTCAACATCGTATTGAATACACTAGGTTGAACTAATCCGAGGCTGGCTCCGATATCGGATATGGCAGGCGCGTTGACAATGCTGCGCATCTCTTCCTCGATGCGAGGCACCAGTGTTATGAAGTACTGACTAAGGTTGTTTAACAATGCCATGTTTCTCTGCAATTCTGACTATGGTGTTATCTGCCCGGGTGACAATGACTGCTGCTAACAGCCAGATGACTGCCAGTAGATAGCCGCCAAAAACGTCACTTGGCCAGTGTACACCCAGATAAAGTCTACCAATGCCCACGCCTGCAATCACAATCGAAGAGAAGATCAGTGTGGTCCTTCTCAAGATGCCGTGGTAATGGGCTGTGAGGGCGAGGGCGGTATACGTGACGACTACTGTGACCGCATGCCCACTCGGGTAGGCGTAACGTTGAAAGTCTGCCTGTAACTCAGGCAGAAGAGTTGGTATGTAGGCTACTTGCGGTGGATAGCGCTGAATCAAAACGCGCATCGCAATGTCGGTGATCATCGCACCGGAATAGGCGATCAACGGCCAGAGAGACTGCCATCCGATTCTGAAAGATGCCGTGTTTAGCCATGCCGCGAGGTTTTTGCTCTTTGTCACTTGCCTCCTATTTTCAGAGCGATAGTTTCGGCGCCATTCTAGCAGGGATAATGCTATGCAGATCAAGAGGGTAGGGATTGCAGACCCCATGAAAGTCAACACGGAGACAACCTGCGTCAAAATTGGCTGACGTATGCTCATAAAAGCCAGCAGGATGTTCATATCGCCCGGCATACCACTACCCAGGATCATCGGGAGACTGAAAACTATAAACATACCCAGGCAGATCACGAGTGCACGTGCAAGAACCACAGTAGTGGCTGTGCCGACGTTTTGCGATATTGTGTTGGGCGTTGTTCTCATAGAGTATTATGCTACACTGACAGGGCTGTGCCGAAGATTATCAGACCCCTTCGCGGCACAGCAATTTGGATTCCAAGGTGCATATTATTGCATGGTGTCGACCTTTGAACTTCATAATGGTGAAACTACTTACAGCGCGCATTTGATGGGCATTGCTGAATCGATGAACGTGGCATCTACTTCATTGCCGACAGGTTCTTATACCACGTTTCGCACCTATTCAGGCGACCGCATTCTGCGACTCGCGCAGCATGTGCAACGTCTTATTGAATCAGCAGCGTTACTGGGTATGAACGGGCAACTGCATCTGGAAAAAGTCCAGGCGGTGCTAGCGACTCTTCTTAGACAAACGGGCTACTCGGATTCCCGTTTCAGGCTAACATTCGCGCCACCCCGATTATTCGTATCGATTGAGCCTTTTATACCTTACCCGCCAGGCTATTACGCGGATGGCGTCAAGTGTGCGACGGTGTCACAGCACAGGCTTAATCCGCACGCAAAAAGCACCACCTTTATTGCCTCATCTGGTGAAGCCTACAAGACCATAGCGCCGAATGGCATCCATGAAGGTTTGATGATATCGCTGGAAGGTGAGGTACTTGAAGGCCTGAGCAGTAGTTTTTTTGCCCTGGAATCGGCTGACACAGAGTCAGCTGCTGACTCTGTGTCAGTCAGAGTGCTGCATACTGAGCAGGAAAGGGCGCTTCTCGGCGTGACGCAGGCACTTGTGCTCGAGATCGCTAAGGCTGTGGCGCCTGCAGTTCACCAATCATCGCAAGGCATCATGTTGAGCGCCTTGACTCACGTCAGTGAGTGCTTTATTACCAGCGTCTCGCGCGAGATTATGCCTGTCGTGCAGATCGATGATATCGTGATTGGGTCAGGATATCCCGGGCCATTTACAAAGGCGCTGATCTCGGGCTTGGCAGCCTTGATTGCTCGCGAAGCTAAATCCGTCTTTGTAGTCGATTAGGATTTAAGGTGTCTGTGTAGCGGTTTGAGCCGCAGCATTTGGTTCAGTGCTGAAGAAGGAATCTCGCAACTGCGCAATTTTCGCTCGGATAGGCACCTGTACCCACTGCGGCGGATCGGTAATGGTTGAGGCAAAGTCGGTATAGCTCTGGTCGAGTACGGCCATCCTGATGTGCGCTCGATCGACCTTCTGCGCCAATGCTGCAAGCGCTTGCATCTGCTCAAATGACAAGTCTGTTTTTACGGACGCATTGAATTTTTCAATCAGTTTTGGCGCATTCGCCAGAACCGATAGAAATGTCTGCGGGTCCATCATCTTGTCTTTTACCGCCAGCATCACCACTTGTTGATTGCGCGCCCGGTCGAAATCCCCGTTGACAAGACTATGCCGTGTCCGCGCAAATTTCAACGCTGTAGCGCCGTTCAAGTTGTGAATCCCTTTTGTAATCGAGAACACTTCGGTGCGATAGTCGGCGGTTGGATATTCAGGATCATATATGTCGATAGGCACATCGACCGTTATCCCGCCGATCTGATCAACAAACTCCTCGAATGCTGAAAAGTTGACACGCGCGTAAAAGCTGATCGGGATACCCAGCATTTGCTCGACAGTCTTGCGCGCCAGTTCCGTCCCGCCGCCCGGATAGGCATAGGCATCGCCCAGGAAGTTCGCTGTGTTGATACGCCCGTTGTCGTAACCCGGAATCGGTACCCACAAGTCACGTGGAAGCGACAGGATACCTGCTTGCAGTGTGACCGGGTCAAGGGTGAGGACGACCATCGTATCGGTGCGCCCCGGATCTTTTTCGCCTTCACGCTGGTCAATGCCCGTGACGAGGACATTCACGCGCTCCTTCCCGTTCCACGGGCGCGGGAGGGTGACAGGAACTACCTGAGGGATGGCGGTCGATGCAAGCGTGGTCTGAACGGGCTCAGGCGTGATGTAGTAATCGATATTCATCCGCATCGGCCTGTCGTAGTTGCATAACCAGTCAGCAGCCAATTCACCGCTTGCACAGAAATCATATGCCGCGCGGTATACCAGTACATTAATACTGCCGCAGACCAGTAGTAAGGTAACGCAAACCCAGAATAGTTTTCTATGAAGAACTGTCACGAACACCAGACCAATATATACCATTCTTGAGATTGCAGATGAGCTGTTTGAAGTCATATTCCGACTATTCTGCATGAGTCACATCCTTGCGAAGGATTTCGTTTCGATTGCAGCGCCTGTAACAACCTTCGCAAGGAAAGCCCGACTATTGATCGACCGACGACCACTTCTGAACTAAAATTACGGCATCATGGAGGACATGTTTATCTCACCCGAAGTTGAGGCAGCGATCCAATCGCGTCGCCCCATTGTGGCGCTTGAATCCACACTCATCACGCATGGTTTTGCATATCCGGCCAATGTTCAAGTAGCGGCTCAGATTGAAAGAATGGTGCGCGAAGCCGGCGCAGTACCGGCGACAATTGCTGTTCTTGGCGGGAGAATTGTGGTTGGCCTGTCTAGTGACCAGATTCAGTACCTGGCGACAGTGCCCAACGCGCGCAAGTGCAGCGTCCGCGATCTTGGCATCGTGATAGGGCTTGGCCTTAATGGCTCGACGACAGTTGCAGCGACGATGTGCATTGCGGAACGCGTCGGTATCCAGGTTTTTGCCACTGGCGGCATCGGTGGCGTGCATCGCGGTCACCCTTTCGACGTCAGCGCCGATTTGACCGAGCTAGGGCGTACTGCCGTCACCGTTATATGCGCCGGCCCCAAGGCCCTCCTCGATCTACCTCTCACGTTTGAGCATCTTGAAACACTGGGCGTTCCGGTGATCGGTTATCAAACCGATGAAATTCCTGCCTTCTACACGCGCAGCAGTGGTATACGAGCCGACGCGAGTGTCAGCGGTCCCGATGAACTGGCTGCGATAGTAAAAGCACGGCGCTCATTGCGCTTACCCGGTGGTGAATTGGTATGCGTTCCTGTTCCAAAAGAAGCGGAACTATCGCGTGAAGCGGCTGAGAAGGCGATTCGCGCTGCGCAACAAATGGCCGATGATCTTGGTATTCGAGGCGCTGCTACGACCCCATTTCTTCTGGATGAAATTGCCAAAAGAACGCAGGGTGCCAGTGTGCGCGCCAACATGGCTTTGCTGATCAACAATGCCCACGTGGCAGCGCAGATTGCCATTGCGATGCTTAACTGATACTGGATGACTGATACGCTTTAACAATGGAAAAACGTTTTTCAAAAATCATTTTTGATACAGACCCTGGCATCGATGATGCTATGGCGCTGCTTTTTGCACTCCGCTCGCCGGAGATCGATGTCGTCGGCATTACGACCGTGTTTGGCAATTCAAATGTCGACGCCACCACGCGTAACGCACTCAATCTTCTCTATTTTGCCGGAAGAACCGATATTCCAGTTGCGCGCGGCGCTGGACGCCCCATGGTGAATCCTCCCGGCCCTACAGCAGAATGGGTTCATGGCGACGACGCCATGGGAAATATCGGGTGGAACTCGCAACTGAATCCTGCGCAGCACCCTGTGCATCGACATGCCGCCGAATTTATCGTTGAAAACATCATGGCGCATCCTGGTGAGATTACGCTGGTAACCGTCGGCCCAATGACCAACCTGGGCCTGGCGCTGCAACTGGAACCGCGCATTGCACAGAATGTGCGCGAAGTCGTGATCATGGGCGGTAATGTACTGGCTTCGGGCAACGTTTCACCATTCGCCGAAGCCAACATCATGGGTGACCCATATGCGGCAGCGTTACTCTTCAGCGCAGAATGGCATGTGACCATGGCTGGTCTTGATGTCACCCAACGCACCCAGATGGATACCCCCTATTTCGATGCATTGACCCTGTCTGGCGACCCTTTTGGCGTCTTTGTGAGCCAAATAGTCAGGTTTTACCAGGGATTTCATCGTGAGTGGTACGACTATAAAAACGGCGCCGTGGATACGCACGATCCTTCCGCAATAGCATACTTGATTGACCCGTCGCTGTTTATGGGCGAATACTACAGTATCGTTGTCCCAGTAAGTGGACCGGCAGAGGGCATGACGATAGCGGACCGGCGCGGCAAGTTTTACAAGACACCCAAGGTGAACTGCCTGATGCGGGTTGACAGTACACGATTCCTTGACTTGTACATGCAACGCCTGACCCACGATGAATGAAGCTCTTTAGCCGGCAGCAGTAGCTTTATTCACTTCGCGGATGGCGTCCGCCGATCACGACTCGGCAGACGCCATTATTGCTGTTGGAGCGTTACTCTATTAGGCTCCCTGCATCCTGCCACTGATCAACTTCTGATCAATGACCTCACACTATTTCTGCTGCCTATTTGTCTTTAGCCTTCTTCTTACTGGTAGTTCCGGTTTTCCTGGCAGCTTTTGTCGGTTCCTTTTTGCGCACGGCTCGCGTAGTTGGTTTTTTATCTCCACCGGAAGGCTTATCAGGCGCGCCAGCCCCGCCATCGGAGAGCCCGGCCGCAGGCGCCATAGCTGGGGGCATGCCCATATCATCACCCATCATGCCACCCATGCCATCCATACCATCTGGAGCGCCGCCATCACCGAGGATGTCGCCCATGCTCTGCTCAATCTTTTCCGGGTCCTCGCCTTTTTCGAGGCGGCCGACAATTTCGTTAAACTCAGGCCCCATCTCTTCACCGGTCTCCGACGCCATTTTGCGCATGAAGCGACCGAGCGAGCGGGGATCGTTTTCGTCCAGGCCTCCCAGTTCATTCAGCATGGCCGGGTCCATATCGCCTCCACCCGGCATGTCTCCATCGGAACCATTCTTGCTGCCGCCCCGGATAACTCGCACCTTCGACGCGAGCCGCGATAAGTCGGCGCTGCCACAGAAAGTGCAGCGTGCTTTGCTATGATCCACAGCGCTAATAGTGCGCCAGAAAACTGAAGACTTGCGATGACACTTTGAACAACGGTACTCAAATATCGGCATGCTGCCTATTTTAATGGATGGCAACCAATGCAGAGCCTTCATGAAGGCTCTTTTTACAATGACTCCATCTTTGTGCTGTTCTTGACTACCTTGTTGCTGCATGAACCTTGTAGGAGCCTCCTGCTATTATTCATAAATATTAGCTGTGAGCATTTCAATGCTCTTTTCGTGTTTCACGGTACGCGCCGTGCGGTAGAATGATTCATCACGAAATGCAAAGTCACAATAGTGCACAACAAACAAACGATCCTTCACCGGATATATACGAACGGTCATGGACGCCGTTGTTGGTCGTTATCTCTGGTCCATCCGGGGTAGGCAAGGACACGCTCCTCCAACGGCTAAAGGACCATGGGTACGATTTCGCATTTGTGGTCACGATGACAACGCGCCAACGGCGCGAGCTGGAACTTGAGGGCAAAGACTATTACTTTGTCTCGATGGAGACATTCACAGGCATGATTGATGCCGGCGAGTTTCTGGAATACAGCCTGGTATATGGCGATTACAAAGGCATACCTAAAGCACAGGTACAGCGCGCATGGGATAGTGGAAAAGATGTGCTGATGCGCATTGATGTACAGGGCGCTGCAAAGGTGCGCGCTATTGTTCCAGATGCTGTTACCATATTTCTGGCGCCCGAGTCCGAAGGTGAACTGGTGCGCCGGCTTTTTGAACGTCACACCGAAACACCTCAGGCTCTTGAACGTCGCCTGTTGACGGCGCGACAGGAAATGACCCGGTTACAGGAATTTGATTACGTTGTCGTTAATCCAGTAAACCAGATCGACAAAGCCGTGGATCAGATTATCAGTATCATGTCTGCAGAACATTGTCGGGTTACTCGACACGCAACCTGTTTATAAATAGTTACTAATGCTACCGCTTTCACCATCACCCTCACAACCTGCTGCGCGGCCACAATCATCGTGGCGGGTCAGGTTACCCACCTCGCGTCCCATCCTGACTTACGTTTTTCTCGCTGTCAATATTCTTATCTTTGTTGGCTTGGAAATAACCGGGGGCAGTACCTCGTCGCGAAACCTGGTTCGGTTTGGTGCGAATTATGCTCCGCTGGTCACGGGGGGCGAATACTGGCGCCTGATAACGGCTAATTTCCTGCATATAGGTGCGTTGCATTTATTTCTCAATAGCTATGCGCTGTATGTGATCGGGCGCGAAGTTGAAATGATCTATGGTTCGGCTCGTTTCACCATCATCTACCTGTTAACGGGCATCAGCGGCGCCATCTTCAGTTACATGTTGACGCAGGGTCTTTCAGCAGGCGCATCAACATCGCTTTTTGGCTTGTTCGGCGCGCTAGTCGTATTTTTCTATAAACAGCGTCAATTACTAGGCGCCGGTGGCAGGCAGAGACTGACTAGTCTTGGCATGACACTGGTGATCAATATCGTCATTGGTCTCACTCCTGGCAGTTCGATTGACAACTGGGGGCACCTGGGAGGTTTTCTTGGCGGTCTAGTATTGACATGGTTTCTATGCCCGATATATGAGCTGGATGAATCCCCGGTTTTTCAGACTGATGCGCTCTCGGGCGACTTAAGTAATGAATCTCCGATAGGACAACTAAAGGATACGAATACACTGAATAATCAGACATTTAGTCTGGGTATGTTCGCCATGGGCCTGGTTATATTGACAGTGCTGGCGCGGATGGTGCAAGTGCCATGAAAGTGTGTGTCCTTGGCGCCACAGGTTTTATTGGTGGACAGATTGCGCGGGCTGCGCACGAAGCAGGCTGGCGTGTGCGGGCGGTGCGCAGAAATCCCAAGAATGTAGGAGCAATTTCTGATGTCCCCGTTGAGTGGGTTACGGCAGATCTGGTGAATGTGGATTCCCTGCGGCGCGCCATGGTGGGTTGCGATATTGTCTTCCACGCAGCTGCAGCGTATCCGCAGAATTTCAGGCAGATAGACCGAGAGATTGCACGTTCACGCGCCGAAATGGACAATGTTCTGCAGGCGTCACGAACTGCGCGCGTGTCCCGCATCATCTACACCAGCAGCATTACGACGATTGGTAAACCGCACGAACCTCGCCTGGCAGATGAGCGTGATGTGTATCGATCAGGATCAGTGCGCAGCGCCTATACCGAAGCCAAGTTTGCCATGGAGCGGCTTGCCCTGAGAGAGTCACGCACGCCTGACATGATTGTAATGGTACCGTCTGCAGTCTTTGGCCCAGGCGACATCAAGCCAACGACAGGCGTGGTTATTCGGGATGCGGCCCGTGGGCGTTATCCGATCTACTTTGATGCGACTATTAATGCTGTTGATGTGCGCGATGTGGCATTGTCACATATTGCGGCGGTGGCGAAAGGACGCCGCGCAGAAAGATATATTCTTGGCGGGCACAACGTGGCGATTGTGGATATTCTGCGCATGGCGTGTCAGGCGGCTGGTGTGCCGGAGCCGCGTATTAAATTGCCTCGTGGACTGGTCAGTGGCGTCATTGGCGTGACAGATGCAATTCCCCTGTTTCATCTTCCGGAAAACTTCAGGACATTTCAAATCTGGCAGGCGGTCTCGTCACAAAAGGCACAGACAGAACTGGGGCATACAGCACGCCCGCTTGAAGAAACCGTGAATGACACGATCGCATGGTTCAGACAGGCTGGGATGCTGGCAACCACACGTTGATGCGGGTACCGATGCCCACCACGCTCTGCGCTGTGATAGTCCCATGATGGGCGTCGATAATCTGTTTACAGATGGCTAAACCCAGTCCTGCGCCTGATAACGAGGTGCCATCTGACTGGACGCGCGCTTTGTCAACTTGATAGAACCGCTCGAAAATGCGTGGCAGGTCTTCAGCCGGAATGCCTTTTCCGGTGTCAATCACGCTGAATTCAATACCCGCTGCGCACGTTTTTGACGCCGGCATCATTCTGCTTTCGACAGATACTTTACCGCCGCGTAGAGTATGCTTGATCGCATTGTCCAGCAAGTTGGTTACCACCTGCGCCATTCGGTCGCCATCTGCTTGAATGCTTGATTGATCAGTAAGGTTGGCAATTAACTGAATCTCGCTGTTATCCGCGCGCGGTGCGAATTTAGCCAGTGATGAATTGATGATCGCATTGATCTGTATCGGGTGCATGCTCATCTTGATGTCACCCGCCTCAAGTCGAGCGGAGTCCAGTAGACCTACGACCAACCTTGTCAGGCGATCAGCTTCATCGTTGATGATCCGGGCTGCGCTCTTGATCGATGCCTCATCACTGACGGTGCCATCCTCAATCGCCTGGGCAAAACCCTTGATGGAGGTAAGTGGTGTTTTAAGTTCATGCGATACGTTGGCGACAAAGTCGTGCTCGGTTTTCTGTGCTGTCTGAACGCGCGCCGCCATCTGGTTAAAGTCATCGGCTAATTGCCTTACCTCTACTGGTCCGGATATCGCAGCGCGCTGGTCGTACTGCCCGCGCTTGATGGCGTTGGCAGCAGCGGCTACTTTTTGTATGGGGCCTGCGATGGAACGCGCCACCAGCGCCGCGAGCACTGCTGCAAGTATGAGCGCCACGCCTCCGGCTTCGATAAACGGCAGTGCAAGACTTTCATCCTGCAGGCTGACGACAGGGCCACTCAGGAATGGGCGCGCAATAATCAGCCAGCTGGTAGAAGCGAGTGTAGGGCGAATCGCAATCGCTACAAAGGTCCAGCGGCGCCTTTGCCCATCCGTGAATACACTCGCTGCCAGTTGCTCACGGTTGTTGGTTGTTGTCGCACTGACTTCACCAAGCACACTGACTTTATGGCTTAAATCGAGTTTGTGACCGGCTACCGCGGCATCGGCAGCAAATCCATGATCTGGTTGTATCACCCCGTTACTATCCAGCAGGGCGACCTGAAAACGTTGATTTTGACCGATGATTGCGAGGCGCTCCAGCACCTTGTCGGTGTTGTCGGTGATATCGGCCAGCCGCAGCGAGCGCACGACTGTGGTGGCCACAAAGCTGAGTTCTCGCAGCATCAACCGCTGTTGGTAATCGATCATCAGAATTGCCAGCGCCGCACCGAGCACAATGAACGCGATCATAATCACGATCGTGTGAGTGAAGAATAGACGTAGTCTGAGGCTCATAGTCTAGAGATTATCAAGGCGCGCATTCCGCAAGGTACCCGACTGATATGGGGCATCCCGCATCTTGAGCAACTACGCGTTCAAGGAGCCATTGTCAGTTTATAACCTACACCAAAAACGGTCTCGATTTCGACGCCGCTGCCAGCGATATGCTTGCGAAGCTGGGCAATGTGAACGTCCACAGTGCGCGTCTCGCCGGCAAAGTCGAATCCCCAGACAGCTTCCAATAGCCGTTCACGAGAGAAGACGATGCCTCTGTTCTCTGCGAGCAGAACCAGCAAGTCAAACTCCTTCGCGCGCAGTTTGATCTGTTTACCATCAGCCAGAGTCTCGTGCCGCGCACGGTCAATATGCAACCGCGCAACCTGCAGCAAATCCTCACCGGCATGTCGGTCGCCATCACTTCTGGTTCGACGCAAAATAGCCTTTATACGCGCCACCAGTTCGCGTGGATTAAAGGGCTTTGTCAGGTAATCGTCGGCGCCAATCTCCAGCCCGACGATTTTGTCAATGGCATCGTCGCGCGCCGTGAGCATGATGATAGGCACATCCGATTTTGCGCGAACTCGCTTGCAAACATCCCAACCGTCAACCTGCGGCAGCATCAGATCAAGGATGATGATTGCCGGTGGATTCGTCTGGACAAAGTCGAGAGCCGTTTGCCCGTCATAAGCCTTTTGGGTGCGGTACCCGGCCTGCTTCATGTAGAGTTCAATTAACTCGACGATGTTGCGCTCATCATCAACGATCAATACAAGTTCGTTAGCCATGCGCGAACTTACTTTGCTTTCAGGGCTTCTTCGATAGCAGTCTGGAAGGCTTCATAAGGCTGTGCGCCAACGATCAGTTTCCCGTTGAGAACAAAGGAAGGGGTGCCGCGCACGCCGAGTTTATTGCCTTCGTTCGTATCGCTTTGCACTCGATCCAGCGTCTTGTCTTCACTCAAGCAAGTGGTAAACGCGGTGACATCCAGTTTCACCTCTTGCGCATACTTAATCAGGTTGACCTTGCTGAAAATGCCAACATTCTCACCGTTTTGCTTGTTGAAGAGCATCTCGTGGTAATCCCAGAAATGATTCTGGTCAGCGGCACATTCGGCGCCCTGCGCCGCCCAGCGCGATTCGTCGCCCAGGAAGGCGAAGTTTTTATACGCGATCCGGATTTTTCCGGTATCGACGTAATCTGTCACGATGCGTGGCATCACGGTATCGTGGAACCGCTTGCAGAATGGACACTGAAAATCACTGTATTCGATCAGAATGATATTGGTCTTGTCATCGCCGCGTATGTTGCGCCCGCGCAGTACCATATTCTCCATGTTGATGGGTGTTGCCGCTGGTACTGCAGCAGCCTGTCCAGGCGGTGTGTTCGCAGAGCCAGATTGCAAGGCGTCCTGTGCACCCAGTTTGGCGGCATCTCGAATGTCGGCCAGGCTCAATGGACTTGTGACACCAGTGCTGTACTCCAGCAAAGCGTCTTTTGCGCCAAGTCGGGCCGCTTCCCGGATGGCAGCGACGTCGGTGGTGGTTTGCGGGGCTGCACCATTTTTTGGCGCTGCTGTCACCGAGATCAACCCGATCGTAGCGACTGCGCCGACCAGAATTCCCAAGCCAAACCAACCCAGCGATCCGCGATCACGTCGCGACTGAGGCATTTCACCCATCGGCTCTTGTTCTGTCATTCGATCAACTCCGTACGAGTTTCTCGTACAGTGACTCGTACTCTCTTACGGCTATGTCAGTACTATACATCTGGCTGATGTATTCACGGCTTTTGACATAATAGCTTCGATTCTGGATGACGTCGATGATGGCCGTGGCAAGTGCGGGTGCATCGCCGATGGGCGCCACTCTGCCCATGCCGGTCTTTTGTACCGATACGCGTACACCGGGCAGATTGCTGCATACAGACGGTGTGCCGCACATCATCGATTCCACCTGCACCAGGCCAAATGATTCAGTTGAGTTCAGGCTGGGAAGCACAGTGACATCGCAGTTGGCGTATAGCGACGCCAGTTCCTGTCCGCGTAACGGCCCTGTAAATGTCCAGTGGGCATCGGCTTTAGTGAAGCGTGGTTGCAGGTGGCGCGCATACGCTTCTTCACCAAGTACGTTTTGATACTGTCCGACAAAGAGCACGCGTGCCTCGGGCAAGGTGGCGTGAATGATGTCCAGTGCATCAAGCAACACCTCGACCCCTTTTTCCGTGGCAAGACGGGCAACCATGCCGATGACAGGGCGTGACTTCAAATTCCATTTATCTGCAAAGGCCGCTATGCTCTCTGGCGTAGGGGTCTCAATTTCCACCGGTGGCGGAATCACTTTCACCTTACGCAGATATCGCGATAAATAGGGAGAGTTTTGCGCATAGTCATCTGTGTATGCAACCAATTGGTTTGCGATGATGGCAGCCAGGTGGTTGGCGCCATTAATCACTGGATGCACAATACGGTTCAGCAAAGCTGGCGGCAATTGTATGTCGCAGTGATAAGTCAGAACTGAAGGCTTGCGGTACAACCGGGCGTTGATGGCCAAGCCTGCGCCGTCGAACTGCGGTAGATGTGCATGGATGATATCATGTGAAGGGAGTAACCGTCTTGCGGCCATGCCAAAGGCGGGCATGATGACCCCTTTACTCATGCGGAAGGCAACGGGCACACGAACAACCTGAACGCCATCGTGGCTATCGGTTAACGGGAGCGATTTATCGTATTGCGATGTCAGCACAGTTACTTGATGCCCCGCACGAACGAGGCCGCGCGCCAGCCGTTCAACGTAGATGGTCAGCCCGCTGATATGGGGTCGGTAGTAGCTTAGTACTTGAAGTATCCGCATAATGGGTTATTTGCCCGTCTCGACGGATGGAGTTTGAGTGTCCATTTTCTGTGACTTGGTTGTCACGCTGGTGAAAGTCATCCCCACCTGAAACAATCCAAAGAATCCCAGCGCAATCAAAGCCAGTTGTTGCGAGAGTGACCAGACAAAGGCGAATGCGACTGCGATGTCATCTGAAATCCGAAAGGGAATGACGAGTGCTTGTTTGGCAAAGAACTGCACGACACCCAGCCCACCCGGAGCTGATGGAATGGCCCCGCCCAGGTTGGAGAGCACGATCATAAAGCCTAACTGGTCCAGGCGGGCGGACGCGAAACACAGCATCACGAAGAAGGCAACGAAAAGAGATGAACCCCATACACCGACCGTCAGAGCAAGGGTCAGAGCAAGTTTTCCAGGCGATCGGATGACGTCAAAGCCATGCACGATATCGCGAAACCGTTGTATCACGGCATCGCTGTTCAGGCGAGGAATACGATGCTCCAGGCTAACGAGAGCCTTCTCAACGAGGGCGGCCTGCCAGATAGCTACTATCGACGCCAGCAACACGAAGATGACAACAATCGCGCCTGTCAATGCCGCGGTTGAAAATTGAGCGGGCATTGGTATGAACTGTGCAAAGACCACGAACATCAGCACGATCGTCGCAAGATCGATGATACGTTCAACGATGACCGTGGAAAGAGCGCGGGTCATGCGCACTGTCGTGCGCTCGCCAATCACATAGGCGCGCCCGATCTCGCCAAGTCGAAAGGGCAGAATGCTGTTCAGCATATAGCCCACATTCAACGCGTGAAAGGTCACCCAGAAAGGCGTACCGCCCATTAAACTCGACCATCTCATCGTGCGGAGTGTTAATGTGACGAGTAATGCCAGAAAAGAGGGTATTAGCCATAGAATCTGTGCATTGGCTAACGTGGCGGCGAACTCATCAAAATGGACGCCTCGAAGTGTGAGGTATAAAGCGCCTGCGCTGATAGCCAGCCCCAGCCAGAATTTCCAGTTTTTGATCACGATTGCATGTTCCTAAGCGTGCGGCGATTATAGACGATGACATCGCTGGAACTTGCATGAAAAACCAGAATAGGCTGCTGAATACCAGAATATCAGGGCGTCGTTGAGAGCACTTATCTGTAGAGATTCGGGCGCAAAAAAGCCTATGCCGACGTAGCGGATTGGGCTTGCTCGATTCGCACTTCGATGGCTTCAATACTGCCGCCGGGCAGATGAATTGATCCAAGTGTCGTTTCCAGATCACCGACAAATCCGTGAAAATCGCTTCCACCCGTCGCTATAAGGCCATGCGTTTTGGCAAAAGCGGCATAGTGCGCCACTTGTTCTGATGTATGCATCGGGTAGTAGACTTCCACGCCATCAAGTCCGTGAGGCAGAAGGCTTGCAAGCAACCGGTCAGGATCACCGGCAAAAAGCGCGGGATGAGCAACAACCGCAATGCCATGTGCGGTGTGGATGAGTTCAATTGCCTCGGCCGGGGTTAATCCCTGGTGAGGAACAAATGCGGGTTTACCTTCAGCAAGATAGTGATCAAAGGCTTCCTGCCGTGCAGCGACCCATCCGCCCTCGAGTAGCGCTTTGGCCACATGCGGACGTCCGACCATCGCGTCGCCGGCAAGTGTTTTGATCCGATCATACGACACGGGGATGCCGAGTGCGTGAAGCTTCGCCACCATTGCTTTGGCGCGACCATCGCGTGCATCGCGCAATGCCAGAATGCGTTCAATGGTTCGCGAATCTGTAGGCTTGACGCCATAGCCCAGCACATGGACTTCCCCTTGATCTGCCAGAGAACTTACCTCAATGCCACGGATAAACTGAATCCTGTAGCGCTGGCACGCTTCACTGGCTTCGTCGTGTGCTGCAACCGTATCGTGGTCTGTTATCGACAGAACCCTGATATTGCGGTTAGCTGCCAGCTCAACAAGCTCAGATGGCGTCAGAGTGCCATCTGAGGCTCGTGTGTGGCAATGCAACTCAGTAATGAGTCCCGATGTGTTTCGTTGATCCAAAGTGTGTGCTTCGATTATTGATCGCCAGGTGTCAGCGTGGTTCGACGCCGAACCTAACCGCAGTTCGTTCAGTGCCTTCAATATCAACTTCTGAGAAAGAAGGAATTACAACCACGTTTATGCCATCAAGCAGAAGATAGCCACGTGCGATGGCTGCTGCTTTGATTGCCTGGTTGACTGCGCCGGCGCCAATAGCCTGAACATCGGCGCGTCCGTGCTCGCGCACCACGCCTGCAATTGCGCCTGCTACAGCAGTCGACCTCGAATTGGCAGACACCTTGATAATGTCCACGGCAGTCGTGCGTCCCCGACCACTGGTTGTCTGGTTAGTCTCATTCGCCTGTGCTTGATCTCTGTTCATCGTTACCTCTCTGGAAACAACTCGTTGTAATTATTCGCGATCTTACAACACGGAACTAAGAAGTTGCTGAGAAGAAAGGGATAAAACCAACGTTTTTTGTTTCATGTTGGTTGTGATATTTGTCACAATGCGCCTTTCTTAAGCAACATACCCTTTACAACACTGATTTTACCATTGTGAAGTGAACCAAGAAGTGACCATTCTTGTACAAACACTATGCGAATTGTGCGAGTAGAAGATATGTTGTTTGCCAGTTCTTTACGAGCAAGTCGATCATTAGCGTGAAAGTGCATCATGCGCTTTTTTCTTTTTCTTGTCGTCGCCCGCAAGCCGCTCTCGGTACATTGCGACTCGGTTTATAACTCCCTGCGTTCCGACCATGACCCAGATCAACAGTCCCAGCAAAACGAACAAAGGAGGCAGGAAACTAAGGCTGAGCCCTAGAACAGCGATGGTGACTATGAGCAGTATCAGGGTAAATAATGGATTCGCGCCTGCAACCAGGGCGGCGTTCTTAAAGGCAATTTTCCAACTCTTAATCTCTTGCTCAATATAGAACGGGATTACATAGAAGTTGATTGCCGTCCAGAATACCCCTGCTGCCAGCCACGCGCCAACAACCCAGGCCACCCATGACTGCCCTGGGAATGCCTGCGGGTACCATAGAAAGTTGATCAGGATCAAAATGCCAACAATGTTGCTAAACACCATGTAGCGCCAGGCTTTCCATAGGTTCTGTTTGAAAGTCGTGAAATAAAAATCCCATGAAATGGCGAATTCGTTAGCCACCCTGTTGCTGACGGCATTCAATGCGAAGTAGGCGCCCGCATAAGGTATGGATAAAGGAATCGCCAGAACCATCCCGATAATCAAGGAGGAAATGAGAGACGGCGCAGGGTCAGGACTGCCGAGTGACATGTAAGCCGGTATGCCGATAGCTGCAAAAAGTGGAAGACCGCAGACAATGGTCAACAGATTCATCAAGACGAGCAGCAGCATATCTTCCCAGATATCTTTGATGCTTTTCCATATCACCTTAAACGCATTAGTCATGATTAAAACCTCTTATTTCATTGACAGAACATACTTGAGCGTGGGCAACCCACACTCCCGGAAATAACTCGCCGGTCGCAGGCGGCTACACATATCACTTGCTTATTGTAATCAGTGGGATGGTTCCGTAATCATCAGCTGTCCACTTTGTCACATCTTTCTCTTCCGATGGGGGATAATGGCCGAGGTCGTTGGCGCGCTTCGGCGCGCTATCCGCCGGATCAAGGTAATCGATGATCCTGGAGTGCCTTGGATCATCTGATGCTCCCCCGAAGTGCCACTCTGACCCATTTTGATCAACATCTCGCACCCGAAGAACGCCCGTTGATGGAAACGCTTCTTGACCAAGGACTGTGAGTGCATAACCCCACGAATCGGGGTTTCCGTCGCCTAACTCAGACAGAGGCACTGACACAGTGGCGATGCCTACTGGATCAACGGCCACTGTGATCTGGGCGTCGGATTTCCTGACAGACTTACCCTTCGAATCCAACGAGCTTATCTGCTGATCCCAGCCTTCAACCCAAATGGCGTATTCCCACCCATTTCCCTTCGACAGCGCCGCATTGCGCCCATCCAGCAACATGCGTTCTCCAGTGCTCTTACCTGGATCCTTATCGATGTAGATGTCAAACGTCTGAATAGACAACCCGACTGGCGAGTTCCACACATTGTTGATGGGGCCGTTGAGTTCAATCATAAACACGATGTTCTTATCTTTTACGGAGATAGTCATCCGTTTGATGTCGAATGAGCCAGGTTCAAACACAGGATTTAACGGATAGGTGTAAGCGCCGGGGCCGAAGTCGTCTCTAACTGGGTCATTGAAGGTGGCGAGGATATCGCCTTGATTGGTAACTGCCTTTCCGGTGCTGGGTATGGTTACTTGTGCAAGCCCGTTGATGGGGTAAGCGCTGATCAGTTGCTTGCCACGCGAGACGAACACGACCAGGTTTAAGGTTGACAAATCTGTCAGTCCGCCCAGGGTGTTGCGCGGGGCAGACATTTCCAATATCCTGCCCGTCGCTGCGCCCGGCGCGAGTACACTTGCCGTTCCAGCCCAGCCATGCGCATTATTCGCCGGATACAGGGCTGTGAAGGATCTGCCATCCCCGTCAAGTGTCCACTCCAGCAAGTGCGTGGCACTCATACCAAGCGCTGTTCGCAACTCGCCATCACCACCGAGTCGTGTGAAGTCTGAATAAGCGTAAGTGTCGGGCTTGGCGAGATAAATGCCGACGCGCATGGGTTGTTCTGCATCCACGCTTGCGGCGACAAGTGACCAGTCAGTAGTTGCGTCAAGACGAAAGAACAAGTTCTCGGTGTTGGCACCGAAATAGAGTTTCTGAATGACCTGACTCCCCTCTGCCACGGTTTTACCGACTTGAATGATGCTGGCGCCATCCCACTCGCCGGCAGAGTCACTCCCATCAATCGTCGGCGAGATCGCAGTGAATGTAGTGACGGTGCTGGTGAAAACCGAGGGAGGCTGCATCGGCATCTGAAGATAGTCAGGTAGCGGCACGCCCACAGCGATATAAACCTGTCCAAGCAGTTCACGATACGTTTTGTCGTCAAAAGTGGATTCTGCTCCTTCTCTTCGTGTGCGCGGTTGTAGCCAGGCAGACCCTTCGGCCAGCAGCAGGGCGTCATAAGCCCGGGCAAGTGCTGACTTGTCCGTCGTTTTCAAGCCAATAAGGTAATCGTTCAGAAACTCACGCGATAGCGCCAGATTAGCCCACACGGCATTCTGTTCGGCCGTGCCAATCCATGCGTTCAAGTCAGGCGTTGGCGCGGCGCCCCAGGTGCCGGCCGCAATTTGGTTTAGCTTTCGCGTATTGGCGAATTGCTTGATGTAGTCTGACGGCGTCACAGTTTGAATATCATACTGGTCTGCGGCTTCGCTAAGGCGTTTATAGAATGTCTCCATAAATGCTTGACCGCTGTCGTCAAACTGCTGTAACACGCTTTCGCCTTCGAGCACGACAGTAACCAGGTGCGGTCCTGTCGCCTTCTCTTTAACTAGTTCAGCTTTGATATCGTGTATACCGCTGACAAAATTATCCGCCGCTGCTGTAGGCGTCATGGACGCATAAGTGAGAAAGCGATCAGACAGGCTTGTGTTGTTAAACACAACCATGAGTTGTTTGCCTTCTTCAGCGGGAATGGCATATGGCCGATGCAAAGCGTCTGCGCTCAATGTGCCGGCGCGGTCTGTTTTTGAAAGCACATTCTGTCCTGTTGCGGTCCACTCAATGCCGGCCGAAACAAGGGGTTGCACCGTATTCTGTGCGATGGCGCCATCCGGCAACATCATACCGCGCGGGGGCTGTCCAAAGTTCTGCCCGTAAGCCGTGGCGCTGCGCTTGAGTTGTTCGTCCACATCAACTGTAGAACCGAATTTGGGGTTTTGCCCAGCATCCTTACCGCTACCACTGGCAGTGGCGATGTCTGTGTCCAATAACAATGGCAAGATTGGTTCTGCGTAGGGTGAAGTCGTTAGTTCCACCTGGGCACTTTTCTGAAGTTGGCCGTATAGGGGAACGATGTCATGAAGCTCGGCAAGGATGGTCTCAAGAACTGTTTGTTTGTCCTCTTCGGTAAAGTCGCGATCCTTTTGCACTAGATCAAGCAAGGGTGGTGACGATAAGGCGGCTGAACTGAAAGTGGCAAGGTTAAACCATACCTGCAAGTCAAGCATGTCCTGCTGAGTAAATGAAGTTATTGCAGTCTCTATGCTTGACGCATCGTCTGCGCCGCGTTTCCGTAACAATTCCAGGTAGCGCGGAGATGTCCGGCTGATGGAGGGGCCGCTGTTGTCGAAGAAGTATGTCAACATGAACTGGCGGTCGCTGTCGCTCAGGCTGTCGGATGACCGAGTGGATATCTCCCAATGCGTATCTCTGGCACCAGATTGGATGTCAGCCAACTGCTTGGTCAGTAGCGAGCTCAGGTTCACTACACTATGGATGCCGGGGTATCGCTGCAGCAGACGGGCCGTGTTGTAGTAGAAGCGCGTTGCATTAATGCGGACCCATGGCGATGTCACCAGGCCAGTTTGCCGATCAGTTGCATAGAGTGGCTGGTGGAAATTCCAGATCAAGTTTAGATAAATCGGCGTTGGCACCGGTGTGGGCGTGTCGGTCGGAAAGAACATCGGTGTGATCGGCAATGGTGTCGTCGTCGGCGCCGGCACAACAGGCGAGCATGCAACAAGCAATGACATCAACGTGGCAGCAATGAGCGACAGTCTTTTCATCTGCGGCATATTGTACGTTCTGACGGACAAATTACGTCAGATTGGCCACAACCTCAATGCCATTGGCGGCCATGTTGTAGAGAAATATGGCATGCAGCAGGTCGCCGTCGTGCGCAGGTATTCCTGGTTTAATCGCGACATCAACAGGGGTATCGTAGGTCTGGACGCAGTTGGCTGGAACGATCACACGGACACCCGTTGCCTGACTGGCATTCGCGCGCAAACGCAGGTGCATGGCCAGTTGATAAGTGCACAAATCGCTGCAATCGCCTGTGACAATATAGGTTCGTATTGCCTGATGATGATCGAGCCAGGCATCGAGCGCCGTATGTTCAGACGACGAGATCGAGTTTTTCGCGATAACTACGAACTGGTCAGCGAAGGGCAATCGGGCAAGCTCCGGTGCGGTTTGTGATTGTGTGTCACCGCGAACGCAGTGCTGTGGGTAATGGCTGAATTCAACCGCCTCTGGGTCGTGCATATCTTGTGGTAGGACGAAGTGCTGAATACCGAGTGCATGGGCTTGGGTAAATATCTGAGCGATAGGAGCCACAATGCCCTGTATTCTGGGACTTGATAAAGGGCCTATAGTGCAAAATCCGTTAATGATATCCACGCAAAACAATGCTGCTGCGCTCGGATCTGTGACCGTGCTTTGCAGGGAGGGTGACGGCAGGCTGGCAAGCCACTGCTCAAGATACTCGATAAACCGTGCTGACTGTGCTAATAGTGACATTATGGCTCTCCTTGTTTATGTCTTGATGACATGATATTGGCCGTTGAATTCAAGTTACCGTCACGGTAAATCCGTGCTACTTAATTGGTGTATGTATGACACTAATTCTAATGGAAATGGTCGATTTGTCAAGGTCACTGAGGTGTGCTTTAATAGCTCTAAAGCTAGAGTTCAACAATATCTGAGGCCATAAGTAATTGAAATCCAACGTTGCACACTCTCCTGGCCCTGTGCCGGTGGTATTGCCTCGTTTGTGTCAAACCGAGTTATATGCAGATTCCCGAACTCAAGTCAACATATATGTCTTGGAGGATTGCTGTAAATGAATAGACGCACTGCGCCGATAATCATCGCATTGATCGCAACGCTGATGACAGTGGCCTGTAACCAACAACCAACAGAGCAGGAACCGGCAACACCGACACCTGTGCCAACACCGATTATCCCGACAAAACCGACCTATCAGGTTCAGAAGGGATCTGTAGTGCGACAAGAACAATTTACGGGTCGCATCGGACCGGTAAAGGAAGTAGAGCTATTTTTCAAAGTCTCTGGTCGTGTGCGCAACGTAAAAGTGGAGCGCGATGTTCAGGTCAAGAAGGGTGACCTTCTGGGCGATCTCGAGATTGCCGGGTTGGAACGACAAGTGACGCAATCTGAACTCGATTTGGAACGGGTACAGGTCAATCTCGATCGCGCTCAGAAAGCGAGTGACTCAGCCATACGGCGTGCTGAAGTCGAAGTCGCTATCCGGCTGCAGGAATATGCTCGATTGAAAAATCAGGACATGTCTTCGGCGCGGATACAGGCTGAAAATGCGCTTGAATTCTCACGCTTGAACCTCGTTGCTGCGCAAACAGGCTATGACAGTGCTCCTCTGCAGGGCAGGAGTGGGACGTCACAGGCTATGAATCTTGAAAGGGCGACGCTCGATTACAAGACGGCCAAGGCGACCTACGATGCAGCGATTGCGCAGATTACGACCGGCCACGAAAATGATATTAGTATGTCCGCCAAGCAACTAGAGCTGGCGAATATATCACTTGAGGCCGCCAAAGAGGGTGTCGATCCCCTTCTTACTAACGACCTGAAACGGGCGCAACTGTCGCTCTCAACCTTAAAGGCGCAAGTCTCGGATGCGCAGATCATCGCCCCGTTCGATGGCAAAGTGACTTCGATCCGCATCAGCGCCGGATCGCCCGTAGAGGCTTATGCTCCGATCGCGGTCGTGGCTGATCCCAGCTCTCTCGAAGTTAATGCTGATCCCAACAGCACGGTGCTTACTGAGCTTAAGGAAAACATGATAGTTACCGTGACGTTGGTGAGTTTTCCTGATCTCCCTCTGACAGGAAAGATTCGCCAGTTGCCGTATCCATACGGCAGTGGCGGCGCGGCAACGAATGATCAAGCTCAGGCGGAAAAAGACAAATCAACCCGCATCGCTATTGATTCTGCAGGTTTGAAAGACACTAAGCTGCAACTGGGTGATCTTGCGCGCGTGACGGTTATTCTGGAACAGAAAAATGATGTACTGTGGCTTCCACCGCAGGCAGTTCGTACCTTTGAAGGCCGTAAATTCGTAGTGGTGCAAGATGGGGATGGCCAGCGGCGTGTTGACGTCAAGATTGGCATCGCGGCCGTAGACCGAGTTGAGATTCAAGAAGGGCTCAAGGAAGGTCAGGTAGCCATCGCGCCGTGATGCAACCTATACGAACATTCCTGTCAGTATTTGTCGTGGCAGCGCGCCGGCTGTGGTCTACGCGATGGCTTGCGCTTGCCGGCGCTGTTGGACTAACGGTCGTTATAGCGCTTGCGTTAAGCATACCGTTATATGCTGATGCGGTTTATAACCGCATCTTTAAGACCGAAATGAACATTCATGAAGGCGTGACGCGTCCACCTTATGCCTTCATGTTTCGTTATATTGGAGGTTGGTACGGGCCGTTGGATTATTCCGATGTTGCCCAGACCGATCAGTTGATGATCGAGCAGGTGCCGGGCATGCTTGGTCTGCCGCGTGAAAGTCTGGTTCGTTATTACAAGACTGACACCTTTCAGGTTTACCCGGCGTCAGATGCGGCTTATGTTGGTAAGAGGAATCCATTAACCTGGATTTCACTTGGTTTCTTAAGTGATTTCCAGAAGCATATTAACCTGGTCGAGGGCGTATTCCCCCAGGACTCAACGACGCCTGGAGCGCCGGTTCAGGTTGCAGTAAGCAAGGAAATTGCTGATCAACTTGGCTTGCAGGTTGGTGAAGAGTTTGTGGCATTTGACCGGCGCGATCAAAATGTCCAGGTAAAACTCTTTATTGCTGGTGTGTGGCAGGCTAAAGACAAGAGCGAAGACTACTGGTTTTATGATCCGGCGTATCTGAAAGATGTGCTGGTGACAACCGAAGCCACTTATCTCCAGAATCTTTCTCCACGCATTGAGAAGGAAGTGTACCTGGCGTTGTGGTACATGGTGCTGAATGGAAATGATGTTCGGACAGACGATGTCATGGGGCTACTCGGGCGAATCAACTATACGTTGACGCGCGCCACCTCGCTTCTACCGAATGTCAAGCTGGATGAGTCGCCCGTTGATGCGCTTTGGCGATATCAGCAGGCCAGCCGTTTGTTACTGATTCAATTGCTGGCGTTCAGCGTGCCTATTCTGCTACTTGTCTTTGCGTTTATCACGCTTGTTGCGGGGCTTACGGTCAACGGCCAGCGCAACGAAATTGCTGTGCTGCGCAGCCGTGGCGCGTCGGCGCTTCAGGTGATCAGTATCTCGTTGATTGAGGCGTGCGTACTGGCAGTGATTGCACTGGTTGTGGCATTACCCGTGGCAGGCGGCATAGCGCAATTGGTTGGACGCGCGCGCAGCTTCCTGGTCTTCGTAAATACCGCTAATCTCCCTGTGGTGATCACCAGTTCCAGCCTTCAGGTGGCATTGGTCGCGGCATTGGTCGCGATTATTGCCACGGTATTCCCTATCTGGGAGGCGTCACGCCACACCATCATTACCTACAAGCAGGAACGCGCCCGCACATTGCGAGCGCCCTGGTGGCAGAGGGCTTGGATCGACGTGCTGACGATGATTCCTGCAGCCTATGGCACCTATCTCTTGGAGAAACAAGGCTCCATCGCGGTGAGTGGTGTCGTGCAGGTTTCTGGCGGGGACCCATTCAGCAATCCTCTGCTGTTCCTGGTGCCAGTGCTGATGATGATCTCGCTGACCTTGTTTTTAATCAGGCTTTTCCCGCTGTTGTTGCGCTTGATCGCGTGGATCTTTGCGCGGCTGCCGGGAACCACCTTCTTGCTCGCCACGCGGCAACTGTCTCGTTCGCCGGGTCTCTATGTAGCGCCAATGCTGCTGCTCATTTTGACCCTGGCACTCGCAACTTTCACGTCATCGCTTGCATCTACGCTGGATCGAAGCCTTATTGATCAGGTGCGCTATGCGGTAGGCGGCGATGTTCACTTGTATGAGACTGCCGAAGACACACAAAGCAGTTCCATGGGTCCAACAGGGTCAGGCCAACCTGCAGGCTCAACGAGTGGCACTACACAGGCTGTAGGTCCGCGTTACCTGTTTACTCCCGTCTCTGAGCATCTAAAGGTGGATGGGGTGACAGGAGCCACTCGCGTCGGCTTGTACCAGGCGACGGCAAAAACGAACACCGGCACAATCAAAGCGGAGCTCATGGGTATTGACCGCCTGGATTACAGCCGGATTGGTTTCTGGCGAAATGACTTTGGCGGTGGGTGGTCTCTGGGCGCTATGATGAATGCGCTTGCGGGAACACAGAACGGTATCCTTGTTCACAGTTCGATACTGACGTCTTATGCGCTCAAAGAAGGCGATGAAATTCGCATGTCGGTCATCGGCCCGGATGGTAACAAGGAGATGACGTTTAAGATTGCCGGGTGGTTCACTTATTGGCCGACCTGGTACCCGAACACCAAGGAACCCAAAATGCTGTTCGTGGCTGATTTGGACAACGTTTTTGAGCAGTTTGGCGCACAGGTGCCTTATGATGTCTGGCTGAAGATCAAAGATGGCGCCAACCTCGAGGATATTGCAGACGGCGTACGTCATCTGGGTATTTCGTTACTGCGCTGGCAGGATGTTCGCTCGATGATCGACAAGGAGCAGACACGTCCGGAGCGGCAAGGTTTGTTCGGCGTGCTTTCAGTAGGGTTCGCTGCGGCGGCCTTGCTGACAGTCCTTGGTTTCTTCCTCTACGCTGTATTTTCGTTTCGCCGAAGGTTGATCGAACTTGGCGTGCTGCGTGCGATAGGATTGAGTGCAAGCCAGATGGCTGCCTATCTGGGTTGGGAATTGATACTGTTGTTAGGCACTGGAGTAGGCGCAGGCACTTTGCTCGGTGTGGCTGCCAGTCGCATCTATATTCCCTACATGCAGGTTGGCGTGACACCAGAGTCGACGCTGCTTCCATTCTCAATCATCATTGCGTGGCCTGAGATTTTCAGGATTTACGCCTTGTTTGGCGGTCTATTCATTGTGGCATTGATCGTATTGCTGGCATTCCTGATGAGGATGAAGATCTTCCAGGCTGTCAAGTTAGGTGAAACAGAATGAGTGAGGGACCCTTTATCCTTTGTGACAACCTGGTCAAGATACACAAAATTGCTGATCTTGAAGTGGTTGCGTTGCAGGGACTTGACCTGGAAGTAAAGCAAGGTGAGTTGCTGGGCATCGTGGGCGCCAGCGGAAGTGGTAAGTCCACGCTGCTGAATATTCTGGGCGGTCTTGACCGCCCTAGTGCCGGTCGCGTCGTGGTGGCTGGTCGCGATTTATTGAAGCTGTCCAATGCAGCACTGACGACATATCGAAGAACGCAAGTAGGTTTCGTATGGCAGCAGGGAGCGCGTAATGTGATTCCCTATTTGTCAGCCGTCGCCAATGTGGAATTGCCGATGATCCTTGCCGGTCGCGCCGGAGGTGCTGCGCGCAAACGCAGTATAGAACTTCTTGACGCAGTTGGCTTGGCGCAGCGACGCGACCACTACCTTGGGCAGTTGTCAGGTGGTGAACAGCAACGCGTGGCAATTGCCGTTGCTCTGGCCAATGCACCTGCACTGTTGCTGGCTGACGAGCCAACAGGTGAACTCGACTCCAGTACCGCGCTGACGATATATAAGGCGTTCCGCGATTTATGCCTCAAGTATGGCGTCACTACGCTGATTGTCAGCCATGACCCGAAGATTGCGCGCCATGTAGATCGCGTGGTAGCCATTCGCGATGGCAAGCTGGCTGGTGAGACCGTGCGCAGCAAACCGGGGATTCAGGTACCTGGCAGCAAAGACCAGCCACAACACGAAGAACACTTCGTTGAGTATGCTGTACTCGACTCAGCCGGACGTCTCCAGATTCCGAAGGAACTCCGCGAGAAATATGGCATTAAGGAACGTGCGCACCTGGAACCTGCCGAAAACGGGATTCTGGTTCAGGCTGTGGAACAAGAGGTTGCCGATGAAGCAGTCTCCGCAAACGAACTAAAGGGTGTTGTTGCCAAAGTGGCGACGCGTAAAGGTGTTTTTGGATGGCTGCCGCGTCGCAAACCATCGTCGAAAGGATGATGTGATGAAGATCTTTCGTGCTAAGTCTGACACTAAAAAAGAGAATGCCCAATCAGGCAAGCCGGTTCAGGTGCCTGACGAAATGGCTATAGAAGTCATCGACGTTAAGCGCACCTATCGCGTCGGTGGTAGTGACGTCATGGCGCTGCGCGGTATCAACCTGTCTGTGAAAGCAGGCAAGTGGATTGGGATCAAAGGTCGTTCCGGCAGCGGCAAGACAACCCTGTTGAACTGCATTGGCGGCCTTGATCACCCGAACAGCGGTACAGTGCGGTTTTTTGGCCAGGACATTACGCGCATGTCCGATTCTCAGCTGACAACCTGGCGGCGCAAGCACGTCGGGTTCGTATTTCAATCGTTCGCCTTATTGCCGACGTTATCCGCATGGGAAAATATCGAATTGCCGATTCGAATTGCCGGTCAGAAGGGCCGCCGTTCACGAACCGAGTACTGCATGAATCTGGTGGGACTAGGCAAGTGGGCCAGTCACCGACCTTATGAAATGTCGGGCGGCCAGCAGCAACGTGTAGCCATTGCGCGCGCACTCGCCAACCACCCCCGTTTGATCCTCGCGGACGAGCCTACAGGTGAACTGGACAGCACAACGGCTCGCGAAATCCTGTCACTTTTCAGGAAAATTATTGAAACTGAAGGCGTAACGATGTTGATGACAAGCCACGATCCCATCGTATTGGAATACGTGGATGAAGTGATAGAGCTGCAGGATGGCCAGCGCATCGATGCTGGTTAACCCGCGTTAGGCCTGCGTCCTTAGGATTACCTCATCTCCCGCCAGCAGCATTGTGAACTGGCGGGATAATTCCCCCCAATCGTGGCTTTTGTCTATATCTTGCGTTGTCGTGATGGTTCCTTGTACACAGGTATTGCCAAGGATATAGAAAAACGGCTGAAAATGCACCGCGCCGGTAAAGGCGCAAAATACACATCCACGCGCCTGCCCGTGGATGTGGTATGGTCGTCTGAAGTGCCTACATGGTCAGACGCCATGCGTGAGGAAAGGCGGATTAAGCGCTTAAGCCGCAAACAGAAGCTAGAACTTCTTACGCTGTAACGCCGGTACTCCGCGCTGGTATATCCACCACTCTGTGATCAACAGCAGCAGCGCCACCACGGCAAGCCATCCCCATATCTCACGTTGTGATGACTGTGGCACGACTTCGGAAGAAGGTGTGCTGCCGCCTATCTGCAAATCTGGATGGGGCGTAATCTGCGATTCTGCCGGACTTGAAAAACCAACGGCGAACGGTGTGTTCAATTCCTTGTAGCTGGCATGATAGACACCGGATTGATCGGTTTGTGCGAAGCCGCGCTGATCCACAGCCACGCGATTCCCATCAGGCAGCGTCACAATGGTATTGCGGGGCAGCGCCACAACCTCACCGGGCTTGATACTTGCAGCGATATTCAGGCCCTGTGGAGGCGCTAACCAGTCAACAGAATTAGCGATCAGAATTGGAAAGGCTACCTGTAGCGGAAGATCGCTGCTGCGAAGCGCAAATGGCAGCAGAACGACGCGACCCAATGGCGCTGATTCGCCCGGCATTTCGCCCGCAAACAGCACGGGACCGCTAGTGGATTCAACCAGTGGCTTGAGCCAGGCAGGAGCATTGACCCGGCGAACTTCACTGGCGTTGATTGAACGCCAATCTACCGAGTCAAGCACCGGATGTTGCTCAGAGCGCGCAAATGCCGTGTTACTGAACGTGCCACTGGTGGTGAAGAAGCTTTGATTGCCAATGACCATGGCGTTCGCACGCACAGGCAGTGTCATACTCACACCGTCGAGGACATAGAGATCATAGGGTTTACCGTCAGGCTGCGCGCTGGGTGTGATGGCGCGAGTGACCTGAAGGTTCGGCAACACAGCCAGCGCCTGTTCCAGGAAGCGATTTCCCGGCGAAAGAAGAAGGACATGGCGTATGTTACTGATGCCATTCACTACATAGGCTACATCATCGATAAGCAGTGTGTTATGACCTGCCTCATCGATTGATCCGCGCACCCAACTGATCTGTGGGTCGATGCCATTGATTGTCCAGTTTTCAGACTGTCCGGCCGGTATGTTCAGCGTGCGTGCATCCAGCAGGGTGTGATCGGATCGAACCGATACGAGCACTTTGTCATCCTGAGATCCTAGATTGGTCACGCGGATGAACGCTGCCAGTCCGCGAGTGGTCTTGCGTATTGATAGGTTGGAAATTGCTAGATTGTCGCCGTTGACGCCTATGGGCAGGAACCGTACGTTTCCAGCCAGCTGCTGCAAATCTTCAGCATTGGCGCCATCACTGACGACAACTGTCGTTGACGCGCCATCAGCACCAGTCCCGCCGGACGAAGCAGAGGCTAGGGCGATTGCCGCATTCCAATTGGAAGGCGAGGGCGAGGGTTGCGCATGATCAAGAGCCGCATGGAGATCACTCTTGTTGGTTGTGGCGCTGGCAATTGCATGTGGAGAACCATCAACCAGAATGATGGACATCTCGTTATTAGGCCCGAGTTCGTCAATCAGTTTTCCCACTGCGCTTCTGGCGTCCTCAAAACGGGATGGGGGTGAATCTGTAGCCAACATCGAGGCTGATCCATCCAGCAGAACCATGAGTCGACCGCTTAGCGTTGAAGGCATGTTGATGTAAGGGCGGATGAGCGCCAATACCAGCGCAGCCAATGTCAGCAACTGGAGCAGCAGCAGCAGGTTTCTTCTGAGCTTCTGCCACAATGTGTTGGCCTCGCGGTCGAGGATGACCTGCTGCCACAACATCGTGCTGGACACCGACTGTTCACGGCGTTGCAGGCGCAACAGGTACAGCAGAATGATCGGGATGGCCAGAAGTCCTGCCAATAGCGCAACGGGATTAAGGATATTCATGGCGTATTGGCGGGATCGCGGATCAAATGATCCAGCCTTCCTTGCGCAGATCGCGCAGAATGATCTTTTCGGCTGATTCGCTGGTGTTGATCAAATGGTACTTGCCGCCTCGCCGCCTGCAGAAATCGGCTAGTTCGGTGGTGAACTGGTTGAGGCGGCGTCGGTACTGGGTGATCAATGCGTCATCCAGGCTGATATCCTGCGCCGCGGCTGTCTCGATATCGCGCAAGCGCAAATCACCGGAAAACTCCGGGTCAAGTTCAGCCGTACTCAGAGTGTGCAGGATGTTGACATCGAGCCGACCGGCGCCAAGTGCATTTAATCCCTCAACGTATCCCTCAGGATCGAGAAAGTCGGAAATGATCACGCATAAACCGGGTTTGGCATCAAGCGCGTAGCGTTTCCACCAACTGTTGAGATGGGTCACCTGGGTAACCCTGTTTGCCGGCACACGGCCGTCGGCAACTTCAGCCGGTAACGCTTCACGTTCGATGAACTCGATAAAGCTGGATATGGCGGTTGCACCGCGTTTTGGCCCGAAGCGCGCCTTCGTGCTGGTTTCGATCACCAACCGATCGCCTGAAGTCAGGGCGATGTAACACATAGCCATGGCGAGTTGCGCCGCACAGTTCCATTTAGGGGACGCCTGTTCGTTTTCCTCGCGCCATTGCATTGACGGACTGGAATCCAGCAGGACGTGTACCGTCAGATCTTCTTCGTCTTCATACAGCTTAATGTAAGGGCGCTCGAGGCGCGCGTACACGTTCCAATCAACGCGCCTCGGATCGTCGCCCGGTGTGTAGTCGCGGTAATCGGCGAATTCGAGGGAACGCCCGCGCCGCGGGCTGCGCCGTTCACCAGTAGTGACACCGGGCCTGCGCCGCTGCGGCACAAACCGCAAGCCATTCAACGAACGAAGTATCGATTCAACAAGCATGACATCACAGCAGGCTTAGTATCTTGTCGGCCAGATCACGGGTAGAAGCCTGACCACCTATATCGGCTGTCCTGACGCCTTGATCGATGGCTGCATATACAGCGCGTTCCACCCTGTCAGCTTCATCCGGCATGTGCCAATGATAACGAAGCAGCAGAGCAGCGCTCAAAATGGCGCCGCTTGGGTTGGCGATGTCCTTGCCGGCAATATCCGGTGCGCTGCCATGTACCGGTTCGGCAATGGCGACGCCCTGACCGATGTTTAGTGCGGGCGCCACACCCATGCCGCCACCCCACACGCTTGCCACGTCCGACAGAATATCGCCGAATAGATTTGTCGTAACGATGACATCAAATTGCTGTGGTTTGGAGGCTAATAGCATGGCGGCAGTATCAACGAGTAATTCGTTGATTTTGACTTCGGGGAACGCTGCGCCAACGGCTCGCGCCGAATCACGAAAAGTGCCGTCTGTGACAGGCAGAATGTTGGCTTTGTGCACAATGGTGAGTTGCCGGCGCGCGCGCGTGTTGGCCAGTTCAAACGCAATTTTCGCAATGCGCTCGGAGGCCGAGTGGGTAATAACGCGTTCAGCAACAGCCTCATCACCGCGCATGTATTCGCGCCCGATGTAAAGCCCTTGCGTGTTCTCGCGCACGATGAGCAGGTCAACAGGGGCGCCAGAGATGCGCCGCATGCCATCAGCCCCTGCCAGTTCACGCGTTGGGCGCAGATTGGCATAGAGGTCAAATCGCTGGCGCATTTGGACGATAGGGCTGCGATAGCCTTCCACTTTTTTCGAGGGCGATGACACTGCGCCGAAAAGCGCCGCGGTGCACGTCTCAATGGCATGTATCGTCTCATCGGGCAGTGCGTTGCCGTTGCGGATAAAGCAGTCCCAACCTGCGTCTGCCTCGACGAGTCGCACGTTGCCTGCAACGCACTGCAATACTTCAACGGCGCACGGAATTACTTCGCGCCCGACGCCATCGCCGGGTATCACACAGAGATCAAGTTGTTTCATGAGTTGGCTTGTCCGAATTTTGTATTTGGTGGTTGTTGCTCATCGGATGAAGATGAGGTAGGTGTGTTTTTCTGCCTGCTGATGGCGGCGCGTTGTTGGTGCAAAGTTGCCATGCGCAGTTGATGCTGATAGGTGCGTGTGTAGATCAACACACCCAGCGTGGCGAGTGTGAGGAGCGCGGCAGAGAACTGCTCGACGTAAAAGGTAAACACATTGACGACGCAAAGGTCCAGAATGAGAGCCAGTTGAACCCAGAACAATCCCACCTGTTTGCGGCCAGTCATAAAGGTGATGATGCCGTATAGCGTAATGCCTCCCGTAATTACCTTGAGCAGCAAGTCAATATCGCTGATTGACAGGTTGAATGGCGAGAAGGCGCGCAGCCCAGCCGAAACATACAATTGCTGGATGCCATCAGCAAGCCCTGGCGCCAGGATCGGCAGCATTAGCGATATGAAAAAGGTGGTCAGTGCAGCTAGGCTGTTCAACGCGAGCACGGTCAGCAAAATGCCCGTTGAAAGCTTCTTGCGATGAATGAATTGATGCAGCGCCCATTGCTCTAGTTTTCCCATGATGATGACCATGCGCGATTGGTCGGGTTTCACGGATTCACTATCGGCGAATGTCTGCAGCGCCTTGGCAAGCGCCACATGGTCAGGGTCCTTCAGATTCTTGATGATATGGCTGAGGTCAGCATCAACATGTCGATGCCAGCGCTCAGTCTGTAGTCCTTCAAGCAGAATCTCAGCGTCCTCAAGCGCACTCACTATCAACTCCTGGTCGGTTGGTTTCTGCATACGCCGGCGCACGAGGAAGAAAACCAGCGCGATGATGAGGGAAATGAGATAGATGATCGGTGCGGCAGGTTTGTAGAAGTAATCGTTATTGGCAGTGATGAACTTGCCCACTTCGTCGAAAAATAAACCGAGTCCGATACCCGTCAATATTGATCCGATGCGTTGCGCATTGGGCGTCGCATAGATCAACATCAAGAGGCATGCGGAGGTCATGGCAATACCGCCATATAGCAGGTGAGCAATATGAAGCGTTGAATTACCAAGCCGCGGATAACCGGTCAAATCAAGGAATATACGGACCAGCAGTACCGTGGCTCCGAATGCAATCAGCACGTTAAGCACAAGTTGAGGAGAGTTTGTGCGCCGCACGAGCTTGGGAAGCCGTAGATCAGATAGTCTCATTTGCCAATATTCTATACGCAGCCAAGGCTCATTTTCCTAGCCCTGCACGCCTTGCCACAGTTGGAACAATCCGAATAGTACTAAGGCGATGGCGGTTATACCCAGCAACGCCTGGTTGATACGCGCATCAATTCTCCCGGCTGATGCAGCCGCGATCATGATTACGGCAATGATGCTGATCATGGCTGCATAAAACCCCAGTAGAAAGAGTAGCCCGTTCAGGGCTGCCTCTCGCCACGCCGTCATGAGAATGGGTCCTGTGACCAGGCTCCAGTAGATGTACGGCGCCGGATTAAGCAGGTTAACAAGAGCTGCCTTGAGCACACTGCCTTTACGCGCAATAACGGTAACGGCGGCAGGATTGAATTTCTGCCATGATCGGAAGGTTCCATACGCCAGGTACAGCATGAACAGGCCGCCGGCAATATATAGAAATCGCGACAACCAGACCGGCATCTGGCTGAGTACGAGCAGCACGAGCACGATGATTGGCCCATCGCTCAAAAGCGGCGCAAAAGCCGATGAAATCGACCGCCTCCAGCCGCGCTCCAGCGCAAGCGAAATAAGATAGGCCTGGAAGGGGCCTGGCTGCATACCTGCAATGAGTCCCAGTCCGAGGCTTTGAACCAGATAGGTCAGCAATCCGCTCCTTTTGTGTCTTCCCTGAGTTAACCTCAGGCACAGTCACATGATTGTAGCCATTCTGTAGATGGCGTGTGATTGTTCTTTCAAGACAAGTTAAGATTACTGTACTGTGGAAGACACGCCGGTTACTGAAAATGCACTCGTCATCAACGATAGCGTCCGCATCCCGTACGCTGAAATCTTATATCGCACTGCTCGCAGCAGCGGACCGGGAGGGCAGCACACTAACAAGACTGAGACAGCTGTTGAATTGGTGTTTGATCTGGCTAATAGTGTGTGCCTGACTCATACTGAGCGCGCGCTGGCCATGCAGCGGCTGGCTTCCACGCTGGACAGCAGCGGTGTGATGCATGTGGAATCGCAATCGGAGCGCAGCCAACTGCGCAACCGTGAAGAGGTGACCGAGCGCTTTGTGATCCTGTTGCGTGCGGCGCTTGTGCCGGTAAAGCATCGCCGTAAAACGAAACCTTCGCGCGCAGCACATGAACGTCGGATTACTCACAAGCGCAACATGGGCGAAGTAAAGAAACTGAGAAGACGCCCGTCTTCCGACGACTAAAAAAGGCAGCAGGATCACTGCTGCCTTTTGAATCTCACCTTGCGCCGAAGCTATTTTGTGGCTTTTTCGGGCGCGCCTGCTTTCACCCATCGTTCGAAGATTGATACCAGTTCCGGGCTGAGCGCCTTCGTTGGAGGCATCTCGCCGCCGGCATCGATCTTTTCGCGGTGGATCATGCGAATCAGGTTGGTGTTCAAATCGCCAGGAATCACATTGGGCTTGTGGTCGCCGCTGTTCATGACGTTTTGATAGGTGTCCATGATGTAGTTGTTGTTTTCTTTACCCTGTCGATGGCACGAAACACAATACCGTTTCACAATCGGCGCAATATTGGCCTCGTATGACGGGATGTCGTTTGGCCCGAGTGCCGGTATCGCATTGGATGACGCGGTTTCTTTGGGCACTTCCACTCGGTTGTCCCATGTGTAGCGCATGAATGTCACGAGATTATTAATATCGCTGCGTGATAACTCGCCGCCGAAGGCTTTGCCAAATGGGGGCATGCCAAGGTTGGGCTGGCCATATTCACCAATATTGAAAAGCGTATCGTCGGAGCGCGTGTACATTTCGTCCTGCGAATTGATGGCCTTCATCTTGAAGCCTTCCAGGCCTTTCACGCCCTTGATGACGCCGCCTTCGCCTTCAGAGCCGTGGCATTCCGCGCATTGCACCGAGTAGGTATCCTGGCCGGCCGCAATCTTGGCCGGGATCGATGTTGCCACGGCGCTCTCATCTTTTTGCGGTGGCGTTGTTACCGCCGCACGGATGGTGAGAAAAACCATGGCCACCACAACAGCGCTCATGAACGTCAGCGCGAATTTGCGGTGTTTCCAGTGTCGATGTGGATTCTTGTCGTAAAAGGGCAGCAGCAGAAGTGCGATGACAGCTGCGCCAGGAATAATCGTAGTCCCCAACCATTCCAGGCTGCCAGGGAAAAACTTCAGCATCTCAAACAGAAATAAGAAGTACCACTCTGGACGAGGTACATAAGCGGCGTCACTGGGGTCAGCCCGTGGTTCAGCGGCCACGCCAATGAAGGCTGCCAGGCCAATCAACAGCAGGAACAAAGCAATGGCAATCAGCAGGTCCTTGTACAGGGTATCCGGGAAAAACTTCTCGCCGTTACGCTTTGCGCGAATGTACCTTTCTTTATACTGAGCTTTTTGTATATCGTTCATGGTCAACGTCCTGTGATCACTCGTTTTCCTTGGGAATGGAAGAAATGCCAAGGCGAATCACCAAATACAGGTGGACGCCGATCAAAGCAATAATAGCGGCGGGAAGCATCCATATATGCGCCGAGAAAAACCGCGCCAAGGTGACGCCGCTCAGGTCAGATCCACCCCGCAGGTCGCGCAGGATAAAATCGCCTATCACAGGCACGCTGCCGGCGATGGATGTCCCAACCGTTGTAGCCCAATAGGCTTTCTGATTCCATGGCAGCAGGTAACCGGTAAAACCCATGCCCAGCGTTAACAGGAACAGAAATACTCCGGTTGTCCACGTGATTTCGCGTGGGTATTTATATGCCGCATAGAAGAATACGCGCAGCATATGGATAAACACCGTGATCACCATCAGTGTGGCGCCCCAGTGGTGAATCCCGCGGATTAACCATCCAAATGCGACGCCTGTCATGATGTATTCGATGCTGTCGTAGGCCTTGTCGGGCGACGGCACGTAATACACAGACAACATGATGCCGGTAACGGCCTGCATCACAAACAGGAACAGAGTCGCGCTTCCCAATGTAAACCACCAGTTCACTTTGGGAACCATGCGATCGAGAACAGTCTTGTAGATTGTTGTCAGACCAAGTCGCTCATCCAGCCAGGGAAATACTCTATTATTGATCATGAGGTTTGGTGTATAAACTTATTGATTTGAATGGTTCCTTGTGTAACGCTACGATTCGAGTACTCGAATCGACAAAGTGCCATTGTCATTTTTAGACTCATATTGGTCTAGCGGCCGGGGTGGGGGACCAGAAAGAACCACCCCATTGCGATCGAATCTTGCATCGTGACAGGGGCAGGCATAGGTGTCCGTATCCTTGCTGTAGCTCACGCGGCAACCCAGGTGGGTGCAGACATTAGAAAGCACCTTGACCTCATCGTTAGCACCGCGCAACACATATACGCTATAGCTGTTGGTCGTCTTTTCCCATCCGTTAATCTTTGACCGAGTAAAACTAAACACGGTAGGTACCCCGACCGGGTAGGTATCCAGTTTGCCCACCGGTATCCAAGAATCCGTTTTTCGTCCGCCAATTGCGGGAGAAACCAGATAGCCGATGATGGGCAGTCCTACCACGATTCCCATGATCGATCCGGCAAACGCCATCACCGAAGTGATGAAACCTCGCCGAGTCACATTACCTGAACGCGCCATCCACTACCTCCATCTAAAAGTTGAGTTGGTACAGTATCCACCATTTGAAAAACAGTGTCCTATTTTGACACCGGAATTGTAGAGCACATTCGGTTCTCCGTAATGGCCGGCTGTCATGAAATGTCATAGCTATTTGTCACGTTGACAGGAACCGATATCGATTAATAATGGTACATTAGGCTGGTTTGTAATAACGACTGGAGGAACTCATGAGTGATGGTCGAAACCCCGGGCTTGAAGGATTACGGTATAAGCGCGGGGGAACAATGTGGTCGTGGATACTGCATCGTGTCACCGGTGTAGGCATGCTGCTGTTCGTAGCAATGCACGTGATTGCAGCGTTTTCGCTGCAGAATCTGGGTGGAAGCACCTTTGGTAAAGTGTTTAACACATTTTACGAATCGTGGCTATTCCAATGTTTCATCTATTTCTGTGTCATTTTCCATGCCTTGAATGGTGCGCGCGTCATCATTCTTGATACTTGGCCTAAGCTTTTGCAGTATCAACGCGAAGCTACCTGGTTGCAGTGGCTTGTCTTTATTCCTATTTACGGGCTCACGCTTCTTGTGCTTATTCAGAAGGGCCTCAGCGGTGGTTAAGGAGTCATGATGTTACGTTCACGAACAGTGCCCCGGCGTGGGTGGAATATTGAGTTTGTGATGTGGGTGTTTACACGCATATCCGGTGCTGCGCTTCTGATCATCGGCGCTATCGGTATGGTTGCCGCATTGCTGATGGGCGCGCGTATGCAGATGGATCTTGCAAGCTTGATGCGGTGGAGCTTCTTCCCGAATTCCAGCCATGTCGTTAATAGCAATATTCCCGATGTCAACCTGGGGTGGATCAGTCTGTTTTGGCGAATCATGGAAACCCTGATCATCGTTTTTGGCGTTTCTCATGGTTTTAATGGTTTGCGCGTTGTCTTTGAAGACTACATTAAGAGCGCCGTGATCCGCAAGGTGTTGCGCGTGGTGATTCTTGCCCTGTGGATTGTGGTGATGATAGTCGCCTTGTTTATTGTCTACACCTCGTAATTCGCCGGCAGTGTCAGCAACAAAAAGCCTGGTTCCCCTATTAGGGAACCAGGCTTTTTGTATTGATGAAGCGCCAGCCGGAATCAGTCGATGCGGCCAGTGATGAGCGCGGCTTTCACTTCGCCGATCGCTTGCGTCACTTGAATATCGCGTGGGCAGACCTCTGAGCAGTTGAACACGGTTCTGCAGCGCCAAACGCCTTCTGGTTCGCCCAACACGTCCAGACGTTTTGCAGCGCCTTGATCGCGCGAGTCGAAAATGAAACGGTGCGCCTGTACGATGGCTGCCGGTCCAACGTAGTCGCCTCTTACCCAGAAGGAAGGGCAGCTCGTGGTGCAGCACGCGCACAAAATGCACTTGGTGCTGTCGTCAAAGCGCGCGCGTTCTTCGGGTGACTGCAGGCGTTCGCGCTCGCCTGGCTCGGTGTCATTGATTAGGTACGGCATTACGGCGCGATAGTGGGCAAAGAAGGGCTCCATGTCCACGATCAGGTCTTTGATTACCGGCAGACCCAGTATCGGCTCGACAACGATCTTGCCGCCCTGAACGGCATCGCGTATCAGCAGTTTGCATGCCAGCGAATTTCGCCCATTGATGCGCATGGCGTCGCTGCCGCATATGCCATGTGCGCAGCTTCGGCGGAAGTTCAGCGTACCGTCAATTTCCCATTTCACTGTCTGCAACGCATCGAGTACGCGATCACTTTCTTCTGCCTCAACGTCGTACTCTCCCCAATAAGACTTTTTGTCCTTCTCAGGGTTAAACCGCTTGATCTTGAAATGTACTTTCATGAATCAGTTCCTCGTTATATTTCAGCCTAAATCTTGTGCTCGATCACGCATCAGTACTTGCGTTCGGTTGGCTGGTATCGTCCCATTCGCACCGGTTTGTAAGACATGTGGTTGTCGCTCCAGACATTCGTGTGCTTCAGGAAATTCTTGTCGTCGCGATCAGGGAAGTCTTCACGATAATGCCCGCCGCGTGATTCCTGGCGCGCCAATGCAGATATGGCGGTCACTTCGGCAAGATCAAGCAGGCAGCCCAGTTCCCATGCTTCCATCAAGTCGGTATTCCACTGCACGCCCTTGTCGTCGATGTGGATGCGCTTGTAGCGTTCCTTCAAACCACGAATTTCCTCTAATGCGGCTTCAAGTCCCTGCTTAGTGCGGAATACGCCGACATGCTCATCCATGTGCAACTGCAATTCCTTGCGAATCTGGCCGGGGTGTTCCTTGCCGTCGTTGTTGCGTATGCCATTCAGCATCGCTTCAGCAGGTTTATGGACTTCCTGGCTGATGGGCAAGAATTCAGTCTGCTTGGCAAACTCGGCCATCTTTTTGCCGCCTCGTCGACCAAACACAATCAGGTCGACGAGGGAATTGGTGCCGAGGCGATTTGCCCCGTGCACACTGACGCAGGCGGCTTCGCCGGCGGCATACAAGCCATGTACTATGGCGCCGTTTTCATCAAGCAGCACGCGGGCATCCAGGTCGGTGGGAATACCGCCCATGGCATAGTGCGCTGTGGGCTGGATTGGCACCGGCTCGGTGATCGGATCGATGCCCATATAGACGCGCACAAATTCGATAATGTCGGGCAGGCGCTTTTCAATATATTCGGCGTCGACGCGGCGTGGATTGCCGTCTGCCTCGAAATACTTGTTAATTCGTTCGGGTCGGAAGTCGAGGTAGACGTAATCCTTGCCGCCGATGCCATTGCCAGCACGCACTTCCTTGTAGATCGAGCGGCTGCACACATCGCGCGAGGCCAGGTCTTTCATGGTTGGCGCGTAACGCTCCATGAAACGTTCGCCCTTGTCGTTGATGAAAATGGCGCCTTCACCGCGCGCAGCTTCACTCAACAGGATGCCCATCTTGTAGATGCCCGTAGGATGAAACTGGTAGAACTCCATATCCTGTAACGGTAAACCACAGCGCAATGCCACCGACGGACCATCGCCGGTCAGTGAATGCGCGTTAGATGATATCTTCCACATTTTGCCGAATCCACCCGTGGCCAGCATGACGGCCTTGGCATGGAAGACATGAATCTCGCCGGTTTTGAGTTCAACAGCCACCACGCCGCGGCATGTGCCATCAATGACGATCATGTCGATCATCTGGAACTCATCGAAGAAACGCACATTGTTTTTGATGCATTGCTGATACAGTGTTTGCAGGATCATATGACCGGTTCGATCTGCCGCATGGCAGGCGCGTTGTACCGGCTGTTTCGTTTCATTGTTACTATGTCCGCCAAAGCGCCGTTGCGAGATTTTGCCGTCCGCCGTGCGGTCGAAAGGCAATCCCATGTGTTCGAGGTCGATGACAGCCTCGACGGCTTCCTTACACAGAATATCGACGGCGTCCTGGTCTGACAAAAAGTCGCCGCCTTTCACTGTGTCATAGGCATGCCATTCCCACTTATCCGGTTCCATGTTGCCGAGGGCTGCGCTGATACCGCCCTGTGCCGCGCCCGTATGAGAACGGGTAGGATAGAGCTTGCTGATGACGGCAGTGTTCACCGATTTGCTGGCATAAAGTGCTGCCATCAAACCGGCGCCACCAGCGCCTACGACGAGTGCATCGAATTGATGATACTGAGCCATGTTATCAATTTCCTTGTACCAAATCTACCGTACCACTGCCGCTCCGGTTGCGGCTGCATTAACACCAAGAAGCAAAACCGCAAGACCTGCGACGGAAACAAACACAATCAAGACAGTGGACAATACCATAAAGCCCCAATAGAGTGGGCGATAGTGAAAATAGTCATATAGTACCTGCCGCAACCCATTCAAACCATGCATCATGGCGAGTCCCAGCAGAACAGCATAATACGCTCTCCAGAACCATATTTCCAGTGTAGCAGTCTGTCCCGCAATGCCCCAGCGGCTTATCGTTGCATCGAGTGTCAAGTCGTGAACACTGTTGATGAGATGCTGCAGCCCCCAGTGACTGAGAGCCAGAAAGACCAGCGCCAGGCCGCTATAACGCATAAACTGCCACGCCACGCGCTCAAATGCATTGCGCGGCTTCATTTTTTGGTTGGCAAGGTAACGCGCCCGGTAGGGGTTGTTGTCTGCGATGACGGGCGTGGGAATCATGCTCATAAATCTTTAGTGGGTTATTGCTGTTGCCACGTGACCGAAGTTGGCATTGAAGGTATAGATCAACATGATGACGACGGTGGGCGCTGTCAGGATGGCGGTAACCATCAGGCTGAGACGGGTTACCTTTTGCTGATGCACCCACAGTTCGGGGCGCAGATCGAGTATGGCCACGCGGACACCGTTCACCGCATGGTATATGAGCAATGCCGCCATTGCCAGTTCCAGCACGGAGAAGAGCGGCGTCTTGAACAGGGCGATCATTTCTTCGTGTATCGGCACATTAAAGTAGGCCAATGACATGTCGAAAACGTGAATGAGCAGGTAAAACAGAATGCCCAGTCCGCTGACGCGATGAAATAGCCACAGCCATTGCGCCTCACGACCTTTATAGCGAAGTGACTCGCGAAGTATGGTCAATAACGTTCCCATTTTATTCCTTTACACAGCCTCCACCATAGTCTGAATGGCTAGGCTCTGCAAGTATAAATCTACCTGACAAGAATCTGGCCGAGTGGCAACAGATCGTCCTGGGTGCCGGTTCGGAATCGTGCACCCGTTGCCGATACATAGAAGCCGGTTAAGGCATGCAACGTTCCGGAAACGGTCGGTGGCATGCGCAAGTTGAAAGATTCGTCGACGCATTCGCCCGCCTGCCACAAGTCCGTTGGATAAGCCCCCATTTGAGGGGCATGGTCGTCCTGTGCAACAAGGGCACCTTGATCATCATAGACATGCACAAAAGCATTGCCTGAGAGGGTGGTTGTCTGCCATGCTTCGTAAGTCAGGCGAATGGTGGTGGTCACGCCGGCCTGGACTTCGGATGGCATCTCGACCTGGCGAAGTGCGATGTTATCGAATGAACCCAGCGGGGGTTGCCAGAAAACAACCATGGGTTGCGTTGGCTTATCAATTCTGAATCGCCCCAGCAGTGGCGCTACGGGGCGGCCCTCGCCGTCGCGTATCTGAAGTTGATGCGTGATGCTCATCGCTATCGTATTGGGCTGTGTTTCCACCCGCTTGAATTCGTACATCGCGATGCTGACACGTCCGAGCGAGGGTAGATGCGCGCATGGTTTTTCGAGCAGGATGGTGTACTCATCAACAAAGGTGTCGCCTGTGTTCCAGTTGGTGCTGGGATAAGCGCCGCGCGCCGGTTCGACGTTCAATGTGCCCAGCACTTCGGCATCACGCCCAACGACGCTGATTCCGAACGCGAAGTTTTCAGCGGTTCGGCGCAGCGCTCGCCACGTGACCTTCACGCGGGCGTAGTGTCGCATGCCTTCGCGATCACTGAGGTAAGTTGTATCGGCTGCTATCGACGTAATCTGTGCGACATCTTCAAAGGTAAGAAGGGCTGGCGTGGCGTCGGGTGTTTGTTGTATGACGGGTAAAGCATACGCTGGCGCAATCACGCCGAATGGCACGAGCAGTACCGCAATCGCCATCGCGGCTGATATAAAAACAGAGAGGTTGAGGATTGACGATGGGGGATTGCCCGGCGCAACCATTTTCAATCTCCAGTCCCCGATATCTTTACCTAACCATGCCCAGCCGAACCCGATAATCGCAGCGTATGCCAGAAGTCCCGGCATCAGGTATCGACCGGGCAGCAGGGCAGGGCTTTGATAAAAGAAGGCGCGGTAACCGGGCAGGAGTACCATGACTATCGCAAGCGTGATGAGTATGGCCATGCCATCACGTATTGGCGGTTTGGCGCGGCAAATACCGATCACGCAACCTAACGTCCCTATGCCGACAAGCACAGCGATAACTATGTACGCCCAATCGGGCATTTGGACGTTGCCCCAGCCAAAGGTGCCCCAGAAAGTGCGGAAGGCATTGACAAATATCTGCGGTAGCCAGCCATCACGCAGTGATACGGCAAGACCAGTGCTGATCAGGCTGGTCGGTGATTGCACCAGCGGATTGTCTGCGGCGCGATCGACGATCCATTGTCCGTAGCGCAGTTGGTTGATCAGGTAAAACGGTCCGCCCACCAGAAGCATCGCCACGAAGGCGACTGCACCTCGCAAAAGTAACTGAAGTAAGGGCAACTTTTGGCGCCATGCCAGGTAGACCAGCGCGATGCCGGTAAATGGAATCAGGATTAAGCCGCTGTTCTTCGCCCACAGGCATAATCCCAGCACACAACCTGTGACTGCGTAGCCGGCAAAGGCGCGATTGATGTCGGTCTTCTCGCGAGTCCTGAGTACCATGTAGACCAGCGCCGCACCCAACAGGCTGATCATGATGTCGTTGTTGACCATGGCAGCCATAAACAACACCTGTGGGTTGAACGCCGCAATGGCCGTGGTCAATAATGCTGCAGTTGGCTGGTCGCGAAACAGCAGGCGTGAAGCCTTGGCTATCAGCAGGAGCATCAGCGCGCTAAGAATGGTGGAGACCAACCGGGCTGAATGAATCGCCAGAATCGTACCTTGCCATGGGAACGCTTCGCCCGGATTGCGCAGCAAGATGCGCGTCCCGCGCCTGTTGGTGCCGTCAAACGCGAACAAGTTGATCTGAGGCGATACCTGGTCATTGCGGTCAATCCAGAAGGTCAGTCCGGCAACGACCAGGTAGTACAAAGGTGGTTGATGTGACTGATCGAGAAAGGCCTTGGTCTTGCCGCGCGCATCCGGCAGAGCGTGTTGCGTCACCAATTGGTTGACGTACGCCATGTGCCCTGTTTCGTCGTGAGCTTCCCACGGTGGAATGATGACGCCGAACAATACGGCGAGTGCGACGTGTGCAATCACGATGAGGCGTTGCCATCGTTCGAGTTCTGGCGTTGACATGCGTGCTGATTATCGCACGCGCCTATCGGAACGCTTATAATCTACGGAACATGACTTTCCTCGAAAAACTAGCACGTGCACAGCAGAAGAATCGTTCCTATTTGTGTGTTGGACTCGACATTGTTGTAGCGAATACGCCATTACCGCTGCAGGTTCACGATGAACCAATGCTACCGTTTGCCCGCGCCATCATTGAGGCGACGCAGGATCTGGTTTGCGCATACAAGCCTAATCTCGGCTTTTTCCTGGCCGAGGGCGCTGCAGGGATCGTGGCGCTGGAACGCATTGTGCGCGCTATCCCTGAGGATATTCCCATCATCCTCGATGGTAAGTTCGGCGATATTGGCAACACGGCGCAAGCTTATGCGTGCGGGGCGTTTGAGCAGTTCAAGGCTGATGCTGTGACGCTGTCGCCCTATATTGGCAGCGATTCGATAAAGCCATTCTTGAACTATCGCGATCGTGGTGTGTTTGTGCTCGCGCGCACGAGCAATGTGAATGCGGGAGAATTCCAGAACCTGAGCAGTGACGAACAGACGCTATACGAACGGGTAGCGCGCAGCGCGAATCGCTGGCATGCCGAAGGCCCAGGCGCATGCGGCCTTGTTGTTGGCGCGACGGCGCCTGCTGAACTGGAACATATCCGGGAGATTTCTCCCGACTTGCCGTTCCTCATTCCTGGCGTCGGCGCGCAGGGCGGCGATTTGGAAGCAGCCGTGAGATTTGGCGCAACACGCAACGGTGTCGGGCCAGTGATCAATGCGTCGCGGGCTGTGATTTATGCTTCACGTACCGCCAACTTCGCCGAAGAGGCGCGCAAGGCAGCGTTGAGTATGGTGGAACAGATGCGCGCGATTCCGGGAAGCTTCGGCGCCTAATCTTTTTGGTAACGGACAAAAACAGCATTATGGAACAGATATCATCCATTGCGAGTGACCTCTTTGACATTGGGTGCGTCAAGTTCGGGCAGTTCAAACTGAAGTCTGGACTGATGTCGCCGATCTATATTGACCTGCGCCTGCTTGTGACGTATCCGGCAGTGCTTCGCAAAGTGGCCCAGGCCATGGGCGCCAAGATTACCGCTGCGGGAATTGCGTTCGATCGACTGGCAGCAATACCTTATGCCGGATTGCCCATTGGCGTTGCGGTGGCGCTTGAAACTGGATTGCCTTTGATCTATCCGCGAAAAGAGGCGAAGGAATATGGCACTGCGAAGTTGATCGAAGGCGAGTTTCATTCTGGCGAAGTGGCTTTGCTGGTAGATGACCTGATCACCAAAGGCACAGCCAAGATCGAATCACTCAAACCCATGACCGATGCTGGGTTGCATGTCAAGGATGTACTGGTGCTCATCGATCGCGAACAGGGCGGCGCGCGTGAACTGGCTGCGTATGGCGTGAGTTTACACGCTGTGCTGACACTCTCGCAGATACTAGATGAGCTGGCGAGTGTGGGCAAACTCACAGGCGCAACGCGTGACGAGATATTGGCGTGGATTCGGGCAAACTGAGCTACACCAGCGAGAACTGGCAGGATTTAATGGAAACGACCGTTACAGATCAGACTGAAAAGACAGCAGTGCAGAAACCTGACCTCAGCGTGAGCCTGTGCGGTGTGACGTTGCGCAATCCCACGGTGTTGGCGTCGGGCATTCTGGGCTTGAGCCAGGAAGTGTTTGATCGGCTTGCCCATTTGGGCGTCGGCGCGATCACAACGAAGTCGTGCAGCCTGCAACCGCGCGCCGGTTGGCATAACCCTACAATTGTGAACTGGGGCTATGGGCTGATCAACGCGGTTGGACTGAGCAATCCGGGTGTTGAGGTGATGGTCGACGAGATTAGAAGCGCGAAGCTGGCGCTCAAAGAGCATGGCGTTCCGGTCATCGCCAGTATTTTCGCCAACACGATTTTCGATTTTGGCACGCTGGCGCGCTATATCAGCGAAGCTGATCCCGATCTGATCGAGGTGAATATCTCATGCCCGAATATCGATACGAACCATGAAGAGATGTTCTCGTCGAACGCCTATGTGTCAGGACAGGTGACGCGCATGGTGAAGAAGCACGCGAACTGTCCGGTGATCATCAAACTGTCGCCCAATGTCGACAGCATCGCGGCCGTGGCGAAAGAAGTGGTCAATGCCGGCGCTGATGCGATTTGCGCGATCAACTCGCTTGGTCCCGGCATTATCCTCGATATTGATACGGCCAAACCGGTGCTGGCCAATCGCACAGGCGGCGTCAGCGGGCCTGCTGTTCGCCCCATCGCAGTGCGGTGCGTGTATGACATCTGCAAAGCTCTGAAGGGCACTAAGGCGCAGGTGATCGGCACCGGAGGCGTTACCGAAGCGCGCGACGCGATCGAGATGATCCTTGTTGGCGCGACATGCGTTGGGATTGGCAGCGCGGTGTATCACCATGGATATGATGTGTTTGCCGATGTGAGTGCTGGCATCGAGGCGTACATGCAAAAACATGGCTACCACAGCCTGGAGGAGTTCCGCGGTAAGGCATTAGGCTAAGTTGTCTGCCCGACAGATCCAGAGTTGGCCAGTGATATCTATGGCTGGTTATCTCAACACAGTATTGTCACATATCAGATTGAGAATCACCTGTTTCAAGATTGAAGACTAGAGAGAATATGTGGGCAATAGCAGACCAATCATACTGATCCAAGCATTGTTGCTGTGTCTGACATCGAGCGTGGCAGCTCAGCATATACCGACATCGCCGCCTGTTGTATCAGCAACAGTCATCAATACAGTTCAGCCCGCAATCGAAATGATAGTTCAACCTACAGTGGAAGTGGCTATTCAACTTACAGCAAAACCAGGGGAAGTGAAACTCAGTTTACAGCCGCAACTACCAACAGAGGCTGATTTGTTTACCCGACCTGGTACTCGATTTCACAAAGTAGTCGGTGTACCGCCTCAGTTCGTCTTCTTTCTGCCAATAGAGAGCAAAGGGCCTCTTATTCTGTTCGACATTAACGCAAAACGTGTACTGACAACCACTTTCATCAGCCCACGTGGTAACCCCACTATCCCTTACGATCTAGTACTCGGGCATGATGGTACGGTATGGTCACTTGGCGATTATGATAGTGGGGGGCAGGAATGGGTGCTCAGGCAGTTCAACCTGCAACGAATGGTGTTTATCCCTATACAGGATTTGAATGGTTTCCTGCGAGGTGATGGCGTCCAAGGCACCCAGAGCCTGTGTGAGGACACTCAAGGGAATCTTTGGCTGATCATCAATGATCGTCTCATCAAATACTCACCAATGACAGGCCTTGTCGAGCGTATTCCCTTATCCGAAGCAGATTATCACGTAGCGAGCTTTAAGCCATCGATTGATGCAATACAGTGCGACGATCGTGGCAATGTGTGGCTGATCATTACTCAGTATGCCCAGTCACTACATGAGAGAAGCTATTGGAAGCTATACCGTCTCGATGAGCCGAATTACCACCCGGTTGACTACCAAAGCCCAAACCGTGGAGAAACCTATAACTTTGCCGGTCAATTCTTACTTGATCCTGGTGGTAACGTATGGGTTGTCGATACAGGATTTGCTCTTTCTATGTCGAAATTCGATAATGCAATACCGCACTGGCAATCCATTCGACCACCGAATGCATCATTCGAACCTGGGACACTCTTCCGATCCTCAGATGGTCGATTATGGATGTCATCTTACGCGAGCCCAGGAATCGTCGTCTACAATCCAGCGACTACGAGTTGGCAAAGTATTGCCGGCATATCGTCGGCCGTTGGCCAGAGCCAGGATGGTGATCTATGGACTGCAGATGATAAGCAGATTTATAAAATCGTCTTAGGGAGTCAATAGAAAGATCTATGACACTATTGATCGTGAAGATATAGTGTCCTGTTCTTGATCCGTTTCTTGGTGATTGATAGGAAATGAGGATGGGAACAGATTCTAAGCAAATACCAATAGAGGGCTGCTAGACTGGCATCCGTTAATGTGTGTTGCAGTGGTAAAGGTGATTGGCCGTGACGACATCGAATGTATTTGCGCAATTTGAGAATCAGCAGTTTCTAAACCTCGAGACCGTCCGCAAGAGCGGTGTTGCAGTTCCCACGCCGGTGTGGTTTCTAAAAGAGGGTGATACGTTGTTCGTTCGCACGCCGGCCAGTTCTGGCAAAGTGAAACGGGCGCGTAATAACCCGCGCGTGCGCGTGGCCGTGTGTGATCGCAGTGGAAAGCTGTCCAGCGCATGGTTCAATGCGACTTCGCGTTTGACCGACGCAACAGAGGCTGAGCGTATCAACAAGCTTTTGAATACCAAGTACGGCTTAATGAAGCGCGTTTTTGATTTATTTGGCGGTTTTAATAAGGTTCAGTATGCCGTCATTGCGGTCAAGTTAGTGGAGTAGAATTATGTCAATCAGTGGATTAGCACAGTTTACAGACCAGCAGTATCTCAATATCGAGACCTTTCGCAAAAACGGGCAGGCCTTGCCGACCCCGGTGTGGTTTGCTGAGGATAACGGCGTGTTGTATTTCCGCACTGTTAATGGCGCTGGCAAGATGAAGCGCATCATAAACAACTCGCATGTGCGTGTGATGCCGTGCCAGAGTCAAGGTGAGTCGTTGGGATCGTGGGTGGACGCGGACGCGCAGGTAGTCACCGGTGCAGAAGCCGATAGCGCGATGGTGCTGCTCAATGCGAAGTACGAGATTCCGATGAAGTCGATGCAGTTTCCCCCAGAGGTGCTGGCAAGAGGCTTTGCAGTGATTGCGATCAAGCTGCGCGCGTGAATTTGAGTTTGACAGACAGCCACTCGCCCTTATAATGGCGCTCATGTTTCAGCACATGTTTGAGCTTCGCTCGCGTCGACTGCGCTCACTGGACTGTGTGTCTGGTTTGGGCGCGACGTCGCATGGGTGAGTGGAACTCTGACGTTCGTTTGCCGGGTAATGACAATTAGCCCCTGACACACTCCAGTGTTAGGGGCTTTTTAATTTTCAGGAACGACATGATAAATATAGGTATTTTTGGCGCGACAGGTTATACAGGCGTTGAGCTGGTCAAGTTGATCAGTCGGCATCGTCATGCGCGGCTGGTATTTGCTGCATCGGAGAATAGCGCCGGCATGCGCCTGTCTGATGTAATCCCTTGTGCATATGAAACAAAGTTGATCAAGGCGGCAGATGCACCGCTGGCCGATGTGGATATCGTTTTCTCATGTCTGCCGCACGGCCCATCTGCGCAGTTGTGCGCCGGCGTGATTAAAGCCGGTAAGCGCGCCGTCGATTTTTCGGCTGACTTTCGACTGCGCAATCCTGCACTCTATAAGCAATATTATGGCCATGAGCATCCGTGTCCGGAACTGCTGCCTGAAGCGGTGTATGGTCTACCCGAACTATACCGGTCGGTGCTCCCTGATGCTAACCTGGTGGCCAATCCCGGCTGCTATCCCACCAGCATGATTCTGGGCGCCTTGCCATTGCTCGAACTGGCCGCGCTGGCCGAACCGATGGTGATATCGGACTCCAAATCGGGCGTCAGCGGGGCAGGGCGCAAACCATCGCAATCCTCGCACTTTGTCGAGGTCAACGAGAACCTGGCCCCGTACAATATTGGCCACATGCATCGCCACGTCCCCGAAATTGAACAGCTGATGAACGATGCCTGGGGTGGTCGCGATGACCCATCACGCGGCGCGTCCACGCTCCAATCCCCCATCTCCATCCTGTTTTCACCACACCTGCTGCCCATTTCCCGCGGCATGCTCAGCACCATGTATTTCAAGCTGACGCCGCAGGCCGTTGAGCAGGACTGGCATCGTATTTTTGAGCAACGTTATGATGGTGAACCTTTTGTGCGCGTGCTGCCAAAAGGTCAAATGTCGACTATCGCGCACGTGAACCACACTAACTACTGCACGCTATCAGTACATCAACAGACCGGCGCGCTGGCGAATATGTTGATTGTCGTATCGTGCATCGATAACCTGGTGAAAGGCGCGTCGGGGCAGGCGATCCAGAGCATGAATCTGATGTGTGGCATTGATGAAACGGAGGGTCTACTCTAGGTGATAGAGATTATTCAGGCGCGAACAGTCGAACAGATTGAACAGGCACGGATGCTATTTGCCGAGTATGCGGATGCACTTGGCGTTGACCTGTGCTTCCAGGGATTTACGGAGGAACTGGCTGGGTTGCCCGGCGATTATGCGCCTCCAGCAGGGCGGTTGTTGTTGGCAAGCGATGATGACGAACTGGTCGGGTGTGTTGCACTGCATCCATACGGGCCAGGCGAATGTGAGATGAAGCGCTTGTATGTGCGGGCTGCTCATCGTGGCAAGCACATCGGGCGGCTGCTGGCGCAACGCCTGATCGAAGAAGCGCGCGTGATCGGGTACAAGAGTATGAAACTGGACACGCTGCGGTCGCTTACGCAGGCGTGCGCGTTGTATCAGTCGCTGGGTTTTATTGAAACCCCGCCATATCGGTTTAATCCGATTGAGGACGTGATGTATATGGCGCTACCGTTGCGCCCTGTGCAGGTATTTAAGGTCAGCGGTAGTGACCTTGATGATCCATCATTCAGCCGGCGCTTCGCAGAGGCCATTTCAGCGGTGATTGTGTCCGGCGCGCGCCCGATTGTGGTGCATGGCGGTGGTAAAGAACTTACGGCCTTGCTGGCGGCTTTCCAGATCGAGAATCACTTTGTTGACGGATTGCGCGTCACCGACGCACGCACGCGTGACGCGGCATTGATGACATTGAGCGGATTGGCCAACAAGCGGTTGGTGGCGGCGTTCCTGAGCGCCGGGATCGATGCGATTGGCGTCAGTGGCATCGACGGCGGGATCGTGCGCGTACAGAAAATGAACGATGCGCTGCAGTTTGTCGGCAAGCCGGTCAGTGTGCGTGCGCCGTTGCTGCAGAGCTGGCTTGATGTCGGCATTGTGCCTGTGATTGCGCCGATGTCGATTGGTGATGACGGCGAGATGTATAACGTCAACGCTGATCATGTGGCCGGGGCGATTGCGGCCGGGATGGATGCAGGCATGTTGACCTTTATCACCAATGTCGCCGCCGTGCTGGGCAAGGATGGCAAGCCCATCAAGTCATTGACGCTGACCGAAACCGAAGCATTGATTGCTGAAGGTACTATCAACGGCGGCATGATTCCCAAAGTGCGAACAGCGCTTGAAGCGCTTGGTTCAGGCGTTAAATTCGTACGTATTACCAATCTGGACGGCGTAAGCGCCGGTTCCGGAACAACGTTTACACAGACACCTTCGGCTTAAGATACGAAACACATAGAAGAGTAACGAGTAACGAGGAGCAAATCAGCATGGGCAGAATTCTTGAATCACTTCCAAAGGGACAGAAGATCGGCATCGCCTATTCGGGTGGACTGGACACCAGCGCGGCGGTGACGTGGATGCGCGAGAAGGGCGGCGTCCCTTACGCGTACACAGCCAACTTGGGGCAGCCGGATGAGACCGACTACGATGACATCCCGCGCCGCGCGCTGAAACATGGCGCTGAGAAAGCGCGCGTGATTGACTGCCGCAAGCAACTCGTGCAGGAAGGGTTGGTCGCGCTGATGTGCGGCGCGTTCCATATTGGGAGCGCTGGCAAGAGCTATTTCAACACGACCCCATTGGGCAGGGCCGTGACCGGCACAATGCTGGTCAACGCGATGAAGGAAGACGGCGTCAATATCTGGGGCGACGGCTCGACCTACAAGGGCAACGACATCGAGCGTTTCTATCGCTATGGCCTGCTGGTGAACCCCGATCTGTATGTGTACAAGCCGTGGCTCGATCCGTTGTTTGTGAGCGAGTTGGGCGGACGCAAGGAAATGAGCGAGTGGCTGGCGACGCGTGGTTTCCAGTATCGGATGGCGACAGAACGGGCCTATTCAACTGACGCCAACATCTGGGGCGCAACGCATGAGGCCAAGCATCTTGAAATGCTCGATACGAGTATGTACATCGTGCAACCGATCATGGGTGTGCGTTTCTGGGATCAGGCTGTCAAGATTGAACCAGAGACGATCAAGATCACGTTCTTCGAAGGCTACCCGGTGGAAATCAACGGGCGCGAGTATACGGACATGGTGGCGCTGGTGCTTGATGCCAACCGAATTGGCGGGAAGCATGGACTAGGCATGTCGGACCAGGTGGAGAACCGCGTGATCGAGGCCAAGAGCCGCGGTATATATGAGGCCCCCGGCATGGCATTGCTGCACCTGGCCTACGAACGACTGGTGAACTCGATTCACAACGAAGGCACGATTGACAACTATCGCACGCTGGGCCGCAAGCTGGGTCGCCAGTTGTATGAAGGGCGCTGGTTCGATCCACAATCGTTGATGTTGCGCGAAAGTCTGCAGCGTTGGATAGGCAAGGCTATCACCGGCACCGTGAGTGTGGAACTGCGACGCGGCGACGACTACACCATCCTGAACACGACTGGCCCGAACCTGACGTACAAGCCAGAGCGCTTGACGATGGAGAGCGGGAAGGGCGAGTTTGGCCCACTCGACCGCATCGGGCAACTGACCATGCGCAACCTCGACATCGCCGACTCGCGCGACAAGCTGGCGGTATATGCCAAGGCTGGCGTGCTGCAGATCGAGGGTGGTGGCGAGCTCGGGTTAATCGAGACTCCTAAGCCGCAAGCGGAAACACCTGAAACGGGCAAAGAACTACCCGCCAGTGGTGAATGGCTGATCGACTTGGAAGGATAGCAGGGGATTCTCATCGTAAGTGGAACTACACATGGAAGTGATCGTTAGGCCGGCTGTCCTCGATGACGTCGCGCGTATCTCGGAGTTGATTGCTGGGAATGCGCGCAAAGGTGGGCTATTGCCGCGCAGCACGGCCAACATCCGCGCTTCGCTGAAGAATATGCTGGTGGCTGTACTGACCGGGCAGGAGGCGGCAGAATCGCCGCTGGTGGTTGGGTGTGGCTCGTTGGTGCCAATGAGCACTGCGTTGGTTGAGCTGCGCTCGCTGGCCGTGGATGAGACGCTGCGCGGCGGCGGGGTGGGGCAGAAACTGGTGAATGCGCTGGTCGCGGAGGCGCGCGAGCGCAAATTCAGCACGATCTTCGCCCTCACGCGCGCGATGCGTTTCTTCGAGAAGTGCGGTTTTACGGTGACCTCCAAGGAGAACTTTCCAGAGAAGGTATTTCGCGACTGTGTGTCATGTCCCATGCTGTTGAACTGTGATGAAGTGGCCATGTCCATTGAATTGGCATCGGAAGCGATTATTGTCCCGGCGCGCATGCCGGCATTGGGCAATCGCGAGAAGCAAATCCCGGTTGAGGCTGTGCAGTACATGATGGAGACCGAAGGCGCGCGCGGCGTGAACATCGTGCGCGAGCCTGTGAACAAGGTTGTGCTGGCATACAGCGGTGGCCTGGATACGGCGTGCGCCGTGCCGTGGTTGCGCGAGAACTATGGCTGCGAAGTGGTGTGCTTCGTGGCAGACGTGGGGCAGGGCTGGAACTTCGAGGCGATCAAACAGCGGGCGTTGCGCTCCGGCGCGAGCAAATGCATCGTGCGCGATCTGCGCAACGAGTTCTCGGTGGAGTATTGCTATCCGCTGGTGCAGAGCGGTGCGATCTACGAGAACAAGTATTTGCTGGGCGCAAGCATCGTGCGGCCGTTAATGGCTAAGCATCAGGTGGAGATAGCCAACCAGGAGAATGCCGATGCCGTCTCGCATGCAGCGACGGGCAAAGGCAATGACCAGGTGCGCTTCGAACTGACTTACATGGCGTTGAACCCCCGGCTACGCATCATCGCGCCGTGGCGTGAATGGAATCTACGCGGGCGCGACGACGCGATCGCGTATGCGCAGGCGCACAATGTGCCAGTGAGTCAGACTTTAGGCAGCATTTATTCCGGCGATCACAGCCTGTGGCACCGCAGTTTCGAGGGCGGCAGCCTGGAGGATCCGTGGCGCGAACCGGGCGAAGAACTGTATCGGCAGACGATCTCGCCGTTGGAAGCGCCCGATGCGCCGGAATACGTGGAGATTGATTTCGTGTGCGGCATCCCGAAGCGGGTTAACGGCATTGCTCTCGGCGGAGCCGACCTGATCGTGGCGTTGAACACGATGGGCGCGCGGCATGGCGTGGGGCGCTACGACCTGGTTGAGAACAGGCTGGTGGGGATGAAATCGCACAGCGTGTACGAGGCGCCCGGCGCTACCATTCTGCGCGCGGCGCACCAGGGGATCGAGGAATTGACGCTCAACCGCGAGACGCTGCATTACAAGCAGATCGTGGCGTTGAAGTACGCCGACCTGTTGTATGGCGGGCAATGGTTCACGCCGTTGCGCGACGCGATCCAGGCGTTTATCACGGTGACGCAACGCGATGTCACCGGCACAGGGCGGATCAAGCTGTACAAGGGCAGCGCGACGCTTGTGGGTCGGCAGGCAGCTTACTCGCTCTACCGCGAGGATCTGGCGACGTTTAACGCCGAGGACGTGTACAACCAGAAGGATGCCGAGGGCTTTATCCGGTTATACGGGCTACCGATGTACGTGAAGGCGCAGGTGGATTTATCGCGGGCAGCCACGTTGGCGTCAGTGGATGCGAAGTACTGACCAATTACCGACGCCTCGCATTATGTATGCTTTTGCAATGGAACAGACCCCCTCGGCGCGGAGTAAAACGTAAAGGGGAGGCAATCCTCCTTGCGAAGGGTGGTAAGAAGATACAACCTATACCTTTCAGGGCCGTCGAAGGGTTCGAAGTCTTCGAACCCTTCGACGGAGGTCATCAGGCTTACTGGTACCGACGGGTTGCTCAGCAGGTCGATGTCGTCAAAGGCAACTTGCCCTTGACCAGGTTGATATTTAGCAAAACCATGCTCCGATAACCTGTGCGACATCATTACCAGTGAACGCGTAGCCAACCCGTTTTGTTCGCTCTGTGTTCTGGCGACTGTTAAGCCGTAGCCATCGAGGTAACGCCTCTTCATGCTGCAACCTCCATACGATGGCATTCCCTTTGGGTTTGCGTCGGCTGGGCCAAGCAAGTTGGCCAGCTGCGTGAATCACGTGTGGTGTAGCGCATTGAATGAATTCGGCGCTTGCACAAACCGGCATGATAGCAGCGCGGACGACGTCTGTATCAAGGCCGCAAGGATCATCAATCGCATCTGGCAGG
>CAIQQO010000348.1 GCA_903873965.1 uncultured bacterium
CACGCACCGTAATGGAATAGACGGGTTTTCGAGTATCGCGGGATGCCAGTGATTTGAGAAGCGGTCTATCAGGTACAGTTCGCATTAACGTTCCTCCAACCGAAATGGCACAATGGCGAATCCACCACTGGATTCCATCACTGGCAACTGGCCTTGCGGGTCTAGTCCAGTCGTGAATGTGACGTTGTACTCACAAACACCGTCGCCGGTGATGTTGCAGGTATAGACTGTCGAGCTGGATACGGGCGAGCCACTGGCTACCGTGGCAGTTACCGACACTGGATTGACCTGTTGTGTGCTTACGATGCTTGCAATCGTGAACACAGAACCATCACTCACGGTCACTGACTGGCCTACGACTAGATTCCAGTCGAGATCATCGGAGAACGTCAACGTCCATACCGTAGTGAATACATGGGTGACGTGGTTAGCTGCTGTGCCAGTCCATGTGTGGGGGCGAAGCACAAGCCGTTGGTTGGTTGGCAGATTAGAGGCGTGCCACTTAGCAAGGTCAAGGATGGTGGCGTATCCCGTTTCTTCCTGTACCTTTACCCTGAAACTGCCATACCAGTACTTAAAGCTTGGCCCAACCTGCTTGGACAACCTGCCAGTGGTCGTGCGATTCATCACACGCCCCTGTTCCACGCTGTAGGGATACGAGCCTTGCCCGAACAAGCACCTCAATTTCTTGTAGGTGCTGTTGGACTGACCGTCGATCTTGATTTGACTGTAGCTATTCATTTAGAGTCTTCGTGTGCTGCGCCGCTGTGCAATTGCAACCGGATTAACCATGATCGGCACGATAGCCATTGCGATCTGCTTGCCGTCCAGGATGATTGGGATGGATGCTTCTACTCTAACAACATCACCTGAGGAACCGTAAGGTTTTGGTGTTAAATGTCGCGTCGGGAGTGCATACGTTCCACCATTGGTGTCCACTACCATCTCAGGCCCAGCCTCACCGTAGATACTGCCAGCGCTCAACCTGCCACCGTTGGCCTTGGCTGTCAGTGAGTCATAGCCTATGTCACCAGGATGCCTCCCCTGGCTATCCGTAAGCTGATGCTGCGTCGGGTCTGGTGGTGGCTTAATAGATTCACCGGCGGGTGTTTCGTTCTTTTGGTCGGCGGTAAAGATGCCATGTGCGCGTAGATATTCAACTGCCATCTTGAAGTACTCCATTTGGAGTTTGCCTAGCGCCGCGATACGATCACCTTCGTCTTTACGCATACCTGTAATCTGGACTTCCAGTTCAGCCATCTTGTCCTTCTCGGCCTGAGTCATCACAACAGCTTGCTGCGACAGTTTGAACTTGGCCTGTTCTAATTCAAGGTCTTGTACTCTAACAACTTCCTTTGCTACAGCCATCGCTTTGGCCTGTGATTCCTCAGCGTCGAGTTGTTCCTTGCGAATCGCCATCGACTTGATCGAGCGATTCAAGGCTTCTTCTGCCCATCCCATTTCCTGCTGTGCGCGGCTGCGTTGAATGTTGAACTCATTGTTCTTCCACTCGGTCTGAATGGCGAATCGTTCCTGTTCTTTCTTGAAGTCCTCATCCTGCCACTTGGTCTGTGTCTTGAAGTGATCGACCTGCTTCTTGAAGTGGTCGTCCTCGCGCTTGAACTGATCTTCCTGGCGCTTGGTCTGCACATCGACATGCCCCTGTTCCAGGTTGAACATCTCGGTGTCACGGCCTTTCTGCTTGACCAGTTGCCGCCGCTCAAAGCCAGTGGAACGCTTGATGTTGATATCGGCATCTTCCATCTTCCATCCGTACTGCAATCCAGCGACTTCCTTGTTGTAGGACGTGTCCTCGCGGAATGACTGTCGGGCAACCCGCATTTCGTTGGCCTGAAAGCCAAACTCCTGCGTCTGCCACTGGTTCTGGGTTTGCTGCCGACCACGGGCGATGTTCATGTCGGTCTTTTGCCAACCGCTTGTAACGCCGAACTGGTACTGTTGGCGATTAACGTCCGCGATCTGCCAGCCGATGCGTGCCATGCCCTGTGCGCCCTGCGCCAGCATGTTCTCTGTGTCAATCGCCAGTGATTCTCGCGCCCATGCAAACTTGCCCCTGCCAGCGTTGTACGCCGGGATGCCGTTCTTCTGCATCCATTCCGTATCAACCGTACCGCCGAAGTTGGATGCGTTCTCGAAATCCAGTTGCATCTTGGCGTAGGGTTGGCCGGTTTTCAGTTGATACGCATGGTCAAGACGTGGCCCAGCTTGCGACAATCCGATACTCGCCGCTTCCATGCGGTTGGAGATTTGCATCTGCCATGCACCCTGTAGTTCCTGTAGACCAACGATGCCGCCTTCCTGTGCTGTGTTGATGATCTGATTCTGGTCTGAGATACCCGCTGCGCTCTTACCCATCTCAGCCCATCTGTCGCGCCCACCCTGAAATCCAGTAGGCGTGAATGAAGCAATGTGTTGTGAGTTAGCCGCAAAGTAACTACGCACTTGGCCGTTGGACGGGAAAGCACCTGCTGTAATCAGGCCGTTCATGGATCGCTGGAACAATCCTGCTCCTGTACTCAAGTCCATTGCTGGCATCAACCCATTAGCCGAGCCGGAACCGTAACTGATTGCCCCCGTAGCCATGCCGACAGTTGCAGCCATTGGTGACATGGATGTCATCATGTTGTAGGCGTCCTGCCCTTGTGCTGTCTGCAACATCTCTGGAGATACGCCAGCCTGAAATTCAGGTGTCGTGTATTTTTCCATTGCCTTCTGCATGGGAGTGCGTGCAGCATACGCCATAGCACCTGCGTATAACAGGGTTTGTTCTGGAGTGCGAAGTTGATCACGAAGAGGTGAGTATTGTCTGGATAGTACCGTGGCTGCGCCGCTACTCATGCCGTTACTCATCGCGGTCGTCATGAGGTTGTACGCAGACGAAACACCCTGTTGCGTGGCAGCGACGTTCTCTCTAGTCTGGAATCTCTCTGATGTTACCAACCCGGACATGAAGTCGGCAAGGTGTTGTCCCGCTGAAGTAAGACCTTCCTCGTGTTCAGGAGCCAGCCCGAGCGCACTAACCATGTTCTTCATTTCAGGCGATTGCCCAAGAAAAGCACTCATGCCCTCTTGATTAGCAAGGTCATACGGTGTGGCAAGTTTCCCCGTGACTGGATTAACCTTATCGACTGATGCCTGTGCGCCTATTAGCGTCGAGCCATTCATCACCGCAGCCGTTACCATGCCGCTACCGATCGACAAGCGTTGCGCTGTGGCTGACCGTACTTCGGCTGACCTGAATGAGCCAATCGGTTCTACCCGCCCCGTGATAGCCGCCGCGTTCAGCATTTCAGGGGATTGCGTGTTGAACGCATCCACTCCCATTTGATCTGACAGTTGTTCTGACGTGTAGAGCTTTCCTGTGTCTGGCGTCACAGAATTGATATTGGCAATAGCCGCTGTGCTATTCATCCCTGCCGCCACAGCCCTGTCCAGCATACCGCCCTGAATGGAAAGCCTCTGCGCGGTAGCCGACCTGTTCTCAGCGGTCGCAAATGACGAGAACTGTTCCTGTTTACCAAACATAGACTGGATGTGCTTCATCTCTGGTGATTGCGTCAGGAACGCTTCCGCTGCCGCTTGTTCGGCCAATTGCGATGGCATGAACGCCTGAGCTTGATTTGGCGCTACTTTTTCTGCAAGCTTTCGCGCTGTTAATGGAGTGACACCTGCTATTGCGGCACTGTTGACTAGACGAGCTTGTACCTGTGCGCGTTCTGTGTCTGCTTCGAACTGCTGTGTTGATTCATTACCAGTTCTGGCGATCAAGTGTCCGCCAAATTGCTGAAACCTGCGTCCAAGGGTCAGGTTGTCGTTACGCCTTGATAGTTGCATCGACGTTGTAACAACGTCTTGTGTATCTGGCCCGCTTTGAGTGAATAATAGTTGCGCGTCAAACGTGTCTTGTGCGCTTGGCCCACCGTTCTTTTCTGTTGCTACAGCGCCCCACCACCCACCATTGAGCTGTGAGAACACGCCAGGAGCTTGCTGATAGTTCGCGGCTTCTTCCTGTGTCAGCGGGTCCAGAGACATCTGTTTCTGTTGGTCAAGATTAGCCTGATATGTGC
>CAIQQO010000349.1 GCA_903873965.1 uncultured bacterium
GAAGTGGCATCCTGGCTGCCGCCGCGCACCATGTTTCCCAGCAACAACGTATATACATGATTATCGGAGAATTGGTTGCCTGCGGCAAACGTCACGACCACCATTGTCTTATCTATAAAACCAGGATCACGTTGTTTTGGCTCCAGAAAGCTCTTCAACCACACAGCGGCCTGCTCGGGTGAAGTGCCAGTTCCATCATGCTTTGTGTTGGGTACGTAAATGCTGAAAGCCGGCAGATCATGTCCATCAATGTCCGCATCCAATTGCCTCGCGTTGACCAGCCTGTCGCATCGCGCTGGTTCCGTATTGATGTTGCTGAACGAGATAAATGGATTGCGCGAGCGCACATATTGGCCGGTGGCAATTGCCCCGCTTACCGTGACATCAGAGCACCGAAGGGGATAGTTTTCAATATAGGCCTTCCATGGGAGATGCTGAGCTTCAAGCAGGTCAACCAGATTGGTTGCACTCACATCGTGCACGTTATCGTCACTTACCAATACCTCTCCGGCCAGCATTGCTGTGGTGTTCGTCTGCGCCGGGTAGCCCACGGCAGAGTAGTTCGTCAACAGCGCCCCTTGTGTCGCCAACTGGCTGAAATACGAGACGCGCATGACAGCTTCATACGAATTCGGCGCAAGGACGATCACGAAAATGTGATCTGGCTTAGGCCAGCCGCGCGGCGTTGGCGTTGCAGTTGTACTTTCATTCTGTGAATTGGCTGCATTGACGAGGTGAGGAATCCATCCCAGAGGATCCTTTAGCGACAACCGCCCGTTGAGAATTTCATAACAGAGCACTGACAGTGTCACGATGCAGGCCAATAAAGTCACAATAGAGACAAACGACCGGCTGACAGTTTGATTGGCTGGCCCCGGTGGAGCATGTGAATCAAATGCCTGCACCGCGTTACCCCACCATGTGTTCATGAAAAATGAAGCCGTCTTGATGAAGGCGAATAATGCAAACGCGCCTACTACCACACCAGCATCCACCACCCCTTCGGTGAGTTTTCTGACTACGAAAAAGAGTATGCAGTAAATGCCTAGCGACACCAGAAATCCGATCATAACCTCACTCCTGTGTTGCGCGTTTGCACGACATGCGCTACAATAGAACAAACGTTCTGTTGCTTAAGGTGAAACATGAATTTCTCTGCTTTTTACTCATGCCTCGACTTTTTTAATCGTCTGGAAGGCGCCATATCGACCTTCATCAACGCCGACTGGAAAGGCGCCCGTCAACGCAACGGCATGCCTGGCTTTGCCGTCGAGTTCGTTTCAAGCTTCATGTCCTACAATTCACCGGTCATTCTTGTTCCTCGAAACGGCTCATGGCGTGGCATCGACATCGAAAACCTGCTTTATCGCCATGGCGTCAAAGTCTGGGATCGCGGCATACTTGGCGACAACCTCGCCTTTCGTGTCAAACGCCGGCAGGTCAAATGGGCCGAGTACCTTCTATTGCGGGCAGGCATACCTGTTATGAGCACATTGGTCGAGCCAGACAATCGCGTATATGCAGCAGGCTATCCACCGGGTTCAGAACCACCATCACACAAATCGCCCGCGCCTGGAAGGCGCCCATATCATCAACAATCCCAACGCAGATGACCAAGATAGATTTGCAATACACCCCAAACGTTACAACAACACGCTGTTCAATGTGCTTTTATTGTATGAACATCGCGGCTTAATGGCAAGCGGTTGATGTTCGTCGCCGTTGCCAATTCACAGTGTGTTTGTATCACGATCGACTGTGTTTGTACTCAGATACAATGATGGTTCACGTTTCATGAATAAGTCGATTGTGGGGTACTAAGAATTTGCGTCAGAATATAATACGTCTCTCGCCCAACACAATGTATCGGATCGGATCGCTTCGGTTCTACATGGCCACCATCCTGTGTGCTGTGTTCTGCATCAGTTGCGTCAGCCCGTCAACTGTGGCGCCAACGCAAACTCAGCCTAGAGCAACACTCACTGTGCCCAACACGGCACCTGCAAAAGTGGCTACTCCGATCTCTGTGAACCCAACGCAAACCCAGGCCGGTAGCGCGACGCCACCGGCTTCCTCACAAAATGGCACACCTACAACCGCAGTGCAACCAACGCAGGGTGGCGCACGAGGCGGATGCCAAACCAACGACACGCAGGGCCACATTTGTGTCTACGCGCAACACATCATGGTCATCGTTCTTGAAAACAACTCGCGCGACAAGGTGCTGGCCATTCCCTATTTCAAGCAACTGGCCGATCGCGGTGTTCTCTTGAGCAACTATCATGGCGTCACCCATCCTTCCCAGCCGAATTACATTGCCATGATTGCGGGCGACACCTATATCAGTGATGATGGCAATCATGACCTGCCGCAAAACAACCTGGTCGATCTTTTCGACGCTGCCGGCGCCACGTGGAAAGCCTACATGGAAGACTATCCGGGCAAATGTTATGCGCGCGGCAGCACCGGCCTGTATGCGCGTCGGCATAATCCCTTCATCTCGTTCAACAACGTCCGCACCAACCCGGCACGCTGCAGCCAACTGGTTAATGCAGCCCAACTGGCCGCTGATGTCGCCGCAGATCAACTCCCTGATTTTCTCTTCTACGTGCCCAACGTGAAAAATGATGGTCATGATACGACGCTAGCCTTTGCGGCGGACTGGCTGAGCGGGTTTTTAGAGCCGAAGCTGGCTAACGCAGCATTCATGAACGGCACGCTGATCGTCGTCACTTTTGACGAAGATGATGGCAAAGCCGACAATCAGGTCTACACTGTGCTGCTGGGGCCTATGGTCCATGCAGGCAGCACAGACGCGACCTTGTACACGCACTATAGCCTGCTGCGCACGATTGAGGACAACTATGGGCTGGGCACGCTGAATCTCAAGGACGCATTGGCTGCGCCCTTTGCAGCGTGCAATTTTGGCACGGGCTGTCATTAGGCAGCATCATTCTGTGGTGCTAAAGCGCTGAAAACACCTTTCCAGATCGGGATTTTTCTGGTATAATCTATCTCGTTTAGTGAGGTATCGATGACGATGGGGAATCGTTCGTCGATGGGTTTTCCGTTATACAAGACGCGCAGTATTCGTCGTATTTCTTTTTCCATTGCTCTTCTGGTTGCATAGGGTTGGGCAGTTACCGGGGAGTATGGTCATTCGCGTTGTTACATCACGACATCATTTTAGGAGGCATGGTATGAAACAGGATTACACACACATCACAGTCATTCTCGATCGTTCAGGTTCAATGGAGTCGATTCGCGATGATACCATCGGCGGGTTCAATGCTTTTCTGAAACAACAGAAAGCCGAACTTGGCACGGCTACGTTAACCCTTGTTCAGTTTGATACGCACGATCCGTATGAAGTCATTTACGAGTTCATGCCCATCAGCGAGATACTGGAACTGAACAGTGAGACCTATGTGCCGCGCGGTGGCACGCCTCTATTGGATGCACTGGGGCGCGGGATCAATGAACTTGAGTCGAAAACAGCCGAACTTAAGGACGAAAACCGCCCCTCGAAAGTGGTTCTGGTCATCGTAACGGACGGGCAGGAAAACTCGAGTCGGGAATTCCACAAAGACCAGATTGAAAAGATGATCAAGGAGCGGACGGAGAAGCATGCGTGGCAGTTTGTTTTCCTGAGCGCCGACCTGGCCGCCATTGACGATGCCATGGGCCTCGGTATTCATTCCAGCTCGACACTGGCATTCCAAAAGAACGCCAAGGGCAGCTCCGATGCGTGGCAGTCGCTGTCTGCTCGCACGGCCGACTACCGCTCAGCGCGCAAGTCACAACTCGACTTTGATCAGGATGACCGCAAGCATCCCGACGATTCGCAAAAGTCGAAGCCTTGATTGAGGGTGGGAGCGAGTAGTCCGAAATCGTCTGACGCAATACGGCAGAAGGCGGAACGGATTGGGGAATTAGCAGCGTTCCGGGGCGCAAATACGTCGTAAAGTAAGTGGGTATGTATAACGCCTATATCTTCGATCAGGATGGGACAGTGTACCTGGGCGACCAGTTGTTGCCCGGAGCAGCCTCGACGATCGCGCAATTGCGGGAAGCCGGCAAGCGCACTATCTTTCTGTCTAATAATCCGACCAGAACACGCGCCCAGTACGCCGAAAAACTCAGCGTACTGGGCATCCCCACGCCCATCGACGACATCGTGAACTCGTCGTTTGTCATGGTGCAATGGCTACTGCGTCATGCACCGGGAGCACAGCTATTCGTGGTCGGCGAGGAATCGCTGAAAGGCGAATTAAGCGCAGCGGGATTGACCTTGTCCGAAACGCCCGGCGAGATTGATATCGTTGTCGCCTCGTTTGATCGCACCTTTACCTATCGCAAACTCCAGATCGCCTACGATGCCATCCGGGCAGGCGCGCGGCTGGTGGGCACCAACCCTGACCGTTATTGCCCCACGCCCGCCGGCGGTCAACCAGACTGTGCAGCCATGATTGCGGCCATCGAAGCCTGCACCGGCGCGCGATGCGACCCCATCGTTGGCAAACCCTCGCCGATTATGGTGGAGACGGTTATGACATTGCTCGGTCTACCACCCGATCAATGCATGATGGTCGGCGACCGGCTTGAAACCGACATTCGGATGGGCATCGACGCGGGCATGGCCACCTGCCTGGTACTCACAGGCGACGCGACACGTGAGAAATTGGCCATTGCAGGGATTCACCCTACACTTGTGCTTGAGTGCATCGACGGACTCTTAACAGACGGCGGTTGAATATCGGCCGCGATGATGAGGCGCCGACCATTCGTGATCTCCATGATGCACTCAACCGGCATGTGCTCGCACGGGTTGACGTATAGCATCTGATCTTCCCGCAGTCCGTTGAAGTAGAGCGCCAGGTCTTCATCTGCACGGTCATTAATCTGCACCGCGCGCAACGATGTCATCTGACGCCAGACGGGGATATGTTGCGCGTGCGCGCCGCACAGATGAATCATGCCGCCGTTGGGATAGACTGACAGCAGTGCATCATCAAGCGGGGCGATGAAGTCACGGTATAAACCAGGCGACAACAACTGGGTGGTGCAGCCACACAACTGGCCGAAGCCCTTCGGCTGGCAACGCCCATCGGGTACGATGCATTGGAGTTGGTCAACCGGCACGTACTCACGATACCAGTGGTGTAGCCGGCGCAACAGATCGTTGATTACCTGCAGGTCGTGCCGCGCAGCCTCCGGGTGTTCGATCATCGCCACCAGAATCTCCTGACCATACAGGTTCACGGCGATATTGAGTGCACTCGCAATGGTGGGTAATGCAAAGATCACCCCCGGCACGTTGCAGTCAACGAACGCGTGAGTTATTTGCTGCATGATGCGCCACATCGGCGAATGATCGAGGTCAGGTGGCTGTAGCGATCCGATGGCTGAGTCGAGTGGCGGCGACTGCCAACTGCCGTCCTCCATGCGGAATACCCTGGCGCCAAACAAGTGGTCGATAAAGTGTACGCCGTGCGGGTTATAGTTAGCGATCAGCGGGCGAAACACCTGCTGATCCAGCATGCGTTCAGCCTGGTCAGCGAGTGCCGTCAGCGACTCATCCAGCCACGTTTCCCAGGCCGGGCCATCGTCTTCGGTGATGCGCATGATGCCGTTCAGCACCATGGCGATTTCGGTGCGACCGCCGGCAAACAGGCTTGTCAATCGCCCCAGTCCGGCTTCACGTGCTGCGACGATATTTGGAGCAGCCAAAATCCGTTGTACTTTTGAATTGATCATGATCATCTCGATGCAGCCTGTGGACCTCATGACGTCTCAAAGCGTGCAGCAAGTGTATTAAATCACGGCAGATGGAATGTTATACTCGCCGCGGTGCATCTTAACCGACTTCGCATACGGCACGGTACGGAATTGCCGAAGATGGCAGCGTTCCGGATGGTGACGCCGATAATCACCGCGATTTTGGCGTTCATACCCATAGTTTATGTGATCAGCCTGATCATCCTCTTTTACCAGGATCTCCCTTTCTCTGATCAATGGGAGGCTGCTATACCGCTGTTACAGAGATCCTTTGCCGGAACACTCACCTTGCAGGATATGATCTCGCAGCACAACGAGCACCGCCCGTTATTTTCGCGCCTCATCTGGCTACCGCTGGCACACCTGACGCACTGGAATACGGCTTTTGAGATCGCAGTCACTGTCGTGCTGGCCTTTGGATTGGTGTGTCTGGTGTGGTGGCAGATTCGGCGGACAATGGTTCTTATCAATCGTCCGATCCTCACCCTCCTGATCCCGCTGACTTCAGCTCTGTTCTTTTCAATGAGTCAGTACGAAAGCTGGTTCCAGAGTTACAGCCTGCAGTGGATGTTGCATGCTTGCGCCGTGGTGGCGGGTATCGTGATACTCAGCCAGCCCGAGCTTAATGCTCGCAGGCTTACGGTGGCTATTGGCGCAGGACTCGTTGCCACGTTCACGTTTGCCAGCGGCCTTCTGTTCTGGATCATCGGATTTGGTTTGATCGTGGGTGCGCGTCCCGTTCGATCCGCCTATCGTGCCACCGGCATACTAATGGGCATCTGGCTCGTCGCCTGTCTTGTCGTTGGCGCTATCTATTTCACAGGCTATATAGCACCTGGCACAGGCTCAAACCCGTCAGCGTGGTTGAGTACGGTTAACCAGCCACTAAATGTGTTGATGTATTTCTTCACCTGGTTGGGGGCGCCCATTCTGGCGTACTACCCGGCGGCGCTGGTGGGAGTGGCCGGTCTGACCCTGTTGGGATGCACTCTCTTCACCATTCGCACTTTGGCTGCATGGCGCGTCATGTTGCCCTATCTCGGCCTGGCAGGGTATGCATTGCTCAACGCAGGCATGATCAGCTTGGGACGCAGCAGTCTGGGGTGGCAACAGGCGCTCAGCCCGCGTTACATGAGTATCTCGGCGCTGTTCTGGATCGCATTGGTTGTCATGTTGTACCTGACCGCTCACACGCGCAAAGACAACCAGCCCATGCGTACCGATGGTATATGGTCACGCGTGCCTGCTTTGATGGCGTGTATTGCGGTGCTGACCGTCGTGTCATCCGTCGGCAGCACGTATCTGGCATTGAAGTACCGCTATGTGCCGATGCGCGCCGCACGCATGGCCATTCGCGCAGGCGACGATAGCGATGCCGCCCTGCAGCAGATTACAGATGACATACAGGCGACCCGAGACCGTGACCTGCCTTTCCTCAAACAATACAGCCTGTCGCTCTATCGCGATCCGTGAGTAGAGCGTACGTAAAACGTGATTCGTGAAACGTGATCGGAGAAGAGACCGGAGGCCAGCTCCGGTCTCTTCGATGGGATGTTGATTTACAGGTCGATCTGAACCGTCTCCAGCCCTCCGTCTTTCGATGGGATGCTGGTGAGGCCATTCTTCTCACACACACGGCGCATGTCGTCACACGACGGCATGATTTCCGCTGACATGTGCTTGACGTTCTCGGCCTTTGCCACTTCAACGATGCGGCGCATCAGTTCGGTGCCCAGCCCCATGTGCTGATACGCGTCGGTGATGATCATGGAGAAGTGCGCTTCGCTCAGGCCATGCACCTTGGTCAAGCGTCCCACGCCTAGAATCTGGCGGATGCCATTCTCGTCTTTATATTCGGCCACCAGTGCCATCTCGCGCGCGTAGTCGATAAAGCAGATGCGGGTCAGGCGCTCGTGCGCCACACGCTGGCTCAGGTTGAGTGGCTGGAAGTAGCGCCCATATACGGTGCGGTCTGAAAGCGTTTCATGGAACTTTACGAGCAGCGGTTCGTCTTCCGGGCGGATCGGGCGAATCGTCACTTCCTGTCCGTTCTTCAACGTAAAGTTGCCCACGTACTTGATCGGGTACGCGCGGATCGCCAGTCGCGGCAACTTGTCTTCGGTTACGCCTGGATCATGCAGTACCACGCGGGCATCGAGCGCGAGCAGTTGCTCGGGTGATGCAAGTAGCGGGTTGATGTCCAGTTCCTTGATCCAGCGCTGCTCGGCGATGAGTTGGCTGAAGCGCACCATGAGTTGTTCAAGCGCAGCCAGATCGACGGCTTTGCGCCCGCGCACACCTTGCAGCGCCTTGTATATCTTGGTTTGCTGCATCATGCGGCGCGCCAGTGTGGTGTTCAACGGCGGCAGCGCAAGCGCGCGGTCTTTGAACACTTCGACCAGTTGTCCTCCCGTTCCAAAGAGCAGGACGGGGCCAAACTGTGGGTCAATGCTGCTGCCCAGGATAATCTCGTAGCCATCGAGCTTGATCATCGGCTGCACAGTCACTCCGAGGAAGTGTTCTGCGCCGACCTTCTCCTTCACCGAGGTGCCAATCAAGTTGTAGGCGCGTTTGACAGCGTCTGTATCGCGCAGGTTCAGTTGCACACCGCCGACGTCAGTCTTGTGCGTAATCGTTTCGGAGTACAGTTTGAGTACGACGGGATAACCAATATCACCGGCCAATTTCACGGCCTCGTCCTCGCTACGTGCGATGCGCGTATCGACGGTCGGGATACCGTAAGACGAAAGCAATTGCTTTGATTCGAACTCGGTCAGGATAGTGCGCCCTTCTGTGCGGACGGCTTCGATAATCTCTTTGGCGCGTTCGCGGTCGGGGCCAGCGCCACTGCTGTCAGTTGGCAGCGGGGTCTCGTAAATGCCCTTCAGGTTATAGGCATAGCGCCACATGTTCATAAACATGCGTGCTGCGGTGTCGGGATAAGCGAAGGTGGGGATGTTGGCGCGGTTGAGGATGTTCTCACCGGCGGTGACCATCGGGCCACCCATCCAACTCGCCAGCACGGGCTTACCTTCGATCTTGGCGTAGGTTTTCAAAGCTTCGGCCGTCTGAGTCGGGTCGGTCATGGCCTGTGGCGTGAGGATGACCAGCATACCGTCGCTGTTGGCATCGTTCGCGGCGATTTCGAGCGCCTTGGCATACAGCTCTGGCTGCGCGTCGCCCAGAATGTCGATCGGGTTATTGTGGCTCCACGCGGCTGGCAACAGGTCGTTGTAAGCCTTCATCGCCTCGGGAGATACATCGGTCAGTTCACCGCCCTCTGTAATGAGCGCGTCGGTGGCCAGCACGCCAGGGCCACCGGCATTGGTGACGATAGTCATGCGTGGGCCTTTGGGCAGCGGTTGTTTGGCCAGCACTTCGGCCATGTAGAACAGGTCGGAGATATTGTTCACGCGCAACACGCCGCTGCGGCGGAACGCGGCATCCAGCACTTCATCGCTTCCGGTAAGGGAACCTGTGTGCGATGCGGCTGCGCGCGCTGCGCCTTCTGTGCGGCCGGGTTTGATCACGATGATCGGCTTGACCAATGCCACCTCGCGTGCGGCAGAGAGGAAGGCGCGCGCATCACCGATCGATTCCATGTATATGACGATGGCCTGCGTGCGCGGGTCGTCGCCTAGATAGTAAATCAGGTCGCCCCAACCGACATCGAGCATCGAGCCGATGGAAACGAAATTGCTGAAGCCCACGTTCTCGCTGAAACTCCAGTCGAGTACGGCGGTGCACAGCGCGCCGGACTGGCTGATGAAGCCAATGTTGCCGGGGCGCGCCATTGTGCTGGCGAACGTTGCATTGACGCCGCTGATCGGGTTCATCACGCCGAGGCAGTTCGGCCCGATGATGCGCATGCCGCCGCGGCGCGCTTGTTCGAGCAACTGGCGTTCGAGTTCCACGCCTTTCGGCCCAGTCTCTTTGAACCCGGCCGAGATGACGATGGCGCCTTTCACACCGATGTCAGCGCAATCGGATATCACGCCTGGGATACTGGCTGCGGGTGTAACGACGACGGCGAGGTCGGGCACTTCTGGCAACTGTTTGATGCTGGGGTAAGCCTTGATGCCCAGGATGCTGGGACGGCTAGGGTTCACCGGATACACTGTCCCACCAAAGGGGGTGCTGATCAGGTTCCATAAAATAGTGCGGCCAACACTGCCTGCACGCTCTGTAGCGCCGACGACCGCAACACTCTTGGGCGCGAAAATGGCGTCGAGAGGTTGGCGTTCGCTGCGGAAAACGTCAGAGGGGACAGTTTTCTGTGTAGAAGGAATCATGTCTTGTCTTTCTCCAAAGAGTTTCTTGACTCATCTGTATGAGTGTATGCGCATTGCGAATCTGTTCGCAGAACTGCGCGATATCAAAATCCGTCAAATGAATTTCACGAGGATTTCTATCAGCCACGTGAGAGTGTGTCACATTCGTGGTTATACCAGTATCAAGGCGCGTTGGGAAATAAGCCACTCGTCAATGAAACCGGCGCGTGCGATGCAATCACTTATACATAGCGATGAAATCTTTGTTGTGATTATTGTACAACTGCGCCGTTATTACGCCAGTCGGGAAACCGGAGTACTTGCGAAGGGTTACGTGAGCTTATGGTTCACAATTGATCGGAAGAAAATGGAAGGGAATCTTCCCTTGCTCATTGAGAGGCTTTTTCGGTTGCGCCGGTGCGACTAATGAGCGGTCGAGCGTTTTGCCAGCCCATGCCATACGAAGTCAAGCGCTTTCGAGTAAACGCTGCGCAGACTATCGTTATCCAGCTGTGCCTGATCCCCTGCCAGCAAGCGTTGCGGATCAATTGCCAGTTTGCTGGCAAGGTAGTTGCCAAATTCATTGGTGATGACGTTGAGCAGGTAAGTGGTCATGTCGAGATCGATATCCGGATCGATCTCTCCGACCGCGATGCCTTGCGCGATGACGTCGCGTATCAGTTGCAGCGAACTGTCGCGCAGCCTTTGCAGCATGTCATCGCGGAATGGCGCTGTTCCAAACATGGCTTGATAGATGAGCTGGTTAAGCCTGGGATGCTCTAATGCGAATCGGACACCCATTTCAAGCAGCCATTGGGTGTAGCGGTAAAAACCTTGCTGCGGATCGGGCATTGGTACGCCACTCACAAATGCGACGCGCTCTTTCGCCGCATAATCGATTAGAAACAGATACAAATCGCGTTTGTCTTCGAAATACTGGTACACGCTGCCCTTGGCAATGCCCAGCGTTGCCACGATGCGTGAGATCGAGGCGCTTTCGTAGTCTCGCCCGGCGAACTCTTCAATGGCGGTTTCTAAAAAAGCCTTCCGCTTTGCTTCCGACAGGTTGAAAAAAGTTTGTGAGGGCATGATGTCTATTTTATCGATGCAGCAACCGGTCGATCAGCTGGACTGCATTGGCCACGCCGTTTTCGGCGCGGATTTTCTGGCCGAGAGCATGGGCGTGCGCCCGCATTGCTTTGTCCGTAGTGGCCGTCATGGCCTGTGCCAGCCGCTCAGCCGTCAACTGTTTGCGCGGGATCGGCTGCGGGCCGACGCCAAGCTCCGCGACGCGTTGTCCCCACATCGGTTGATCGACGCCGTGCGGCACGATGATCGACGGCATGCCGGCGCGAATCCCGGCAGCAGTTGTGCCCGCCCCGCCATGGTGAACCACGGCAGATACTTGAGGAAACAACCAGGTATGCGGTGCGCTATCCAGCCGATAAATGGTTTCAGGCAAATGGCTGTCAGCGCTCAATCCATTCCAGCCTGTTGCCAGTAGACCGCGTTGCCCTGACAACTGAAGTGCCTTGACGATAAGATCGGTCATTTCGCTGGCCGTGCGGCGGTTTGCCATGCTGCCGAAGCCGATATACACAGGGGGTGGGCCGGATTTGAGAAAGGCGACGAGATCAGCCGGCGGTTGCCAGGCTGGTTCGTGTTCGATAAACCAGTAGCCAGTCACGTGCGCTTCGTCGGGCCAGTCGGACGGTCGTGGCAATACGGATTCGCTATAGCCATACAGTGTTGGCAGGTGTTCGGCTCTTTGCCGTCCAGACGGCGCGCGCATAGGGATACGGACTGTTGGGTGCGCCTGAGCGTGCCGTTGCCAGAAACTGCGGAGCATGGGGCCAAATCCCAACCAGAACATCTGGTCAAAGACTGTGTGAGTAAGCAGGTTGTAGGCGCTGCCCAGGCGCGGGCCGGAGTAAAACATGGCGGCAGGCTGCATCCGGGTGGGCGTCATGGGCACAGCGTTCACCGCGACGCACGGGATGCCCAGTTCGTGCGCAATGAAGTAACCATTGGGTTGGCCGGGGCTGAACAGAATCGCGTCTGACCCCTGGCTGGCGTCCCAGACGTCGTCCAACATCTGTCCCATCATCTTGCCAATGGACTGTGACGCCTTCGACTGTGACAGCAGCATTTTGATCGGGCTGTCTGAATCGAGCACGGCCTGCGCTTGCGGGCTGTTCATCATTTGGGAGAAGTCCGCCCCGATGGAGTAAAACTCCAACCCGTATTGTTTGACAAAAGCCTCGAAATTCGCGCCGGCGGCCAGGCGTACCTGGTATCCGGCTTGTTGCAGGCCGTCGCCGAGGGCGACATAGGGTTGTGTGTCGCCGCGTGTGCCGGCAGTGAGAATGGTTATCTTCGTCATTTGTTCTTCCTGGTACACCGTATGTGACCGATTAGTCACATGACTGACCGGTCATACTATAAGGGCTGTTTGCTGTTTCGTCAAGCCCGATCACTTTGTGCTGTGCGGGGGTTGACATACAGAACATACGTGCTATTCTATCGTCTGGCACTAAAAATGCGTTCTCTAATCGTGGATGTAAATCAGCCCGTCAGTCTATCTGGTTTGCATCACATACTGAGCGCGATCGTATTGTCTGGAGGTTTGGATATGTGTGGAGTTCGAGTATTGGTTGGCACGCGCAAAGGCGCGTTTATTCTGACGTCCGATGCAAAACGCGAGCAGTGGCAGATCAGCACGCCGCACTTTGCGGGCTGGGAAATCTACCATCTCAAAGGTTCGCCGGTTGATCCCAATCGATTGTATGCATCAGCGTTGACGGGCTGGTTCGGTCAGGTCATGCAACGCTCGGATGATGGCGGCAAAACGTGGGCGCCGGTGGGCAACGTTTTTGCCTATGATGGTGTTCCTGGCACGCACCAGTGGTTCGACGGCACCCAGCACCCGTGGGAATTTAAGCGGGTATGGCATCTTGAACCTTCGCTGACTGATCCTGACACGGTTTATGCCGGCGTCGAGGATGCTGCATTATTCCGCTCAACTGATGGTGGGCAGACGTGGCACGAACTGCCCGGATTGCGCGCCGCTAAAGGATCGCTCTGGCAGCCGGGCGCGGGTGGGATGTGCCTGCATACCATCCTTCTGGATCCCGGCAACCCGCAACGCATTTATGTCGCCATTTCAGCAGCCGGCGCATTTCGCACCGACGATGGTGGCGCAACCTGGCAGCCGATCAACCATGGTTTGAGGTCGCCGGCGGAGTTGCCAGACCCGACGGCGGAGGTAGGCCACTGCGTGCACAATCTGGCGATGCATCCCGCCCGCCCTGACGTGCTCTTCATGCAGAAGCATTGGGATGTCATGCGCAGCGATGACGCTGGCGGGATCTGGCGCGAGATCAGCGGCAACCTGCCGAGTGACTTTGGTTTCCCTATCGTGGTGCATGCCCATGAGCCGAATACGGTCTACGTCGTCCCGATCAAGAGCGATTACGAGCATTTTCCGCCTGAAGGCAAGTTGCGCGTGTATCGCAGCCGGACGGGCGGCAAAGAATGGGAAGCACTGACCCATGGCTTGCCGCAAAGCGATTGCTATGTGAACGTGTTGCGAGACGCGATGGCCGTTGACACGCTTGATTCGTGCGGCATCTATTTCGGCACGACTGGCGGCCAGGTCTATGCTTCGAACGACTCTGGCGACACATGGGCGCCGATTGTGCGTGATCTCCCGGCAGTCGTGTCGGTCGAAGTGCAGACGCTGCCATGATCCGTGTTGTGCTTCCACACCATTTGCGGACGTTGGCGCAACAGTCCGCACAGGCGCAACAATCTGCGCTGGCGCATGCGGAGCGTGAGGTTGTTTTGCAGGTTGATGGCGTTGTGACGCAATCCTCTGTGATCGATGCGCTTGAAGCACGCTACCCGATGTTGCGCGGGACGGTGCGCGACCAATCCACGCGGCAACGCCGCGCCTTTATCCGGTTCTTTGCCTGTCGGCGCGATCTGTCGCACGAATCGCCAGACGCGCCCCTGCCCGATGAAGTGATGCAAGGCGCAGAGCCTCTTCTGATCGTCGGGGCAATGGCCGGCGGTTAACCGTTTATCAGGTTTATCAGGAAAACAATATGCAGAAAATAATCCCATTCATGTGGTTCGATAACAATGCCGA
>CAIQQO010000350.1 GCA_903873965.1 uncultured bacterium
CCCAAGAGGAGACTACCAGCTGATCACCGACCCAGAGTGGGCAGGTTGAGGCGATGCGCGGTTGAAGCGGTGGTGCCTCACGGTCGGCTCGGCGCAACTGCTGCGGGTGCCTCACGGTCGGCTCGGCGTACCTGCTGGTGGTGTTTTTAGTGATGCGCGTGTGTGCATGGGGCTATGACGCGCTGGGTGAAGGCGGTTGTGGGGTGGCGCGCTGGGCTGTGGACGGTGGTCGAAGGCAGTGAAGGACGGTTGTGGCGGCGGCAGGTGTGCAGGCGCAGTGCCGCGAGCAGATCGAGGCTGTGGGCGGTGAGGCGATGGCAGCCAAGAATGCTGCGGGTGGCTAGGCGAACAGAGGCGTACCAGGGCGATTCTCAGCGCCACACGGCTTCGCGCGAATTTACCACGAAACGCGAAACCAACGCGCTAAGGGTGCGTACGGCCCGACGTGGGCACTAAAAAACGCTGGGCGCACATGGACCGTATCACGATGCAACACGCTAATGCACCCCATTCAACTCGTAACCGTTTTCGACGGTCGTACAGGGACGCCATGCTGTGCTGCGTATGCGGGAGCATCGCGCTGGAGAAACAAGGAACGATGGAAGACGCGCCGTGTGCGTAAATGGCGCGTACAGGCGTGCATGTGCTGCTCTCGTGGCGGACAAGCAACATCGGCTACCGATTCAGCCGTACATGCGTGCCTTGGTGCCGTAATGCCGACGCCGCAATGGCGTCGTACGTGGGTGCATCAGGCCTTCGCTACGAAGAGACCTCCTATCATCATGCCAGCAGTACGCGCGCGCAAATTCGCGTAAACCCGACGCTACCATATTGACAATGGTTGTACTAAAGAGTATCATCAACCTAGATCAACCAACCACAAACAAGAGGTAAAACAAATGGCGAAGTTCTCAATTTACAATAAAGCATTCGGATATTTTCAACGGTTTGCAATGGAAGACGGAGTCGAAATCCCCACATTCACCCACGCGGAGACGATCACTTCCAGAATGTCCGTGCGAGCTTACACCGCGCGGCTGGATGCTCAGAAGCAGCTGGTGGACGTAATCGCAGCGGCAGAAGACTGGATGGACGCAGATCAGAACATCGCCACTGACTGGGAGATCAAACCATTTGCCGGAGGCACAGCCTATCACCTCTCCAAGAAGCCGGTGGGAAGCTACGACGAGAAGAAAGGCGAGGCGATGTTGGTTGAGATGATGAGGGAGTGGCAGCCCGAGTTCTAAAACTCGGAGGAAACCAGATGGTACACGCCAAGCGACTCGGCAATGGTTGTACCATAGAGCACAATCCTACTACATTCAATTCAGTATTCAAACCAGATAGGAAGATCATCATGAAAATTACATGCAATCAAATCAAGGCAGCGTTGGAACGCATTGGCAGTGAGTGCACGGCGAGAAGTTATTCCGGTCGCGGAATGTACGGCCGGTCCTGCGTGGGTATCGTGACCGACGACGCGATGGAGGTGTTGGTCGACCTGACGTTGGCGATCTGCGAGTTCGCGGAAGACGAGGGAGTTGGGCACGCCGACTCCAGCTCCGGGATGTTTGGGCGAATTTCCACCGACAACATGGGCAGGAGCGAGATCGTGTACTTCCCGGAAATCGAGTGGACTGGCAAGGAAGAGGAAGAGGAAATGGATTTGGATGCGTAGAGGGTAGACGCCCGTCGGGCACGGCGCGCATTGGTCGATGTTCACCCAGCGCCTGCTCGAGGACGTGGCTGGCGACGAGAAGCTCAGCACTACGATGCCAGGCTGCTCGCTGGCGGGCCTGCGCATGTTCCGCGACGAGTTGGCCGCGATGCGCACAGAGGTTGAGGCGTTTCTGGCTGAGGCTGAAACGTACTTGTAGGTGCCATGGGCGCAACGGTTGCGACTCAGCCATTATTTGGTCAACGCTCGCACAAGCCTCTCCCACACATGGATGCGCAAAACGATCGCGCAAACCCGGCGCTACACTATTGACAATGGTTGTACCAATGACGACTCGGCGCAATCAACCTAGATCAAATCATATCAGATAAGGAAGTTCAAATTATGGCTAAGATTGAAGGTTCACTCTGGGAGATGGAAGGCGACTTTGCGTGGGCTGGCTTGAGGTTGCCGAATGGGTACTATTTGGAGGCCCGCTATACGGATGGGTTCAGTTATCGGATTTCGAGCGGCAAGAAGTCTGAGCCCGGCTGGGTCGCCAGCGTCGAAGGGCGCAATGTCAGTGGGAAGGTGCACCCGATGCCGGATGGCGCAATGGACGAGGCTGTCGCAGCATGGCAGGCAGCAAACAACGGCCAGACGCTAAAGCAGACGCCGGGCAGGTAGGACGGTTGGAAGCAGAAAGGCGATCCAGTTGGGTTGCCTTTTATGTTGGATTGAGCAGGTTAAAGGAGCAGACCAAATGGAAGTGCCAAGCGTGAAGCATTCAGTGCGGTCGGCCCCTCCAGTACGGGTCTGCAGCCAGTAAAAACCTGTTTGAAACCAGTGGGCGCACCCTCTTGACAATGGTTGTACTAACAAGTACAATCAACCCAGATCAAACCACCAAAGATCAAGGAGCTATCATGAGCGAAGGAAACGAAATACTAGTAATGGCGTCGGTATTAACGGAACAGTTTAACCAGGCGTACAGCGGCTATATGAACAGTACGGCAGATTTTACCGGGCGAATCCCTAATGAGTGGAAGCATGATTTGAGCCTGTTCCAGTCGGTGGTAACGCAGGTATCGGTGGCGTCCGCCACGATGAAGCGCGTGCGTGAGCAGCTCAAGTCGATTCCGTTGATGACCAGAATGGACTATTGGGAATGCAAGCCCGTTGCGCCTGGAATCAGGCTGAAGATCGAAATGGCCGAGCAGGATGAGCAGGTAGCCGTCAGAAGCGTGGTTGCTCTGATGCGCGCGATGCTTCCGCCGCAAGCGGGATAGCACTAGACAGGTCGGTATGAAGTAGTGAGAGGCGTTTGCCCATGCGGTGAACGCCTTTTTTGTTGGGTTGAGTAGATCAAAGCAGGGTATCGGAGGCAGATTAAATGGAAAAGCCAAGTGTCAAGCGGGAAGCTCTCAGCGCAATTGTGGCCGTGTTGCTGTTGGTCGGTCTGGGCTTGTTTATGATGGTGCGGGCGTTCGGCTGGCCGCAGTAAACTCAGCAAAACCGTGGCAGGCGGACGGTCGATGGTGATCGTCCGCTTTTTTTGTGCCGCGTGGATTGCCGAGCCGTTGAATGCGGTGGTGTTTTTAGTGATGCGTGCGTGTGCATGGGGCTGTGGCGCGCTGGGCTGTGGACGGTGGTCGAAGGCAGTGAAGGCAGTGAAGGACGGTTGTGGCGGTGAGTGGCGACGGCAGGTGTGCAGGCGCAGTGCCGCGAGTAGATCGAGGCTGTAGCTGGAGAGGAAGGGTAGCTGGAGTGGCGGTAGGTGGCTGTAGATGGCGGTAAGGTGAAAAGGTGTAAAGGCGCGTATTCAGGAGATATCGGCATAGAGAACCCAACTACTTCATCGAGGCTGTTCCATGTCGCTAAGGGGTCGCACTCAGGGCACTAAAAACGCTGGGCGCATGGGCACCGATCAGGCGTAATAAAGGCGATGAGCATGATATTCCAGGACTTTGGTGTTTGGCTGGCGTACCACGAGGCCACAGGAGACACAAAACGTGACCGGCGTACAGGCGCGTACCAGGGCGTATCAAGGCGCCAGCACCAATTATTCACGTAAGTCAAAATAGTGCGGTACAGGGCCGCTTAGGTCACAGTGGGCCAATCAGATCCAGGGCGCAAAGGAACCTGGCAGGAGGGTGGATGGCTGTAGGCGAAGGCTGCCCAGTGGGCGCTATGGGTGCGCATCAGTGTTGTCGCGGCGGAAGAGAATATCCGGCATCCGTTGAGTACGAATCGGAGCGCTACTGCAAGATTACGGCACGCTCGCAATGGCCGCGTCCAGGCTCGTTCATGGGCGTCGTGGGCGCTAGATCAAACGATGGGTGGAATGTAAAACTCGCGCAAATTCGCGTAAACCCGACGCTACTCTATTGACGTATGTTGTACCAACGAGTATCATCTTTATATGGACACAACATTCTTCCTTACACATTTACTAGACGTCATTTTTAACTCAGTCACCCAGAAAAATGTCAGCAGCGATCAATCTCAGCAGATGCTTCTCTCATTTTATCTTCTCCTCAACTCGAGAGACAATAAATCGAATTTCAAAATTTTGAATGACTACATGATGATGAAACTTCAGATACCAGGCCCCCATTGTTCCTACGGTCTCTAAATCCAATCGTGAAATCCAGAGGAGGGCGAGGAACCCTCCTTTTTTATTGCCCAATGGCTGCCGTGGCCCTCGTTTGCGCATTGGCGCGCTTCAGGGCGTAACCGGCGCAAGCAAATTTCGGTGGGGTAATCGTAAAAACGCGCAAATTCGTGTAAACCCGACGCTACTCTATTGACGTATGTTGTACTAACGAGTATCATCTATACATGGCTAAATTATCACTTTCAATCTACTCCAAAACATTCGGGTACTTCATCCAATTTCAAGGCGAGTCAGACGCAGAATTCGCGCAATTAAACTCAAAGCCGGAAAAACTTCGGCGAGTCAAAATCTTCACTACTCGGTTAGCAGCACTAAACACTCTCCGGGAGCTGGAGGGAGCACTCGAGGAGGGAGACGAGGACTACACACCAGACCTCACCGTAATAACTCATCGGTTGCCAATATACTTCAATGCGGAATATACTCAACACGAAATCATTCAACCGTTGGCAAACATCAACAACTGGAACCACACCTCGACGGCTGGTGAATACATCGTCTAATAATACTCAAAGTCGGAAACAACTTCCGCTACATAAACCATGTGGCGGAACTAACAGTAGAGTGGCAATACAATGAGCGAAAAATTTATGGAAGTGGTCCGCTTGGTCATCGATGCCGTGCTGGTGTTGTCGGATTTGCGGCCCCGGCAGGCGTGTAATCTCAAGCGCGGGATGCGCGTCAAGGTTGGTGGTAGTTGGTTGTCAGTTGCGCGGCGCCAGGCCTTCGGAGGCGATCTGGTCTTTGGCATGGTGCCCCTGTCAGGTGGGTACGCCGTTCAGTTGCGTGTGCGCCCAGGGCAGTGGGTGATGACGTGGCGCTGAGGTTGACAGGATAGGTGCGAATTGGTGCGCCAGCGATAAGTCTGGCTTGCAAGCAGCACAAGAGTGGCTGATGAGAGAGTCTGGTGAGACGCCGGTTTGGCACGCGTGCTGGAGTTTTGGCCCATGGGCCAAAGTTAATTGACAATGGTGATGCCGAAAAGCATAATTAAAACAAGCCCTCACATGGAGGCGCAGTAGTGCGCAGGGAAAGGTGACTAGATCATGGAAAACGTATATGTAGTGGCCGTGCTAAACACGGTGGCAGCGCACAGCGAGCAGCTTGCAGCGGCGTTGAGTGCGATTGGAGTGGCAGACCGGTCTGCTCGAGTAGCGCGTGTCGTGACTGCGTTTGGCGAACGGCATGAGGTGGTTGTTGGTAAGCGACCTGGCGACGCACAGGCTGCCCGGTTAACTGCCCTGCGCCATGAGGTGTATCTGGCATTGGCCATGTGCATTGGCTACAAGCCCGTGGTCACGTTTGAGCTTGATGGACGCACAGGCCAGCAGCTTGGCTGGAATTGCAGCTCGATTAGAGAGTACGCTGTCGCTGTTGCGGCAGCTGGATTGCAGGCCGGCGACGTTGAATAGTGAATGGCTGATCTCCGCAGAGCAGGTGGCCGACGCACTCAGCCACACGTATTGCCTTGGCGCGGCTGTCTTGGGCGTGGCACTGCGTTCATGCGCGACAGGCGAATGGGTGGAAGTCACAGTGCGCGCCAGCGCCGATGAAGTACGCGCCGCATTGCTGGATATTTTCCCTGGCGCCCGCTGTTGCGTGATGGCACATTTTCATGGTGATGGCAGTCGCAGTGCCAACCGCGACGTATGCGCTCTGCTGCCGCTACTGCGACGCCTCGGCTCGCAGGTGCTCGCAGCGAGTGATGGCTGGTACGGTGCATGGCAGCCTGTGCGCCTCAAAGAGCAGAGCGTACATGAGCGTAAAGCGTAAATGAGCGTAAAGGTGTCTGGTCTCTGGCTTGCAGGCAGCCCCCAGGTGCTGGTGTAAATCAAACGGTGGCGATAGCGAGCGGGTGGGCCGTTGCCATGGCGCAGATCATATTGACAATCGTTGACCAAGTGGGTATAATTAAACCAGATCAAAAAGCAGGTAGGCGAACATGAGATCAAACACGGAAGATCGGTACAGGTGGGAACGGATAGGCGTAACGGATTTGAGTGCCCGCCAGAGCGAGACGAAAGCCGTAGTCATTCAGACAACGGTGCTGGCCGAGCGGATACGCCAGCTGCGCGAAGAACAGTATGTAGCCGGGCTAAGTGTTGGGCCGGCTGCGCCAAAGCTGAAGCGCAGGCGTGTGGCAATGGTAACGGTGCGGCTGCTGGACGTGACCGGCATCGAGGTACAGGAAATCGACCGGTATGAAATGGAGCAGAATGAGGTGGAACGAGTAATGCGAGACATCGTTGCTGCCAGTGATGGCAGGCTGCGTCTGGAAGTGGTGCGTTCATGCGAGTAACAGAAAAGGTGTTCTGGTCGCGCGTTGAACGCAGCGAAAGTCCAGCCGTCTGCTGGCCGTGGAAACAGTTCGTCACTGACGAAGGCTATGGTGTAGTGAGTTATGCCGGCCAGAAAGCTGTTGCCAGTCGCGTGGCGTGGATGCTGGTGTACGGCGCGATCCCGAGCGGAATGTGTGTCAGGCACACGTGTGGCAATCGAGCATGCTGCAATCCGGCTCACATGGCGCTGGGCGTGCCGACCATCAACAAAGGGCGCGGCGGCACGCCTTCACAGCGACTGAGTGATGCCCAGATGGAGCAAATAAGGCAGCGGTATCTCGGCAACCAGGCTTCGCGCCGCCTGTTGGCGCAGCAGTATGGCGTGTCGGTGCACCGCATTACGGCGGTGATCAACACGCTGCCGCGCGACTCGCCGTGCCGCAAATTGAGCGCTGCCCAAGTGGCAGAGTTGCGCCGCTTGCGCGTTGAGCGCGGATTGACGCTATCAGAGCTGGCACGCCGCTATCGGGTGGCGAAGTCGACCGTGTTCAGCCTCGTCAGGCAGACAGAGCTAAACTGAGTGTGGAAGCAGGTGTGAATGATGAAAGAAGATCAGTGGTTGGTCATCAGGGTCGATAGCGACAAATGGCAGTTGTGCTGCGTCAGCGCGGCAGAGGTTGTGCGTATGAACGCGTGCATTGATGCGGCGAAGGCAGAGTACGCCATGCCGGTCTGGACGCGTCGCGAGTTCAGCGTAAACAGCGAAGGCGTTGTATGGCTGAGCGGCAAGAGCCTTGCAGGCGCGCCAGACGAAGTTACAGATCTGTTGCCGAGTGAATCATGCGTGGCAGACGAGGATTTGCTGCACGCGTTTGGCTGGCCGGGTGATGCTGTCAAGACAGATGCGGTGCGGCTTATGGTTGATGTTGGCGAGGCTGGGGGCGTACGATTTGCACTCGACGCGACTGCGCAACAGGATGGCGAGGCTATGCCAGGTCGACGGTATGTGACGGTATGGCTGAACAAGCAGGTGAATTTGGGCGAGTACGCGCCCAGCGAATTCAGGCCGTGGCGCATGGAGAAGGCGAGTGAGATCTACCGCATGCTAGGCAGCATCATCAGAGAAGGGCAGCCGCTGAACGCGTCATTTCTGGGTTGGGCAGCAGGTGCTGATCGCGAGGCAGTCCTGAGTTGGATGGAAGCTATGTATCCAGGCGTACGTGCGGCAGCGCGACGGCTGCGCCCTGTGTTTGGCAGACCAGATGAAGCGTAAAGCAGACCGAGAGCTTTGCAGGCAGTGCCCAGAGCGTCGAAGGCGTCGACGGCGATGAGTAAATGCCTTAAAAAGAACGGATTCGTGATTCTCGGCGTAATGGCGAAAAAAGAGTAATGGCGCGAAGGAGAATTTTTATGACTGTATTTCTCAGGGTCACGGCTTGCGTAGAGCCCACAAGCGAGTGGGCGGTGCATGCCAGTGTGCCCGCTGGCGCAGAAAGCGCCGCTGAGTTAAGGCAGCAGCTCGCAACCAGCCTGGCCAGCGTGAATGGCACGCAGGTTGCCTCCAGGGTGAAAGTCGAAGTCGCAGCGGTGCAGCCTGATGAAAACGAGCTCGTGGTTGATCGGCCAGCGTGCGGCACGTTGTTTGCAGGCAGCCGCAGTGGCACGATGCAGGATCCGAGTATATGAAGACATACCGGGTCGAGGTGCGCCTTGACTGGGGCAAGCGCGCACATATGGATGGTGCGACTGTTGCCCAGCAGGCTGAAGCCGTTGCGGCTGCCCGGCAGGTGATGCCCGAGTTGCACGTGTGGCGGGGTGGCTCGTGCCGCATGACGCTGCTCGGCTCGCGCAGTATTTCTGACGATGCTGAGCTGGCGCCGCTTGTGCCAGCCATTCGCAGCGCGATCAAGGCGCTGCGGCATGCGCCTTTGGTCGCAGTGGACGCGTGGTTGATCGGCTAGACGGCCCGCTGTTTGCAGGCAGAACGGTAGCGAGGTAGCGAGGTACGTAGTTTGCCGAAACCCGAAATGATTCCTGGTGGCCTATCAATTGACAAACGTTGTACAAAATAGTATAATCAAAACAGATAAAAATAACCACAGCGATGGCCGCTATGAGGCAGATCGTGTGGGCAGTGAGGTAAAACAAATGGGCAGGATCGACTGGGCGAAATACGAAGGTGTGGCGACAACGGTATTGGTGTTTACGGCGTATGGCGATCAGCCTTCCGGCGAGATCGCGATGGGGAAGCCCGTCACGGTGACGGTCGCAGACGGCATTGATGTGGCGTACGTGCATCAGAGCCCCAAGCTCGATGGAGCGACGATCCCGTGTGATCGGACGATGCTCAACGCGCTGGTAGCGAACATGCGACCAGTCGGCGCTGCAGAGGTGCCGGAAGTGAATGTTTCGAAAGAGAGAAACTGGACGTGGATCAAGTTTGACGCGCGGCCTGGACTGGGTGTGCGCATTGCGATGCACGATCTGGGCGCTCACTGGAGTGGCAAACGCTCAGCGTGGTACGTTGAAAGGCTCGTCAATGTCGATGAGGTGGCCGCCTGTGGTGTGAGTGTCAAGTAGAGGCGACCGATGTACGTAGCTAGAGCGAGTGTACGCGATCGGCTCAACGCCTGTGAGGCAGTCGGAAAGAACCGGCTGGCCTCACCAGCGTTGAGCGAGCATCTGCTTTCGCCGTCACGTGTTGAAGAGCCGCAGAGCAGTCCTGACCGCAGCGTTGACCGCCTTGCAGGCACTAGGAGAGCGCGACTACGCAGAAGGCGATGAGCAAACGCCTTGAAACAAACGGTTTCGTGATTTTATGGTTTTGCAGGAATAAAGGCAATTTGCGCAAGTCTGCGCAGGGGGATCGAGCATGTCAGGTAATGAGAGGTATGCGGTAAGCGGGTCAAGGTCGACGCATGAGGTTGGCGATGGGCTGATTTGCGTCTGGGAACTGAGCACGTCCGCAGTGGAGAAGATGCTGGCGCGCCTGTCCCGTGCCGGCGATGCGCTTGTGCTGGACAGCACATTGACCGCGCTGAGTTTTAGCGTAGGACCTGATGTGACTTGGCTTGACGGGACGGAATTGCCAGATGGCGTGCCGCCCACGCTTGAGGATGGTTGGAACGTGCTGGACAGCGCGCAAGTCAAAGCGTTAGGCTACCCGTTTGGCCAGGTTGCAACTGGTGCGGTAAAGACGCAGTTGTTTGTGTTCCCAGACGGCGATGATGGCCCGTTCTGCCAGCTGCTTGGTGAGATCGGTGCTGATAACGGTGATGGCGCCGAAATTGGCACTGCGTTTCTGGACGCGCAGACGCTGCAATGGTTCCGCGACGAGCTGTCCGAAGACGTCAATCTGATAACGTCGTAAAAGTGCGTAAAAAGTCGTTGAAGTCTTGTCCTTGCAGGCAGCCGATACTTTAACAAGAAAACTCCCTATTAAAGCAAAGGCCGTTTTGCTTTAATAAGGAATCAACTGCCTCAAAAGAATGTAGAACGCAAATATGTGTATGGAGGGAATATGGCATTGTTCAAGCCCGCAAGTAAGAGTCAGTCGTTTCTGCGTCTAGCCCTTGCCGGAGTGTCCGGCGGTGGCAAGACCTACACGGCGCTGTCGATTGCGTGCGCTCTGTGTAAGCGCGTCGCAGTGATCGACACCGAGCGTGGGTCGGCGTCCAAGTACGCTGATCTGTTTAAGTTCGATACCGTGATGCTGGACGAAATCGGTGGCGATTTCGCCCCAGCCAACTACGTGATTGCCATCAAGGCAGCGGTGGCCGAAGGCTACGACGGGATCGTAATTGACTCTCTGTCGCACGCCTGGATCGGCAGAGGTGGCGCACTGGAGATGCACGACAACGCTACAGCGCGCAGCCGGTCGGCAAATAGCTATCTGGCATGGCGCGAAGTTACGCCGGAACACTGGCTGCTCGTGGACACTATGCTGCAAGCGAGAGCGCACGTCATTGCCACAATGCGCTCAAAGGCTGAGTACGTCGAAGAGATGGGCGATAACGGTAAAGTCAAGGGATACAGGAAGATCGGCATGCAGTCGCAGCAGCGCGAAGGAATGGAGTATGAGTTTGATGTCGTTGGCGACATGAACGGCGCGACGCTTGTAGTCACGAAGTCCAGGATATCCAAACTGAACGAGGCGGTTATCAAGCGCCCC
>CAIQQO010000351.1 GCA_903873965.1 uncultured bacterium
TTGCGCGAGGCCGGCGTGCGCAGCAAAGTGCGCTTTGGCGCCAACACCCGCCTGGTGCAGGGCTATGAGACAGCAACCACGATTCGCAGCTTCGAGCAGACCATCGACGAGCCGCCTTCGCTGGGCGGCACTGATCTTGGCCCGAACCCGGTCGAAGTGGTGCTGGCAGCCCTGGGCGCGTGCCAGGAGATCGTGTACTCTACCTATGCTGCGTTGCTGGGCGTGAGCATTGAGAAACTGGAAATCAAGGTGCATGGCGACCTCGACCCGCGCGGTTTCTTTGGCGTCGCCGATGTGCCGGCCGGCTTTGAATCGGTAGCCTATGAGGTCAACCTGGAGAGCTCCAGCCCGATCAACGATGTGCGCCACCTGGTTCAGACCGTCAACAAGCACTGCCCGGTACTCGACATCCTGCAGAGGCCATTGCCCGTGAGTTCGCGCGTGGCATTGAACGGTCAGTCCTTGAACTAGCGCGGATGATCCACTTGCAAGGTTGGCGGCGACACCTGCGGCCTTCGCAAGGGCTGATTGCTCATCTCCTTGCGAAGACACCTATGGCCTTCGCAAGGAGACGCGGTTCGCGGTGTCTTGGCTAGACCCAACCGCGCAGGCGCATGGCTTCAGCCACACGGCCCACCGCCACAATGTACGCGCCCAGGCGGTTGTGCACGCCATAGCGCAGAGCCGTGGTGTGCACGGCATGGAATGCACTCGTCATCTTCTTGTCCAGGCGCTGGTGTACTTCCTCAACGTCCCAGTAGAAACCACTGGCGTTCTGCACCATTTCGAAGTAACTGACTGTCACGCCGCCGGCGTTACACAGAAAGTCAGGAATGACATAAATGCCTTTCTCGCGCAGGATGACATCCGCTTCCGGCGTGGTGGGGCCGTTGGCCAGTTCACCCACGATGCGCGCTTTAATATTTCCCGCGTTGGACACGTTAATCACTTCTTCCATGGCTGACGGCAGCAACACCATCACGTCAAGTTCGAGCAGGTCCTCATTAGTAATCGGTTCTGCACCGGGGAAGCCGACGACAGATCCGGTCTTATCCTTCCACGCCTTCAAATCGGCGTAATTCAGACCATGCTCGTCATAGACGCCACCCTTTGAATCCGACACGGCAATGGTCTTCAGCCCCAACAGTTCCGTGCCCAACTTGTGGGCAAAGGTGCCGGCGTTGCCATAGCCTTGAATGGCACAGGTGCCGCCTTCCAGAGAGAGTCCCAGCATCCACGCGGCTTCGCGAATACAGAACATGCCGCCGCGCGCTGTGGCATCATCACGTCCGGCAGAACCACCCAGCGCCAAGGGCTTACCTGTGATCATGCCGAATTCGTTATAGCCCTGCATCATGGAAAACTCGTCCATCATCCAAGCCATGATCTGGGGGGTAGTATACACATCGGGAGCGGGGATGTCCTTGTCCAATCCCAGTACGCGCCCGACTTGGCGCACATACGCGCGTGACAGGCGTTCAAGCTCCGTAGCAGACAACTCTTTGGGGTTGCAGATGATGCCACCTTTACCACCACCCAACGGAATGTCGACCACCGCCACTTTCCATGTCATCCACGCGGCCAGCGCGCGCACGGTGTCGATAGTCTCGTCCGGATGGAAACGAATGCCGCCCTTGTTGGGCCCACGAGCATCGTTATACTGCACGCGAAAGCCATGAAAAACACGCACGGTGCCGTCATCCATCCGCACCGGGAGCGTCACATGAAGTTCGCGCAACGGCCAGCGCAGCATCTCGTGGGTAGCCTTGTCCAGCCCCATGATGGCCGCAGCCTGGTCCAATTGTTGTTGAGCAATTTCGAACGGGTTGATAATTTCCTTATTGGGAATGCGTCTAGGCATATTATTATTTATGCGAAGTGATAATTAACTTCGCATACTCCTTGTGTTTCGGATTCTACCGTATTACTCCAATATCACAGGACAGGTGGACTCTGCTTGCGAAGGCTGGTTGAATCAGGTGAAAGTGTCACGGTGATAGGTGTCGCGATGCCATCGGGTCTGGTCAACATCGCGTTGACTACCGCGGGCTGCGAACTGTCATGCCATTCAGCCGTCCAGAGCCACGGCCCACCCGTGACATTCCCGCATCCGGCAATCGGGAACGATGACAGACCATTGGTGCCGTGCGCGGTTGTCGTGGAATCGAAGGCGCCCGACGCATAGAACGTGCCCGTGAACGCAAACGCGTTGTTCGTGATCGTTTCCGCCTTCGTATGCGTGATCTTATAGTCGCCGCAGCCACCAACGTTAACGTACACGGCGAAGTTCTTTACCAGGGTGCCGGTCGTATCGACGTAGAACTCTTCGAATGTAGTAGACGGCCAGTAACCGGGCTGTGGCGTTGAAGCTGCCGTGGCTGAAAAGGCGACCGTCGGCAGGTAGGCGTGGAATGGCGATGCCACCACCTGGCTCAAAGCGGCAGTCGCGTCAATCAGTCCTGCGCCGACGGAAGTGGTGCTGCCGCCGCTCACGGTACGCGCCGTGTTCTGCAGGATGGTTTCGGCGTCGCTCTGTCGCAGCGCCGCTCCTATCTGGTTGGCGCGATGCATCATCAGCGCGCCGACCGCCGCGGCATGTGGCGCAGCCGCCGACGTGCCATAGAAGCGATAACACCCATCGGACACCGGCGGCAAGAAAAAGGTGTTGCAACCGCCGTCGGTAGCAGCAAAGTCGGGTTTGTTGACCGTCACCGCTGAAGGCAACGTCGCGGCCGCAGTTGAGCCGATGACGGGACCAAAGTAGTGCGTTCCCGGCCCGCGCGATGAAAACGTCTCAGGATTAGCGCTGTCATCATAAGGCACCGCCGCCACACTCAGCCCGTAGTCCGTAGCCGAATGGCCGAACACCGTCGGGCCGACGATGTCACCGCCCGACGACGTCGGGAACTGGATACTGCTCAGCCCGGATGAGCGGATCATGATGTACTTGAAACGCGGTGTGCCCGAGTTGCCAGTGCCACCCGTATAGCGGCATACCACCAGGCGGTACGTCTGCGCGCTGCCAGTGAGATTCTGCCAGGAGAACGACTCGAATGGAATTTGCACGCTCATGCTGTTCAACGTGCTGCCAGCGACGACCACGTTACTGGAATTGAGCAGGAAGAAGTCGAGATCGGTGGTGACGCCGAACCATGGCTGAGCCCATTGCAGTGTCACATTGATGTAACCATTGTTGTCCAGTGTCAGGCTTTCAGAAGAACTGGTGCCCCCGCTCGGGTCGAAGTCATGGCATGTGCCTTCGTCTGACGGAATACCCGTAGGTCTGCTGACAGGGCGATAGGCAGGTGCTTCATACGATGACACATTATTGCTGCTGATGCTGGCATTGCTGTTGCCGGCCGATGTGAAATACCACGCCCCGGCAGCGACGACATCCGAGATGGCCACGCTGACCGGCCCATCCTGAAAGAACGGTTCGGATGAATACGATACGTCGTCAACAATGATATTCGCACCCGCCGCTTTCAGGTTACGGATATTGGCGGCGAACTGGTAGAGTCCGTTCACCGCCGAAGCATACTTGAGCGTGGCGCCAGGCGCCAGGTCATGAATGATCTGGAGCATCGCGCGGCCCTCATCCTTGCTGCTACTGCTCAAACTGGACGAGATTACCGACACGGCTGTTAATCGACCGCACGGGTTCGTTGTGCCGGGCAGGTCGCCCGACGTCACATCCTGTGCTGCCGTCGTAACCGCGCTGCCATACTGGCTATACGAATCGGACAACACACCGACAGCAATGCCGGAGCCATCCACACCGAAGTTGGAGCGCGCGAGGCTGGCGCGCAACTGGCTGTCGCCCTCTGAAACGTTGGCGCCTCCAGGGCACGCCGCCGGAGCATAGGCACCTGCCCCTGTTTGCGGGCGGTCCTGACTATGCGACACCAGCGGTTGCAATTCTTCGCGCACACTGGTCACAGCGGCGATGGCGCTGAGCGCGTTCAACTGGCTGGGCGCGACCAGGATGGTGACGACATTAAACTCCGGCGCGACGTGGACGATCTCCGCGCCTGTCAGCGCGAGCGCCTGTTGATTCGCCGCGGACACGTCGGCCATAGTCACATAAACAAGCAGGCGTCCCGCATCATCGCGCATCAGGCTGCCCGCCCCTTCGGGCATGACCGACAGCAGTTGCGCTTCATCGACCGCAGACAGGCGTTGTACGCGGTTGGCTAGTTGGGCCAGTTGCAACAACCGCGGCGTAAGCTTGCCACTGGTTCTGAAACCCGCTACTGTGCGCGCATTGTCCACCTGCCCTACAGCCAGGACAGGTGCAACAGGCGCCACGGCAGCACACATCATGGCAACAATGAGACTTGGCACGATGCACAGAAACCATGCGCGTAGACGAACAAACGACTGACCTGTCATAAAGCACCTCACTTTGCTTTACCGCATCATTACCCTTCAGAATATTCAAGCACAACTCATGAAATGTGCAAACACAGCACGGGCAAAAGGTTCAGGGGAAACGGCGCTGGTGGCGCACAAACGCCAGCAAGGTCGAAAGCGGCAGGCGTTGCAGGGCTTTGTCCGCCGCACGGAAACCTCTGCCATACACGGCATCGTCGCTTGCCGCCATGATCTTCAACCGCCGCAGCGCGGATGGCGTCGCGGCCAGGCTGCGCAGCCACAAGGCGTTGCACAATTCGCAGACCCCTTCTTCAACGGCATCGGGCAATGGGGGATACTCATTCAGGAACAACCACGCATGCCCCAGCTCGTGCGCCATGATGGATGCAAAATGCTCCTCCGGCAAGCCGCGCAACACCAGAATCTCTTCGACGACGCGCTTGACCACGCGTTTGTCCTCAGTGAAGATGCGCGAACGCATCATGCCGCATGTCTTTGCGCCCTTGCGTTTGCTATTGAGCGCATCCAGTTCGGGCTGCAGCACCAGACGGATCGGCACATGGACATCCTTAAGGTCAATACCATGCTTCGCCAGGGTGCGGCGCACAAGGGCCACAGCGGCTGCACCACGCTCCGGCTGGTCGATCGCGGTCTTGCGACACTGGTTACACATCGCCCGGCCGTCGGGATACGCGACGCCGCCCCGCGTCAACCGCTGGCAGATCGGGCGATGGCAACTGAAGCACACAGGGCAATCCTTGGCGTGATCGGGGCAGTACACATCGCCCCAGTCATTTTGAAGATAGGCCGCGCGAATCGGTTCGCCACCTATGGCGCAGCGCGGGCTGAATCGCTCATGAAAACACGCGGCATGATAAGGTTTGCCCTCGTGCAGCTGAAAACTGCCGTCGAAGGGCTTCTGACAAGCCGCACAGACGAAACACTCTGGATGCCACTCGTGATCCATGGCATTGATATAGCGACCGGAGATGGGCTTGTGACAAAGGAAACACTGCATATGAGATAAGTATAAGTCTCACAAACAAAGTGCGACGCGTGAAACGTGAAACGTAACGCGTAAAACGTGAAACGTAAAACGTAAAAAGAACGGATTCGGAATCCGAATTACGTTTTACGTTTTACGCTTGCGTCCGTTCGCCCCGGACGACAATGACACGAAACCACGGCTGTTTGTGCTACCAGGAATCCATTAACGTGCTATAAATAAGACATTGGGGAATACCATCATGGAAGATAAAACCGACTCGAAAAA
>CAIQQO010000352.1 GCA_903873965.1 uncultured bacterium
CACCGCTCAACAAAAACAACCATGAACTCACCCATCCTCCGTCATCTCATCATGCTCACACCCAAGTATCGAAATTCTGTTGCACTCGCTCTGCTGTTGGTTTCCGCCAGCGCTCTCTCAGCCGCCGACGCAATCCCCTACCATCCTCGCTAACCTTCACATTCGGTGCCACGCTGACCGTCAACGCCTGTGACCCCTGATGGTGGCGATTCAATACCCCGATGATGCTCTTGCGATTCGTCACGCCTGGAATTGCCATGAGGACAGTATTACCCCTTGTCATGGCATAGGCTGAATCCACCGCACCAACGATGCTGTTGCCGCCAGTCCACAAATAGGCAACTGGAACTCCAAATTGCTCGCCGGTTTTGAAGTAACGCATCACTTCCATGTTGGCTTCGTTGACGACACATACGATCATCTCGACACCGGCGTTCACCATACCATCAAGTACCACCTGGATGATAGGACGCAACTGGCGCTTGCCATCCACTACATCGTAGTCAATGGGGAACAGGGCAGGAAGAATGAACGAAGGGTATTTCTCGGTTAGTACTGCGGGTATCACTCCAATCACTTTCATAGCGAAAGTGTAGGACAGTTATGTTGCTGATTCAATGGCGTGATTCTCAAAGTTTGAACGCTACAACAAGCACGATGCCAATGAGACCAGTAACGCTGCAACGATACCTGCAGCAAACAGCATTTTGGCTTTGGTCGTCGTTCTAACGCCGCGCTGGCTAATGATCAGCGCAAACCCAATCATGCCAATCAATACTGGTACCGCAGGGGAGATTATCGCCAGAGCATATGAGATAGGCCCAACAAGAACGCTGATCAGCCCCATTTTGCCGTAACTGTTGTCGCCAACCCAACTGGATTGACGTCTAAACCAACCATTGAAAGCGAAGATGATCGCAATAATGACGGACCCTGCGCATAAAAACATGTATGGCAAGTAGAGTGCTTGCCTGAACACAGAAACGTGATTCGGGCACATTGCGACAGTGTACTCCGAAATGTGCCATGGAACTCCGGGGATTTGTATGGGTATTAATGGTGTCATCACACCATAGTTCGTGATGCCACCGGGGGTACCCCATACCCTCAATTCCGCTATGTCGGCAGGAGGACATCATGTCCAGGTTCATCCCTTCTTTCGTGGCCATTCTGGCCGTCGTCGCCTTCGTGTTCGGTTTCGCCGCCTTCGTTTCAGCACAGCACGCCGTTGAGTGCGTAGTCATAGCCGTTACCGCTGTGGTTGCGATGGTCGTGCTCGTCGTCGTGATGGTCGTAAGCAGTAAGCGCCGCAATGCACGCTGGGCAGCCGAAGACGCATCACACCAGGCGTATCTGGCGATTGAGGCACGTTACACAGCGCAGCGCGAGGCTGAGTATGCGGCACGTCGCAGTGGCGATGGCAAGTGCCATGTGTACGTCAACGGTCGTCGCATCAAGTAGAGCAATTTGACGCCCTGCCCGCCATGCGTGATTGGTGTAACGCATGGTGGTGGACGACACCTTAACGGTAGTGCGTAGACCATTAATCTACGCACTACCACCGATCGGTGTTCACGATATGGAGAAATACCGTGAATTCTCTGATTCTAGCATTGTGCGTGATGCTCGCACTCGTCGGTTTCTACGTGCTGTCAACTGGCAGCGAAGCACAGCTAAGTTTCGCCTTTGCCACAACCAATAATGGACGTGGCCGTGTCCGTAAGCTCAACGTTGATGGTGTGTTGGCGCGTGTCATGCGCATGGATGCACCTGCACAGGCAGCAGCGCCAGCAGTATCGCATGCGCCAGTGTTCCACGCCATTGAGAGCGTGTTGTCGGTGGTAGTGATTGACCGCAACGGTTACCCAACAGGCGAAAAGCGCAGTATCGCCAACACGGTATGGGCCGAGTACTTCAGCGACAAGGCCATTGTGCTGATCGACTGGCTGTACAACGGCGCTGATGAGCCGGACGCAGAGTTGCTGGCAAAGCCAATCACCGTAGCGATAAATGGCAGTAGCGATGAAGACCATCGCGCCATCAACGGCAAGACGTTCTACGGTTGCTATGCCTGGGGATCGGCCATCAAGAAAGGCCTCACCATCGGTTTGACTGAGGACACGCTACGTCTGACCGGAATGGCGCAGAAGAGCGAAGATGGGCAACGCGCAGGACGCGCCTATATGCCCAACGCCATGTATGGCGCTGGGCGCGGAACACTTCGCATCTACATCGCCAAGAAGGGCGAACTCATCGCCGACAAGTATCCTGTTGACGACGGGTTTGGGTATGAGACCAGAACAACCAACCTGACTATCCGCAACAAGTGCATGGGCATCGACCTGGGCGTGGTGCGCGATAGCTTCCACATGGCGCAGCGTCTTTCGTGGAGCAAGGTTCTTCATCTGGAAACTATTCAGTACTTCCAGGAAGTCATTGCTGGATTGACTGACCCAACCGAGATGGTCAAGAGCAATCGGCTACGCCTGAACGACAAGGAGATTTACATCAGCCTTGACCCGACGATGATTCTTCATCCTTACGTGGCAAATGGGTTGAATAAGCACAGCCAGGAGTCAGCAGTTCGCGCTGCCACAAGCATCCCGATGGCGGGTCAGTATAAGGTGGCTGTCCCGTCAACCATCGTTTATGACGCCGAAAAGCGCATGGGCGGCGTGGCATCGCTCATCAAGCTGATCCTTGGGCGCTATCCGATGGACAGCAACGACTCGGAAACAGCCGTTGAGCCAATCCCTGATGAAAAGGCCAACGTCGAAGCGGAGATCAAGCGCATTGACGCTATGCCCGTAGACCAGTACACGATCTACAACACGCAGTTCTTTGCCAAGGGGCAGATGGGTGTCGTAGACGACAGCGTGCTTGTTATCAAGGGCAACCAGTACGACCTGGTGATATGCGAGGAAGATGTCAAGATGGCGTCTGTCAAGGGTGGCATAAAGACCATACGTGGCATGACGAACATCACTATTGACACCTACTTCGGTATAACCATGCACTACGAAGCTGGTAACGCCATAGGTATCAATGCCGACATGTGGAAACACATGGGCGGCGACTTCGATGGTGATGGCGCTGTCGTGGTGGATTGCTCAGAGCGTTCCATCCTGTGGCGCACATGCCGCGAGTTGCCGGTGCAGCACACCGACAAGCTCAACAAGACAAACACCGGCTTTGAGGCCAATGGCGACAAGCGCATTGACATGATTCTCAAGTCGCGTGTCTGTACCAAGATCGTGGGATTTGCGACCAACATCATGGCCGCAACCTACGCGGTCAAGGATCGCGCTGCTCTGGCGCGTGAGTTGGGCTACACGATGGGCGTGGCAAGCAGCAAGGTAGACCTTGACTGGTGGCTCAATTTCTGGGTCAAAGTCGGCACTGATGGGTTCAAGACGGACGTGAACGTCGAGAAGGCTTACCGCCAACTGTCCATCATGCAGGCCATGATCTCTAGCGTTCTGGGTGGCTCCGCGCCGTGGTGCAGGTGGCACAAAGACCCGATGGCCTTTAAGCACACCCTGCCCATCTTCGCCAGAGACAACATGACCAAAGAGGAAGAGCGAACCAGTATACCGGCGTCGATGGACGGTACAGTGCCGGAGATACTCAAGATCACACTGCCCCAGATGGTGAAGTTTCTCACCTACAGCGTAGAGGCTAATCCTCTGTCCACATATCGCTATTGGGCTATACGTCCCGATCACGACGACCTGATCGAGGGTGCTTCGTCGTTGAATCGCAAGTATGGTGTGCGCTCCGGCAGCACCAACTGGACTGATAGCGACTCCATCGACCAGTTCAAGGTGTACTACGACGCCGAAGTGAAGGCGTATGACGAGCAATTCGCTCAGTACACCAGGCTGGAACGCGCGTCGGCGCTATGGAACGTGGCGCATGGCAGCCAGTCCCCACATGCGGCTGCCGGTTCGGTGTTTGCTGCGTCTGTTTACAAAGATGATGTGAGTTACATCATCACCAACAAACCCGGCAAGTCGGCCAAAGTTGGTGAGCATGTGGTGTTGCTTGGCCTGTACAACGTCCTGTCAGAGTCGTTGCAGGGTGAGATTGGCGGCTTACCGGTAATCACCTGTGATGTGGTCGTGGACGACATCAGCGTGCCAGACAAGAAAGACGCCAGACAGTCCACGATCAAGAAGATCGTTCGCGCCAATGCACCTGGCATGAAGCCGAACAGTGGCGAAGGGCTGCCAGCCGATACGCTTGGAATGGTTGCACCCAACAGTTTCCAGCCTGAGCCTGGAATCTACTGTGCGGTAATCACACGCAAGACCGCGAAATCGTGGGATTGCAAGTTGACGGTTAAGTAGGAGTAGTCTGGAATACATCGCGTACACCGACGGAGCCTGTAGTGCGTCCGTCGGTGGCTGGGCGTTCACCTTGAATGGCGAAAGCGATTCAGGGTGGATGCCGAATACTACAAACAACCAGATGGAACTGTATGCCATTCTCCGCATGGTCGAGGACGCTGAATCCGAAAGCACCATTGAATGTCATACCGATTCCAAACTGGCAATCGGATGGTTATGCCACAACTGGGCGCGTAACCAACCGGCCATCGACGCAATCGTGCAAGCCATTAACGTGGCGCAGACAACCAAGCAGATTCACATCAACTTTCACAAGGTGAAAGGACATGCGAACTGCCAGGGCAACAATTTAGTGGACTATCTGGCGCAACAAGCGTCACGGGATGGCTACTATCGGTTGCAGGACTGATCGGGCAAGGCCAGTAGCCGGTATGTGGTGGGTTCGAATCCCGCCTGGCCTGTAGGGTTTACGACAACCCGGCACGCAGCACAGCGCGAGTTTCCGCCCTGGTGGGTCAGTTCTCTGGCCGCTTCCGCGGGTTGAAAGCGTCTTCGACAACGGGGCGTCTTGGCCGGGTAGGCAAATTCCTATCCATGTCCAGACAGGAGATCCAAAATGTCCGATGAACTCGATCTGATGAGCGAAGCCGAAGCCGTTGAACTAATCGCTGGCGCAGGTCAGCTAGTCAACGTGACTCACGGGTTCGACATGTCGCGTTTGCCAGAGCTGGTCAGAGCCATCCAGGTAGCGATACCAGGATTGCAACTGAACAAGGCGGCGATTGCCAAGGGTGGTAAGCGCAAGGACGGTGGCAAGGTCGTTCCTTTCAGTGCCAAGAGGCGCAGCCCGACGCCAGTGAGCATCACGGTCTATGCCACTACGGGCACGATCACGTGGGCAGGTTGTGATGCCATCAAGCTGCCTCCCAAGGTAGCGTAGTGACGGTGAGGGTGAAAGCCCTCC
>CAIQQO010000353.1 GCA_903873965.1 uncultured bacterium
ATTCCATTTTCATTTCCACGTTTCTCTTTGGAACGAACGATCTAACATAGGCCATCCAGAACGCGTCTTTTTCATGCCATCTTTCCCTGCTTCATTTTATATCCTTATTGCTGTTTAATTGGAATATGCCCCGTTTCCCTGCCTTTTACGATATTTTGTACGATGTATTCAACTTGCTTCTTTTCCTGCAGTCCCATGATGTCAAACTGCGCGGCGAGTTGTTTTTACCACCTACTTCGCTTCATCATTTAGACCCACTTATGCTGCCATTGAGTGATGCCATCATCCCTTCTCTGCGCCATGATCTCCCCACTCAACGCGTTCGTTTTGCCCTTTTCCTTGCCCATTCTGCAGGTCTTGTTGGAGCTACGTCCTCTCCACGCGGAGTGCTGATAAAACCTTCCGCAGCCGCTTCCTCATGGATCCATGCTTCAATGTCTATAAGAGCTGCTTTCCTGGTTCAGGCATTTTTATCTGATACCACTTCCTCTGCTTTGATCTGGTCTCGCCTGCGCTTGCCCGGCTGGCGTGTCATCAAAGCCGGCCTCGCTCAATCGCGTCAGTTCCGTTTTGGAGATGTGCTATCTGCGTTGCTGTATCCTCAAAATCCGCAGAACACCCTTTCCCAGAACATTCTGGCTGTTCTCCCCATTGTTATCGAGCCGCGCATCAAGGATGCTGACGCTCGCACCACCACGTTGCTGCACGCTGTACTCATTGCTCTGTGCTGGTTTGGCGTCATTCATCCATCTGATCTGACGCTCACGCGTTCAGCCTCAACCTTATTGCGCAAGCCGGTAAAGCCAAAATCAACTGCTGTGGATTCTGCTATCTCACCCTTATCCCTCGTTCTCGACAGGCCACATCATCAGGCCTTGCGCGGGTTGCAACTTGTCGAGTCAAAACCTGCAGCATGGCCGTTACTCTATGATCTCGCTCGCATCATGCTATTGACCGTCTCGCGTCCGCGCTCTTTTACACTCAATCATGAACTTGTCCTGCACGCGTATGACACGGGGCTCAGTGTTAATGCGTTACAGCTATTACTCGAACGCGCCATAGGCGACGCCGTCCCACATGCCGTCAGTTTACTCTTGCACCGATGGCTCAGTGTGCATGAGCAATGGCAGTTACGTCCTGCTATCCTCTTGCAAGCCAATTCCCCCGACTTACTCGATCAGCTTATGCAACGCAAAGCCTTTCAACGTGAGCTGCGCCGTCTGTCGCCCAATACGGCTGAACTGCGTTCCGGCAAGGTTGATGCACTGAGTCGCCGACTCAAGCGCCTTGGGTTCTTCGCCCACTGCCGCCTGTTGAATGAGGCGCCTCGCCCATTATTGGATGGCCTGAAACCGGCGGATTGGGCGATGATCTACCAGGCGCTTGAACTCAACCAGCATATCGCTGACTTTGCCCCGCACTTAATATCATCTGAAGGGCTGGTTTCGGGCGCGCCTGCGCCGTATGCGTTGATACAAACAGTGGCCGCACGCCTGGAACCAGCATTGGTGGAAGCGATTCACGTCGGGATTGCGGAACTCATACAACGCAGCCAATCACGCTTGCGTGAATCCGCTGCTGCGCGTCCTGCGGATGACGAGTCTTCCCACATCATTCGAAAACAGCTTGAGCAAGCCATTTCCACAGGCGCAACCATGCGACTGACCTACCATGCTGCTGGCAGCGATGAGGTCACCCTGCGCGATGTGCAACCCCGTCGCATCGAATGGCGCGGCGCCGTGCCCTATCTCATCGCCTGGTGCAACCTGCGCCAGGATGAACGCACTTTCCGCATCGACCGCATCATGACGCTGGAAAGCGTTATGACGCTGGAAAGCTTCATGGCACTGGAAGATGCCAAACCCGACGACCCGACATTGCCATGATGCTGCCCGCCTTGCGTGTCTATGTTCATTTCTTCAGATCAACAATATAAAACGCCTGCGCCCGCTCCACCGGTCGATTACCAATCGCCTCAATCTTTTTGATGGCGTCTTCATCCAGAAAATAAAAACGCACATTATCCTCTTTCACGACGATCAGTTTGGCCAGCCCTTCGCGCATGCGTTTGTAGGGAGTATCCTGCAGTTCACACTCAAACACACTCTCCTGTACATGCGCGCCGTAGTTCTTCAGCAGCTTCATGATCTTCGTGCGCCGCCGATCGTTCGGAATATCGTAGCAAACCACTACAAACATCATCGTCCTCCTTGCGAAGGTTCCCGGCACAACCCATCACCTGCATAAACGCCTTCGCAAGGTTGGCAATCACGATCCCCACCTCACGTCGTTTTCCTCAGTTGCAGAGGCATGAACTGCTCAGCTTCACCCTTGATCACCCGCGCCAGCTGGCGCGCCTGCAGTTCGATACAACGCCGCAGCGATGCCTGTTCGCCTGTCATAACGTACACAAAGACCTGCTCTAGCCGCTGCTCGTGCGCCTCGATGACGCGCTTCAGGGCATCGGGTTTCATCATGACTCCCGGCCCATCGGCCTCATCACGTTTGAAATCATTTGCGGTCATCCTGCCACCGTTGATCAGGTCGAGCACCACGACATCCACCACCACTGCGCGAAACTCCTCCATCAAATCCAGCACCAATGAAGGACGCCCATACTGAACGGTGTGGAAGAATCCGATATATACATCAAACCCCACCAGCTTGGCCGCTGCCGTGACGTCTTTTTGCAGCAGCGCGTACCCGAAACTCAGTAGCGCATTCACTGGATCGGTGGGCGGGTGATAGACGCGCCCCTTAAAACCCAGATCGCGTTGCAGCAGCTGCCCAAACGCCGGCCAGTAATAGGTGGCGGCTTTGCCCTCAAATCCGCGCAAGGCATCGGCATCTGTGGCGGCCAGCCCACTGGCCAGCATCATGCGCATCCCGCGCAACTGCTGCTCCATCGCCGGTCCACTTGCCTGTGGCGTCATAGCGCGTCCGCCGACAACGAGACTCCTGCCTGGCGCAGCATCTGAAACACCCCGCGTATTCAGCACTGCTTCCTGGTTGGCCACTTTACCGCTGACGATGCGCTTGGCCAGTGTTAATGCCGTAGCCACATTCGTCAGCGCTTGCAATTGCTTCACGCGCAACTCGCCATATTTCGAATCGTCCGCCGTCAGCCTGCCACGCATTTTGCCCGTGGTCGACATAAACACCACGTCCGTCCCCACATTCAGCAGCGCCCCCATCGCCTGTGTGGTCATCTGCACATTACCCATCACGATCAACTGATCCAGTTGATGCAGCGGAATACGCGCAAACTCCTTATTGTCCTTCAACACGACCAGGCGCTGATCGACCTTATGAATCGTCGCTCCCTGTTCACGTACGTAATAACTTGCCATCTTTCACCGCCTGCCTTGACTTCTGTCACCCAGTTGCTGACGTATGGCGTCGGCAACCACGCTCGGATCGCGATTAGAGGCTGCGCCCGGAGAGAGATAAAAGTGTTCGTCGCGCAGAAAGAACACACCCAGGAAACAGAAACCTTGCTCAAATGACGTCACGCGCGTTTTGTGCGCGTTGACGTTCAGTCCGATCTTGCGCAGTTCGGTTTTTGCCAGATCAAGCGCCCGCCGCGCCTGCACCTCGCCTGGGCACTGCACCACCCAGTCGTCCGCATAACGCGTCAGCATCAAGCGCGCCTGCGTCAAAGCTGCGTCAAACACATGCAGATAGACATTGGCCAGCAGCGGCGACAACGCCCCACCTTGCGGCGCTCCGGCAGACGGCTTTTGATGCGAAGCTGACGTCAGGTCATTCAGTACTTCGGCATGCAGCCACGCATCAATCAACTTAAGCACAGCCCGGTCGCGCACCTCGCGTCCCACCAGGTTCAACAGCAGCCCGTGGTCCAGGCTGTCGAAGCACTTGTCGATGTCGCCATCCACTATCCAGCGCAGGCCGTGTCGCCGCCCATCAACGATGCGCGCCACGGCATTGGGCACGCCCTGCCCTTCGCGATAGCCAACGCTGCATGGCAGGAAACGGCGCTCAAACAAGGGTGTCAACGCCTCGTGCATAGCGCGTTGCATAATCCGGTCGCGCAGCGCCAGGATAGCGATTGGCCGTCGCCCTCCATCAGGTTTTGGGCGCCAGATGCGCCGCACTGGCAGCGGGTGATACTGTCCCGTCAGCACCGCCCGCCGCAATGTGTCCATGTTCCGGTCGAGTTGTCCGTCGAAATCGCGAATGCTTTCACCATCCACGCCCGGCATACCGGCGTTGGCCTTCACCTTGCGCCATGCGCGCATCAGCCTGTCGGGAGCGCACACGTCTGCGAGTGTGATCACAGGCGTGTTCATGCTTCCTCCTGCGGTGAATCTGCGCGTTTTTGCTTTGTTTTCCGCATTTCCAGCCGAATCGTCAGTCGCGGCACCGAGATAGTGCGTCCTTCGGCAAAATAGCGCTGTACCGCCTTGCCCATCAGCCACGTCCCACCGGCGGCAAAGGCGCCAGAGCACAGCCAGCCCACATACGGCACCATCTTCGTCAACTGCTGTCCCGCAATGCGCAAGCCGACGCCGGTGATCATGGTAGCCAGCATCTCGCGGCTATAACGGTCGCCCGTTGGTTCCCCGTAAATCGCGGCCAGCCGCAGCATGGTGCGCAGTTGCATCGTGACCTGATAGGGAATGTCCAGAAGGGGCACAGGTTCCGCGCCCACCAGCCCGCTGATGGCCGATGCACGGGTAATCACATGCTGCGCCGCCTGCTCGCGCCAGGCAGGCACTTCGCGCCCCAGCGCCACAGTCAGTTTGTCGCAGGTCTGCACCACTTTCGGCAGCAGCACGGCAGCGGCCTGCGCTCCATCGCTGGCGTCAAACGACAGGACAGCGCAACCTAGTGTCCGCTCGAAATGCACATCACGCTCCGATCCGCTGCAACCATGGCGCATATTCATCACGACCAGCATCGGTTTGCCGGTGCTGCGCACACGGCAAATCCACTCATGCTCCCAAGCGCGCAGGCCTGCTCTCCCATCAAGCATCCAGATGACCATATCAGCGCTCAGCATGCTCTGCCAGGCCTGGTTGATCATCATCCCTTCGCCCATGTCCGACGCCTCGAAATGCGCCGGCACAATTGTCAGCAGGCTGAACAAGCCTATATCTTCCAGTTTCACGTCTGCGCCTGTCGGGCCACCATCTGCTTCCACCCGTGAGACAGCGGCGTTTTTCAACGCATTCAACAGTGCAGATTTACCGCAGCCTGGCGCGCTGGCGATGACGATGCGACTGCGCGCTTCCTGATCGACTTCCGCGCGCACGCCATCCCAGTTCAGCCCGTTGAGCAGGCTGCCCAGCGCGGCCATCGGCGCGCCGCTATAGGGCATTTCTGCTGCAGAATGGACTGTATCAACACCGCTGTCTGCGTGGCGCGCCGATCCCGGAAGCATATCGCCCAACTTGTGAAACAGCCGACTCACGCTATCGCCCATCGACTGCCTTGCGCCGACCGGCGCAGCCTCATCGACCAGCGGCGGTGGATAATTCTCAGGCGCGATGCCTCCTTCATACTGATCAACGAATTCTTCCTGCGTATATGCCGTCCGTTCTCGCCGGGCGTGCTGATGCCGTTTGTAATGACTCACAGTATTCCCCCTTGATTCAAGCTGGCAGATGGCAGCGCCGCCCGATAGGTCAGCGTCACCTGCTCGTTAATTCCGATTTCGTCCATGTCATTCAGCGTGACTGGCGCAGCGTCCTTTTGCGCCACAACCTGACACTGCATCCCATGTGCATCTCGATAAAGCCATGCCACCGCAACGCCGCGTTCGTGTCTGGCTGCGAACCGCAGGGGATGCGCATACACCGCCACGCTACCGTTGAATTGCGTCAGGTCAATCCCCTCAACCCGCTCATTCGTCCCGGCGTCGTACAACTCCGCAATGCCCGCCAATGCATCCCGTAGCACCGCCGAGCGTTTGCGCCGCACAGCGCCGACCACAAGCGTCGCCGTGGCCACTGTAGCTCCCACACTCAGCACCAGTCCCTGGCTTGTTATCCCCGACGCCTCTGTTCCTTCTGCAACACGCTGTCCCTGAATTGAAACCAGGGTCGGTGCAATGAAGGCTGGTTCTGGCGTTGCCTTGACAGCGGTCTGCGTGGCTGCAACCTGCCCTGGCGCGGTCGCCTGGGGTTTTCTGGTCGGCATCGCGGTCGGAAGCGCAGCCGTGGGCAGGCTGATGACAGACACTGCCGGCGGCGCTGCATAGACCAGGTAGTAAGCGCTCGAAGAATGTGCCGGCGCAGCCAAGTCCACCAGCGTCAGCGTCACCGTGTGGCGCCCGCGCGCGAACAACGCGCTGACATCCTGCGGCGCAATGGACACGATCGCGCCACTGCCTGCGCGATAATCATGCGACCATGTCGCCCGTGTTCCGTCAGGCCGTTGCACGACCAGGGCAGCCTGATCATCTGTGCGCAGATCGCCCATGCCATCCGGCTGCGCCGCCAGCAGCACCGGGCCAGTGCCCACATCAATCACGATAGTTTTGTGTTGGAATGCGCCGACTGGGCCTGTCGTGACACGCCCCTCTGCCACTGTGTCGGCTAACGGCGCAGCAACGCGCGCGCCAGGCGCCGGCGGCGCATACCGACCCGCACCCAGGCACGCAAGCACCGCTATTACCTGAACCAGGCAAACTCTGTTAATCATCCTTCCCCTCCATCAATCCCGCGCACAGGCCGCACTCATGTCTAAAATCACCTTTTCAATGGGATCGTGTATTCGCCGCATCCTTGATCGCCATACACCATGCGAATCTGTGAACCCTGCAGCGGTAGCTCCTGACCATGCGGCAGAATCAGCGTCAAATAGGCAATCGGCGCTGCCACGTCACCTGTCTGCGACCGTACACTCAGCGGAATCTCCACCGTGCTGATGGCGACAGACCCATCCCCCAGCGTCACGTAGGCTTCATAGGTTGCCATGATCAAATATCCTTGGCGTGATGCCCGTTACTGGAAGCTGGCGCCACCATGTCGGCCGTCATTTCCACCGTGTCTGCGATCACACTGCGCGCATCCCCGACGCCATCGTTCTGCCACGCTTCCGCGATCTCCTCAATGATGAAGAACTCGCGTTTGCCCAGTGCTTCGCGAAAATCATCCACCCCTTCGCGCATCACCTGCAGTTCATCCACCGCCACATCGGTATGGACACACATAAAGGCCAATTCGTAGTGCGGGCGATGGAAACGCGCTGCGATCAAGCTGGGATGAGCAAACATCGGGCGCGTTTCGCTGCCGATTTGCAGCACAAAGTCACGCGCCCGCGCGTCGTCTGTCAGGCGCACGCCAGGGCGCTTGCGGCGCGCAATATCAAGCACATGCGCGGCGACGATCAACGGCGCGCGCTCCGGTTCGACATTCTTGCCATTGACAGTCGTATGCGCCGCCTCGCGCTTGAGCAGTTCTGTTAAATCGAGCGCCCCCAGCGTTGTGGCCGTATTGCGCGCCGCAATGCTATACGCCTTTTTCGCCACGTTAGCGCCGCCGTTATCGCGCGCCTCGGCAATGAGCTCGGGTAGGGCGGCAATGATGTCGTCTGCGCTTTCCGAGCCTTCAATCACCCTGTCCGCATCCACTTCATAATCGGCAACACGCCCTTGTGCGCTCAAATCGCGCATCATCTTGTCGGCTTGCTGTTGCGCTTCCTGCGCGCCATTGATGGCCTCGGCGCGCGTGCCTTCCATGCCGCTGCTGAGCCGTTCACACATCGCAACGACCTGGGCGATCAACTCCAGCGCAGCCTGTAACGTGGCGCGTTGCAGTGACAGCCTTTCGCGTTCATTGAACGCATTGACTGCTTCGGCCATGGTCACCGCCCCGCTCAACAGGCGATTGACAATCCCAAACAGCCCGCCTGACCCACCTGTCGCGCGCGCTGTTTCGTCCTGCCAGCGCCGCAACAGCTTATCGGCCTTGTCATACGGGTCGCCTATCACGCGCAACTGCACATCAAAGCCGCGCCGCAGTTCCAGCGCCGCGTTGCGCGTCTGGCGCGTGACTTCCGAGAAAGATACCCTGGCGCCCAGCGCCGCAAGCCGATCTGTCAGACTTTGTGCGGCGCGCGCCAGCGCAGCCTGCTGGTTGGCACTCACAATCTGTTCGTGTCCGCCAATCGACGCGGGCGCCGTCATATAGCGCATGTGCTGCGCCAGCGTAGCCGGTTGCGCATTCTTCGGCAGCGTATCCAGATGCACTGGCACATAGCTGCGCTTGTCTTCACGTTGAATCAGTCTGCCGGGCAACCCGGCATCGATACCGCCCGCATCCAGCACCTGGCGCCCCTCAATATCATGCTGTTCTTCCTTCTTCACCTGCGGTTCGCTGTGCGTTCCAAACATTTTTTTAGCGCTCATTGTTCGATCCCCTCACTTATTCATGGTGTAGATCGCCCTCGTTGGCGTCCTACGCTTTTTCCTGTACTTCAGGCGCCGCCTCGTGGACGTCCAGCCGGTCTGCCAGACTCGTCAGTAATTTCGCCTGCTTCAGCCGCATCGCGCGCTCCAGCAGCGCCGGTTTATTCACCCCGGCCGTGGCCACGCTCATCGTGGTCAGCCAGCGCAGTCGGCCATCATCCACCGCGCCAGCCGGCGCATCCGCATTCACCGCGCGCGCCAGCACCGTTTCCCAGGCATTACTGCTCAGCATGACGCCAATAGCCCGCGCGCTGCGATTGTAGAAATCATCCAATCCCACCTCGGTCGTGCGTCCGGAAGCATCACCGGGCAACTGGTTATCGTCGACCAGAAAAACGTGGTCATACGGTGGCAGGTCCATGTCGATCTTCATGCCGTTGATGAACTCGCGATGCAGCCCGTGATGCGCCATGTGATCGAGCGAATACAGCAATGCGCGGTAATTCGTAACAATGAACGGCGTCAAGCCCTTGAAAGCCTGCGGCCCCAGCACCACGCCGCTTAAGCGGTAATTGGCGATGCCCATCTCGCGCAAGATGCGCCGCACCAGCCATGGCATGATCTGCAACAGCGCGTTGCCGGTCGCGCCCGAGCCGCCGCCCACCAGCACGATGTTCCACATACGGCTCTTACGCTGCTCCTGATGCGCCATATCGACGATCAGTCCGCCCAGGTCGCTCATGGACTCGCTTTCGTGGCCGCCGTACAGCCAGCGCAACTGCTCCTGCAGAAATGCGTACAGGCGCACGATGTTCAAATCGATATCCAGCGCCGTCACGCTCGGAATGGCCCCGCCACCCTCGCCGCTCATGCCCAGTTTGCGATCCTCATATACTGCAATGCCGCGCAGGATGCAATCGCGGCTATAACGGCGGCGCAGCAGCTCGAACTGGCGCGCGCGGTCGCGCCGATCAGTGGGTTCCCCCACCGCGCAGAACGGTTCGGCGCGCAGTTCCTCGTTCTTATCCGAGCGAAACCGCACCTGAATCGGGCTGATACCGGGGATCGGATAGTCGAGGTAAGCCGTCGCCAATCCCTGACGCGTCCGTTCCAGCCAATATCGCTGCGTTAATTGCGCCACTCTTGCGCCCGCTGTACCCAGTCCGATCAGGTGCACCCCGGGCGTCGGCGGCGGCAGCGCAGAATCCGGTTTGGTTTCGCGCTTGACAGGGCTATCGCTGTAGTAATCCAGTGCCCATACGTTGTCACTCATCGGTATTGCAGGTTGTGTCATATTTCCTCCCAGGGAATACAAAATTCTTGTTATTTCAGCGCCGGATGGAGATACCCCCCACGTTATCTTCATCCGGCAACTGGGTAACATGATGACACGCAGCGATCACCGATTCAATGTGGCGCACCCTACTGTTGGTTAGGGCGCGCCCTAATCAGGCGTAACGGGCAGCGATATGGTCAGAGGTGTGGTCAGGTTCTAGCTAGGCCCCGGGCTTGCGATCTGGGAAGTCTTCGAATGGTTCCAGCAACTGGCGCCACTGGAAATAGGGGCCGAAGATGCGAATAGCCTGTTCGCGGAAAGAGCGTGGTTCAATCGGGGTGCTCATGCGATCTTCAATCAGCATGCGCAGATGGCTGGTCAGTTGTTCAATGCGCTGATGCGACAAATTCAAGCGCTCGCCGATTTCCTTGTTGCCCAGCCCATCCACCACGATCAGCGCGAGGATCTGCTTGAAACGCGCTTCGAGTCCGCGATAGACTTCACCACGCTTCTCAAGATCAGCCTCGAAGCTTTCCGGCGGCGGCGCAATCGGAATCGGGATGATGAAGGCGTCGTCGCGCGATTCGGTGTGCAGCAGGCGTTTAGCCTGGAAATCAGGCGTTGATCCCAGCAGCCACAGCCGGTCATGCGCCAGCCTGAAACGAAACTGCGCGGCAACCATGGCGTACATTGTCATACCTTTGCGCCCACCCGCCGCGCTCAGGTGAATCACGCGCCCGGCTGCGCGCTGGCGCACTACTTCGTTATCGATGGCGCGAAAGACGGCATTGGCATCGTGCTCAGAATAGATGTCATAGATCGGAGCGCCATTGACTTGGCGCAACGGCACATAACTATCAAAGCCAACAATCCCGGTCTGCACTGCCAGCGCCAGTTCACGACGCACGGCATCCAACGAGGCCTGCATCAGGTCCGGCCTTGCGTCCGGTTCAGCGGTTGGCGCAGGGCGTGGCTGCGTGTGAATGATGACCGCTTCGTCGAAACGCAATCCGTAATCTTCGTGCAGCCGATCGATCACCACCGTCACGACCTGCGGTTCCAGCCCCAGCGTGGCGATAAAGGCATACCGCTTGTCTGCCGGTGAACTCATGCTCATTCATCCCATGTTTTCTGGCGCACCGTCTGACCCATACCCTGCGTCGTCTTGCGCCCTGTGCCGCAGTAAAAGGCATACTCGATCAATCCTGCCAGTGCTTGCAAAGCCGCCTGGTTGTGAGACTCTGCCCCATTCACTTCAAATTGAACGCGTCCCACACAGCCGATCTGCATGACGCCGTCAGGAAAGCGCATTGGCACGGTATGCAGGTCGAAGCGCGAAACCACGATGTTGTTGCGTACCCAGGCGCTCCACTCATCACCGATCCGCAGCGCTTCCGGGCCGAACTCATTCCAGCGCCGGCGAAAGCTGTCGAAGACCAATTCCGGTTCCGGCAGCGGGTAGTCCTTGCCGTTGCGTCGAAAACTGACCGGCGAGCGAAAGCGCAGGATGATGTGCCCGGGCGCCACCGGCTCAGACATCAGCAGAGGATAGGTCGTGGCCATGACGGATAACGGACCGGAGATGGGCATGTTGTCGCCGAGAATATTGACCCACGGACGTTTCTGCATCCCGGCTTCGATATGCTCAAACAGCGCATCCTGCAACAGAGTAATCCGAAAAGACGCCCACTCCTGCTCGACGAACAGAGGCGAGACCGTAAATGGTTTGGCGCCCTGCCCCCGATCCAGCTCACGCGACAGGACGGGGTCGCTCTCCTCGATCCAGCGGAAAAGGTTCGCGTGCAGCGCCGGAATGGCATTGTGCGGCAGGCGGTCTACCTGGCGTTTGTCGAGTGGAATTTCAATCGAACAGGGCATGATTCTTGTTTATCGCCTCGTGCGCGCCATATCGCGCACACTTTGAAGATTGACCATCTCCGCCACTTCGAACTGCGGCGGGGTGCTGCCGGCAACCGGGCGCAAGCGCAGTATGGTGGGGAAATAGCCCATGCGCCCGTGCAGTTCCGCGATCATCAGTCCCGCAATGACGTTATAACTGGGCAGGTTGACCAGAATCGGCAACGTCTGCAAATCACCCGCAGACAGCCCGGTGATCTCGATCAGGGCGCTGGTCTGCTCTGCATACGGACGCGCCGGGTCAAACTGCGCCGGTGCATCGATGATGCACTCAATCGGCTGGCCGGTCAATTCCTCGACCTTCGTCCGTTGGGCGAGAGTGAGGGGGTGGGAGAAGTTGAGGAGAATCACAAGAGACTCCTGATTTCCTCGATGATCTTTGCGTAATGAGAATCTTCAGTTGCTGTTGTCTTCACCTTAAGCACGACGCCGCCGCAGGTGATGTGCAATAAATCACCCACGCGCGAAATCTGGCGCTGTTGATCCGTGCTGCCTCTCAAATACCAGAATTCATCGACCCAGTCGCATTTAGCCAGACGATCCTTGAACAGTTCAAATACCTGGCTACGATGAGGTTCCTCGCTAAGTGATCGTGTATGGTCCTTGCTCTCCGGGTTGCGGGGAGATGGCATCAACTTTGAGGGTGTTCTATAGCGCTGGTAAATCATGCTGCCAAGCGCAGACATCGTAAACTGATCCCCCTCTTCTTCAAGCAATGCCAATATTGCATCTCGATCTGCGGGCACCAGTTCTTTTTGTATAAGATTCTGCGAAATGCTGGTTTCGCGTTCGATTCGGGCCAGTAAAGGTTCAATTCGACGGAACAAGGGCTGATCAAAACTAACCGGGAGAGGCGGGAGGTTAATAAGTTCCGTTGATGTTTCAAAGACATAGCGCACGGGTATCTGATACAGCAACCCTACCAATGTTGTATACGGAACAAGGCTCTTGTATCCTGCGGTTGCATTCAGGACAATGTCTCGCCCATGCTTGTTGGACGGGTCCTCCAGCAAACGCACCAAGCCCCGCACATAGTTAGGAACACCTCGACTCCTAAACTGACCAGGACTATCCATTTGAAGCCCTTCGACTACCTGTATATTCACTGTCGAATGCCACTTTGACTGGATAAACTGCATGGTGATGCGCGCTGCCAGGATGCCATCTTTAGTCTCACTCGAGAAGAGTTCGATATTGTCATTCTCATCAATGCCGATCTTTGCCAGACTTTTGATCTCGGGTGACGCTTGCACCAATCCGCTTTCAGTGTCAAAATCAAGCTTGTTCAACTGAGCAAGAACGTCATCTTCAGCCTCAATCTGCCAGTCAATCTCTCCATGCAACAGACTCTGCAACTGATCTGCACCAATCTTCTTAAGACTGTCTTTATGTGCTTGCGATAAACGATTGTTGATGTAAACGCCCGTAGCCATCAATACAAGTTTGGATTTGGATGTCATGTTGTTAGCGAATTAGTAGTCTGTCCTGCAAATATCATAGTACTCCAGCGCAGTTGTTCAGCGCAATTTCAGGGGCGACAGATCAACTGCGCCTAGAGCAGTACCCAGATTAATTTCCTTTGGGAACACCCTTCGTGGTCAGCATCGCCGCCCCACTCTGAGCAATTCGCTTCACCTTGGCGCGTACCTTATCGCCAACTTTTAGCCCCTTGGCTTCGTCGCGCGGTAATCGTCCCAGTGTTTTAATACCTGTAGCCAGGCGACAGTCATAGTCATTTCCATTGATCTTGACAACAGTCACTTCAAAGATAGCGCCTTCGCTAACCTGATTTTGCTCCATCTGTTCGCTAAATTGCTTTGCTTCCTTGCTGACAATCTCACGCACTTCAGGCAAAGGTTCGGGTTTTGGCGGTGGTGGAGGGGGTGGCGGGACAATCGGACGCGCAGTTGACGGCGCGTTGTAGCCACCACGCTGTGAAGAGGGTCGGCTATCTTCCTCCGGCTCTCGACGCGACGGGGGAGCTTCTGTGCCTTTGAAGTGCGGTGTGACAACAAATGTCGGCGCCGGCAGTACCGGACGGGTGCGGAACTCATTTTCGCGTCTGCCGTTGCTATCGTAGTGCTCTATTTCCATATAGCGCGTGCGCTCGGATGAAGGTCCAGGCCAGCGCAAAAGCGTCAATAATTCTGCAATTCGCGGTGTCGTCGCCAGCGTGCCTGGGTCAGCGCCTGCCCATCGCTCAAAAGCTGCCGTGCATGCTGCCGAAATCTCTTCCTTGCCAGTGGTAATCCCCATGTTCCATCCACCACCAGAATCAAACAAGCTTTGATAGCGAGCAGTGTGATCAGTCACATACAATGTCGAAACCACCTTGATGGCACCCATGCCATGCGGTTTACCCATACCCAGCTTAAGCCGGAAGGCTTCATCACCTGCCTGTCGCAGTATCCATGCTAAAGCGCCTAGTTCTTCAGAGCGCAGATTTTCAAATCGGATAGTGAACTTGAACTTGGCTCCAGTCTTGACGGCCTTGATGGAGGTGTACTGCGTACGATGACTGAGCTTTTTCCGATCACGCTCTTCCGCGTCAAGTATGCTGATTCTGCCACGATGCCAGTACTGCTTGTAACCACGAATTGATGCTGCCTGGTCATCATAGTTCAGCAACCGTTCCTTATCATCAGGCATGCTCTGCTGCAAATAATGCTGAAAGGTGGTCTGCTTGGGCCCGGATAACACCTTAGGCTCAATCTCGCGCTCAAACGGATCAGGAAGATTGCCATCGTAGGCGCCATCTGAAAAAGAGAGGCGACCTGAACGCGCCATATTCTTGCGGTTGCTATCGATGCGGGAATACCCGAAGATGGCCTCTGCCATGTCAATGTCATCCTGTCCTTCAGCCCGCAAAGCAGAATCAACATGATCTGCAGGCGCGTACTTATAAGGCAGCCTCAGCATGAAAGTATGTCCAAAAAATATAAGGCGTTGAGGCCCATGCGGCTCTGCTTTCTCTACCAGATAGAACACGGGCTGCATGTCCTGCAACGCCCCATTGGGTCCCAGTAATGCGCGTTGTTGGTCGCTGATCTGCTCTCTGTAGTCACGGTCAAGGGCAACCTCCTCACCGTTGGGAAGATCATATTTCAGCGGGAGCCAACCTTGTTCGGGCTGCAACATTGTTGGATCCGGCTCAAAGATGACGGCCTCGCTTTTCTTGGACATCATTTTGCCGCTTTCTGCCATCGCGGCTACCATCAATCCAGTACCTCTTTCTTCACTAGCCCGTATTGCGCGTGCAAACTTGATGCTCAGAAAGCCGCCACGCACCTCCTGGTATTCATTGTTACCCGCCTGAACATAGATGGTTTTGGCATTTCTGGACTGGACTTCATTCGCCACATGAAAGCGCTCTTTGATCTCAGTCGGCGGCCATGGCGCCATACCAGAAGGCATAGATCGATGCGAGAGACGGCACCAGGTAGTGCCATTGATCTCACGCGCAGGCTGGATATACCACTCGCCATGCCATTGGCGGACATATCCAGCTTTGACTTTAGGGACGAAGAAATTCTTCGTCGGCTCATCCATAATACGTTTCCGGTATTGCACGCCAAGAGCAGTCGTATCCACAGCGCGATAAACTAATTTATGCCGACTGACTCCTGCGATGCGTGACGAGGACACGATTTCGGTCAGTTCACGGAACAAACCACGCAGTGAACTCCCTGGTATGCGTGGATTCTTACCTCCATCTATCGAGAAAAAGTCGGACTTGCCCTTGCCCTCTTTGTCTGCCTTAAAATCGGCGCTACTCACCGGTCCGCGAATGTAACAGGGCGTCTCGGTCGTTAATTCACAATTGAATTGACCGGAATAGACCTGCCCGCCGTCCTCAGTATTGCGATAAAAGCGGTCGTGATCCAGCGCTTCCTTAGCTAAACGCGGTTTGTCTGGCAGCGGAACAAAGTTATAGGGCGCTACCGCTTCACGATTTCGATATTGTGGGTTTACATGCGGCATGAGTTAGTTCTCCTGTACAGCCAAACCAAACAATCGACTGGCAACAACGCGCGCAACATCATCCTGAGCCAGATAATGACGAACCTGGAGCGCGATCCGCGTTTTACCGCCCGGTCTCGCAGTGATATTAAGCGCTTCCAGTGGAAGTGCATGTCGCAGTCCTTGTGCACCTTCACTCAGCACAGTAAAGTTAATCGCATCCTTCATGACCTGCTGTGATCGATCGCCCCATAACAACTGTGTTTCGTCATACCACTCGATATAGTCCGGCGTTCCAGCGACGCCTTCCTTGATCTCGCGGGCATGCCAGACGCCATCGCCATCTCGCCAGACAAACACCTCCCGCATTGCATTAAACAACCGGGCGTCCCAGAGCAGGTCAGTGCAGAGTGCGGGTGAGGACGCGACAACCCCACTGGACGTAACCCAATGACCATTTGCAGTTGATATTCCCCACACAACGCCGTTCTCCGCGTGCGCGAGCAGAATGTCTCCCGCCACAGCCTGCGTCTGCAGCCAGTTGACCACATCAGGTCGACTGGCAAGACTCGACGTTAGGTCCGTGATATAGGTCTTCCCTTCAACGAGTTCGCGAAGTGCTTTCTTTTCCATATCTCACCCCTGTATCCGTTGCAACCACTGCATCAAATGCGTTTTGACATACTGATCGAGCTGATCTGCTGTACTATCGCCACTGACATCCAATTTGCCGCCCTGCTCCTGCAGATGCCAGTGTTTTGTTGCTCCATCTTTGCTGTTATGTACCAAATTGGCAGACTTGCCCTTCAATCTTCCACGGCCTATGCCGATCTCTCCGCCAACAGGCAAGTCTCCAGTCCATAGATCCTTAAGCAGTAATAACAGCAATCCAATCTCAGCATCCAGCGGATCTCGCAACTGCCAGCGCAGAGTGACCTGTGTATCACTTTTAGCAAAGACCGGCTTCTCGTTGAAAAGCGCGCCTTCGACCACACCACCCGTAAAGCGGTCAATGCGAATGCGATTCTGGACCAAGTCGGTTTCCGCCTTCTCAATCACACTGTCACTGACAATGACTCGACTGGCTTTGGGATCGACATTTTCCTTGATTTCAGGGCCAAACATGTCGCCCACCAACTTATCAGCTTGTGATTGGCTGCCCAAGGTGCATGCTATTTTGAATGCACGGGCGCGCAAGGCGCCGGCCAGGCTTGTGCCTGGGATAACGGGTTGCATCGCGCCGCCGGTCTGTTTCAGATGCAGGTGAACCATATCTGGCTCCAAATCATCCTTACCTGTGCTGCCCCGGATCATGAGCGAACCCTCGAGCGCAAAAGTGGCCGAAATCTTGAAATTGTCTGCTCTAATCTCGACCACATCTTTGCCTGTGGGATCTGCGCTAGCGCCAAACGCTTTCAGCAGAGAAATGATGACTTCGCGATCCGGACGAGCTTGATTTTCACGGCGGGTTTCAACAACGGTTGTGCTATCCCCTAATAGATCATTTCCATGCGCCAGCCAATCGAGAAGATCATTAACTTTGTCAGCAAGGTTATAGCGTCTAATGCGCCAGGAATCCACGCGCACTTCTCCATAACCACGCTGCTTGCGCGCGCCGAGTGTGATGCTGCCGTTGCTCAAACCAGTTAATGCTGCAGCCAGTGCCTGCATCGCTTTCTGCGGATCATGCTTCTCAGTCAACACCAGTTCAAGTCGCAGCGGAAAGAGGGTTCCAGCCGCCCACGTGTCAAGATTAAACAGTGCGCCATCTTTGGCCGTGCGTGTTTTGGGATCAAGTTTCACACTATCGCGTAACTCAACTGTTGCCTGCTTGCCCAGCGCATCGTCCACAATCATAGGACTCTGTAACTCATCATCACTACGCTGTTTTCTTACACCGCCAAATAAAGCTTTTTCCAACGCCACATCCACGCTGACGCGTCCCAGATAGGCGCGCAATGCGCCAGCCAATGACGTGCCTGTCAATAACGGCAACCTGTCATCGAGCGCATCCGTCAATAGTGGTAAATCGGTGGCATCGCTGCTGTCACCATTGCCAAAGTGCGCTGGCGTGCATAGTTGCAGATTGCCCTCCACCACAATACGGGCCATGATCTTACGCGACCGATCGCCCATCCAGAAAGTCTCTATCTGAGCGTCATTCCTGAGTGCCATTTTGCCCCTCCGATTTCGCTGCGCGCTTGAGGACTTCTGCGATCAAACGCAACGCCATCTCGCGCTGAGTGCCAGAATTGAACTTCGCAGTCGCGTTAGTGCCAATGCGAGGCATATGGGTGTCAGCCAACCCTAGTGTGGACTGCCAATCTGACATATCCGGCTGCCTGGCAATCTTATTCATGTCCGCCAGCCATTCGATTAGCTTCACCTTCTGACTCAGTGCACCATCATTTACGCGAGCCCGTTCCCATTGTTCACGCGTCGACTTGCGAGACTTCACCTTCTCAAGGAATTCGTCAATGCGATTCTTGCTGGATGCCTGCTCGCGAAGTTCATTCAGGACAATGTTACGCAGACGAGATAGCTGTGAACGCGCCGGCGGCGCCTTTATCTCGACGCTACCGGCCCGCGCTATCAGTGCTTTCTCCAGTCTTTGATCCAGCATGCGGGTCATAATTCGCTGCGCTGCCGCGATGCTTAAGGGGTCATCGCCAATAGATGTTGGCGACGGCGGCGAGGGGAGCTTTTCGATATTGTACTGATCGGCATCGAGCCAGTTGAACGCAATGCGGCCAAAACCCTCTGCGCGGCGCTCCCCAATACCCATTTGTTCTGCTGCCATCAATTGCTCCGCTGAGATCGCTACATCAGCCTTGAAACTTACAACGCTGCCCATTTTCAATGCCAGCGCTTGCGGAAGTGGCATTCCCCATTTGCGGTTAAATCCACCTACAGCCTGCGCATCAACAAAAGCCTTTTGCATTGTCAATTTCGCGCCCAGCGAAGAGCTTAATGCGGCACATAGATCACTTTGATCAACAGTATACTGACCGGCGCTATTCCGAATGAGCGTATCACTGAGCAACACGACATTGATTTCTTTGCTTGCTGCAGCATCCATCTTCCCGGTTTCACGCCAATCAGCAGAGGCCTTAGTTGCACCGCTGATTTGTACCCGCCCATAACCGGCGGTGCGCGCGCCACCCAGCGTGTACTCTTCCTTCAGTAAAGAAAGTAGTAGCGCAACATCGGCTACATCGCCATCACAAATAATGGCAGACCCAAACTGCTGTCCGGATGCCAGCGCCTCGTAGCGATACACGGCCCCGCTGTCGCTTGAGGCACGCCCACGATTGCGCTCCTGAAGATCGCGTTGTGTATGAATAGTGATTATCCTGC